>NZ_BSQC01000007.1:0-316394 GCF_030268145.1 Brucella sp. NBRC 12950
TTTCGCATTCGCTGCATGAATTCACTTGTGGCCCAAGTGGGCACAATTGAAGCGATCAAGGTTCGCCATTCAGGCGATGTGACGGGCAAGGTGATAGAGGGCACATATAGCGTATTAAATGAAGCCGAAAAGGTTCTCGCCGCCCCGCAGGACTGGTCAGCTATTCATTTGAACCGAGATGAGCAGGCGATCTTTGCCGATGCCGCACACATGCTGCGTTTTGGCAATGCAGAGGGCGTAACCCGTACACCCATCAAACCCGCTCAACTTCTCATCCCGCGCCGCCATGATGACAAGGCAGACGATCTGTGGACGGTTTTTAACACTGTGCAAGAAAACTGCTTAAAGGGCGGATTGCGTGGCATTAGCCGTGACGCATGCGGCCGCCCGCGCCGTGTTAAGTCCCGTGCTGTTAATGGCATCGATCAGGATATCAGGCTGAACAAAGCGCTCTGGACGCTGTCGCAGAAGATGGCGGAGCTCAAAGCGTAACAGCAAGCAAGACGGACGCAGGCAACGAAGGCCCGTCAGAAATGCCCGATGCGCCCCAATGCACGCAATCGGCACCATCGCAAATTTCGTATTTGAAAGTGAGAGCAGCAGCACTGAGCCAGCCAGTGCTATCGTGGAGGATGAGCCACCGCGACCGAGGCAACGGCTTTGCTTTCAATTCGGAGGCTAATACAATGTGGTTCATACCACTGAGTGTTACCCTTACTTTGAAAAAAACCCGGACCAGCTGGTTACTGACGATCCGGGTCAATTTCATTAAGTAAGGAAACGGAAGGCAGTGTTAAAGCTGCCTTCCACTCCGGAAACAGTCTAACAAAATCGAGCCCCGAATGAAATCCCAATGTTTTGCATTGCCGCGCACATGCGCCGGCGGTGGCAAACAGGCCGGATCGACCGGCCGATTTGCCAGATGAGAGGGGCTTTACCACCTCTCAAACTCACCCCATGCGCAAAGAGTATGACCCTTTTCTTTGCCTACTCTTTATGAACGAACTGTTTCACTACTCCAAACCAAAGCTAATCCTCTCCTGGGAATTGGAGGCCCAAAGGACACTGGCAAAGCAGAGGATTATGACGCGCCAGCGAACGAGCTGATCGGTGCATCCCGGCACAGGCCTCGGTGTCTTAAGGCCTTTGATATGCACTCAGAGCGTCGTCCGGTATAGAGTTTCTCTTTTCCTTGTTTTAGTCGAGTTTCAAGGGCTTAGGGCATCTGCCCTCAGCGCGCTTCGGATTGATTTCCGCCCAGCTTCGCTCGCTTTGCTCTCTGCAGCTGGTTCCCCGCGAAACCACCCCTCCGCTTGCACACCCGCTGTTCGCCACGAGGCAAGAGGTACAGCAGCGCAGAGCTGCTGACCTCTAAAGAGGGACAGAACTTAAAAGCGGAGAAAGCCTACCCATGACTATCTGCACTGATACGGCCAGTTTCGACAAAGCCCGCGCGATGCGTGAGGACGAAATGCTTAAAACTGCACTGTCAGCCAATTCCGACAATCGAAATCCTGCGTGCGCTCACCAAAGAGGGTTTTGTGCCGGTCGGAGCAAAACAATCGCGCGGGCAATGAAGGCCTGACAGAAATGGCCGATGCGCCCCAATCCACGCAATCGGCGCCGTCGTAAATTTCGTATTTGAAAGCGAGAGCAGCAGCACTGAGCCAACCAGTGCTATCGTGGAGGATGAGCCACCGCGACCGAGGCAACGGCTTTGCTTTCAATTCGGAGGTGTATGCAATGTGGTTTTTACCCCTTAGCATCACCCTAGAAATGAAAAGAACCCGTACGAGTTGGACGCTCATTGTACGGGTTCGGTTCATTAGCTAGGAAATAGGGAGGTGGGCGAAAGCCTGCCTTCCACTCCGGAAACAGTCTAACAAAATCGAGCCCCGAATGAAATCCCAATGTTTTGCCACTGCCGCGCACGTGCGCCGGCAGTGGCAAGCAGGCCGGATCGACCGGCCGATTTGCCAGATGAGAGGGGCTTTACCACCTCTCAAACTCACCCATGCGCAAAGAATATGACCCTTTTCTTTGCCTACTCTTTATGAACGAACTGTTTCACTACTCCAAACCAAAGCTAATCCTCTCCTGGGAATTGGAGGCGCAAAGGACACTGGCAAAGCAGAGGATTATGACGCGCCAGCGAACGAGCTGATCGGTGCATCTCGGCACAGGCCTCGGTGTCTTAAGGCCTTTCATATGCACTCAGAGCGTCGTCCGGTATAGAGTTTCTCTTTTCCTTGTTTTAGTCGAATTTCAAGGGCTTAGGGCATCTGCCCTCAGCGCGCTTCGGATTGGCTTCCGCCCAGCTTCGCTCTCTGCAGCTGGTTCCCCGCGATTTCGCCACGAGGCAAGAGGTACAGCAGCGCAGAGCTGCTGACCTCTAAAGAGGGGACAGGCAAAGGAAAAGGCGGAAGCAAACCCATGACCATCTGCACCGAGACTGCCCATTGGACCCGCGCGATGCGTGAGGACGAAATGCTTAAAACTGCACTGTCAGTTTTTGCTCTCACTGCCCATGAAAGCCGCTCACACCGCTTTCAGCCAATTCCGACAATCGAAATCCTGCGTGCGCTCACCAAAGAGGGTTTTGTGCCGGTCGGAGCAAAACAATCGGGCGGGCAATGAAGGCCTGACAGAAATGGCCGATGCGCCCCAATGCACGCAATCGGCGCCGTCGTAAATTTCGTATTTGAAAGCGAGAGCAGCAGCACTGAACCAGCCAGTGCTATCGTGGAGGATGAGCCACCGCGACCGAGGCAACGGCTTTGCTTTCAATTCGGAGGTGTATGCAATGTGGTTTTTACCCCTTAGCATCACCCTAGAAATGAAAAGAACCCGCACGAGCTGGTCACTTGTTTTGCGGGTTCGATTCATAACCTAGGAAATAGGGAGGTGGGCGAAAGCCTGCCTTCCACTCCGAAGACAGTCTAACAAAATCGAGCCCCGAATGAAATCCCAATGTTTTGTGTTGCAATGCATGTGCTTCGGCGGTGACAAACAGCCCGGATCGACCGGCCGGTTTGCCAGATGAGAAGGATGCGCTGCGTTGTCACGAAAATAACGGCCGCCGATTATTGTCAATGCCTCGTGATCATTGCCAGTCAATAGTGCAACATTCTTTCAACGAAACCACGCATCTTTGTAATCAATGCAATAGCGCTATTGTGCCTTACCCACTTTCGGATACCTCCATAGATTTACAGGGTCACAGACAAGCACCAGTTTGCCAGTCAGACTTCGGCCGAGAATATAAATCATCAATCATTTGTCGTTGATTGTTTGCTGCCTGTCCGCGCGACTAACGCAAACGCTGACGAGCGTTACCAGACCGGCGCAAGAAAGTGTTTTCAGGTTACGAACGATAGCGTTCTTCCAGTTCGTTCAACGCAGGAGTTGCAAGATGGTCTAATGCTGCAATGACAGGTGCACGCAATAGATAACCATCGGAACGAATATTGAGCGGATCTTTAATGTTCCGAATATCATCGATTGTGGATTGCCTGAATTTCAACATCACACGTTTTGATGGGTTACTTCGTGGTGGAAACGTCGTGACAGTGAGATCGAGCGCCTGGTCGTCGAAACGTCTGGCAATGAGCAGCAGCATATCTTCTAAGCTGCAACCGACTTTCGCCGTGATCTGCAATGCAAGCTCGTAGTCTGTGATCTTAAAAGCGAAGGTGAATGGCATGCTGATGAATGCGATTTTAGCAGCATGTTTTGACAAGCTTGCAGCCGAAACATTGAAAGCGCGTTTTGGGTCAGTCATCGGGGAGGGGGGAGGAAGTGCTACAGCGCGAGCCACTTCAAATTTGTCTTTGAGACTGGTTTCAGGCTTTTTGAGATCAGTCATTGCAGGGCCTCGATGCTTCTCAGTGTGCTGCCGGCAATACGCAAATCTGTTTGCAACGCCTTGCGCACAAACGGATTACTGACCACATTCTCCTCCTGCAATTCGCGAATAAAGATGACGCCCTGATCAAGCGTGTCATAGCCGTTTCGAGCTGGAATGTAGAAGTCCGCCAGCATCTCGTCTTCATGGATCGTGTTGAGAATTGTCTTTTGCCGATTGGTAAGACGTGTGTTTTGGGCCCAGTCGTTGAGTAGCAGAGCTGCTTTCGGGGCGGCCACGCCCTTTGCTTGCAGTGCATCGCGCAGTTGTATGTAGAGCGTTACGGTTGCCAGCTGCGATTCATATTCTTTGACACTGGGTCGGAAGGGGATAATCACCCTATCTGCAACGCTGAGAGCAAAGCGGGTCAATTCCTCGTGCTGTCCGGCCGTATCGATAATGATGTAATCGATGGCATCTGCTTCCGCCTGCTCGAAAGCCGCTAAAAGTGAGCTTTCATCATGAGCTATTTTGCATTGAAAGCGCGTGTGAAGGTCCGGATATTTTTGCATCACCCTACGGTGATACATTGCGGATGAACCCTGATGATCGGTTTCAATGAGGAGAGCGGTTGTCTCATCGGAAGCTGCAAGTGCTGCATTTATAAGGAGCCAGGAGATGGTTGACTTGCCCACTCCTCCCTTTTGGCCAGCGAGTACGATTTTCAACATTATCCATTCCAAGCAATACGGAAGAAGAGCTCATAAAAATTGATGGCTGAGCACCCAGTGAGATTGAATAAGCAGTCTGGTCATCGAAAAAAGGATCGTACGGCAATAATGGTAGATCCAGATCCTGTTTGTTGTTCTGATAACGGTAAACAGGTGAACGCTTTGCCGAAACGGCAATATGTTGTGTTAAATAATTCGCGGAACAAAAAGTGCGATGTAAATTGTGTGAAAATGTTCGGTTATTTGAGCATTTAAACATCTAAACAGTTGTACACCCATACAGTTGAGCGATCAGACCGTTAGCTAACATGTTGTCAGATCACACTACCTGCCATGTGCCCGGATAAAGGATTCTGACGTCAGAAGTTCGGTGCTGTGCCCAGCCGTTGGCTGGGCTTGGGTGGAGCCGGACCGCGTCTTTATTGAACGCCGTAGGTTCGGCGGAGCCCATCTAGTAAAAGCTTTGGTACTAAGCATGGTTTGTCCTCTCCTTTACAGTTTTAGCTCACTCTTAGTTGGCGATGTGTCGTCTGGGGGAGGATGATAAAGATGGGGTCTAAGATTGGGCTGTGAAGCAGGAAATGTAACTTGTCAGCGCTACACTCGACAAACCACCCATCTCGCCGGCTTAGCCGCGATGAAACGATTGCGATTGTGCGGGATCATAAGGCGGGTTTGAGCATCGCAGCTACCGCTCGCAAGCACAGTGTTGCGCGCTCAACGGTCTATAGGGCTTTGGAGAGTGGTCAGCCTTCACGCGCGGGCGCGGCATACGCGGTGCGGGTGTATTCACGCCTGTCAGCAGAAGACTATGCGGCGCTGAAAGCGGTTGCAGAATTGCGTGGGCAGACTGTTTCTGCCCTCTCGCGCAGTGTGCTGCGTCGGGCAGCGGGGTTCTTTGATGCGGATACTGAGATCGCAAAGGCCGCTGTGGGGCTATCGAGGGAGCTTAAAAGGATTGGTAGCAATCTCAATCAGGTGGCTTATCAAATCAATCGCGAGGCGCTTTTGCAAGGTAGAACAGCCCCACAGCCACAATATCTGGCCGAAATCCGAGCCATGCAACGCACTTTTCTCGTAGCAGCTGACAAGGTTGACGCCTTGCTTGTCCGTGCCGGGCAACGTCGCTTAACAACTGTGGCGCAGCTGATTGGCACGGAAGAAGAGGGCAAATGATGTGTTCTGCCAGCGTGTTTGTGACCAATCGTTATGAGTATTTCAAGAATGTCGGCGGTTTGAGCCATGCCCCGTGTTTTTCACGCGTCGGTTTTAAGGCTGCCAGCGACATGTCGCGCTATGCCCGCAATGTGCAACGCCTGCCACAGGTGATGTTTCGTACGGTTAGGAGCGGCTATTGCAGCGGCTATATAGGGTTGTCGGCACAACTCAATTATGTGCTCGGGAAAGCTCAACGGGTGATTGATCCGAGCGGGGAGTTTGATGGTGAGGATCATATTGCGCGCAAAGACACTCAGGGTCTGGCGTCGCGTTGGGCCGATAGCTGGAAGAAAACGGCACACGACGGCAAACACACGATGCACCTGGTAGCAAGCTTTCCGCACGGAACGTCCCAGAGTGCTGTAGAGGGCATAATCTATGATACCTGCGACGAGCTATTATCGCAGGGGCGTAACCGGTTTGACTATATCGCGGCCATTCACACCGATACCAACAATCCGCATGGTCATATCATCGTCAATCGTCGCAATGGGGAAGGTGAATGGTTCTATCTCGCGCGCGATCATGAGTTCACATACGATCTGTTCAAAGACACACTTGTTAAACACGCGCGCTCGTATGGCGTGGAGCTGAACAACTCGTCGCGTCTGTCACGAGGGCTTGGTGATTATGCGTTGGACAGCAATCCAAAAGAGGCAATGCGTGGGCTTGAAGGCGCTGTTCTCGATTATGGTTCCGCCGCCTATAGGTATCAGGAGAGCGGATCTGACAGTTTTTATGTGACGCTACAAACCCGCTTCGGCGCGCGCACCATTTGGGGAGTGGGTCTGGCAGCAGTGCTGGAAGATAGCGGAGCCACGCCCGGTGATAAGATCCGTATTCGTCATGAAGGCAAAAAGCCGGTCGAAGTTCTGGCGCAGGACGGCAAGATCATCACCACCCACCGCAATGACTGGCGCATTGATTTTGCCGGTGAGGAATACGGAACATTTTGTCGCCCTGAAACTGAAACATCGACAGAAAAGGAAGAAACTATCGCTGATAGACGGCGTAGCCTCGTATTGCAGGAGGCTAGCCGTTATCGCCGGTTTGCAGAGTTTTGCAAGGGAGCACAGATCGCGTTGAGCCTGGCGTTTCAGGCGGCGAGTGAGGCGCTACACAATGGACAGACAATTGATGATTTGAGACATGTTCAGGAGGATTTTATGAGTGAAGATGTAAATTTAAGTGAAGCGGCTATTGCCCGGGACCGCGATGCGCTATGTGCTTCCATTGAAGAAGCGCATGACCAGCTTAAGGCCGTGTGGGAACACTTGCCCAAGCTTCCCCATGACGAACGCCCTGTGGTCGAAGAACGGTATTTTAAAGTCGTTGATGACATAGATCGTCTGCTCACAGGAGAGCGGCGGCATGAGTTTATCCAGAAGGCGGAAGGCTCTGTCTACGCGGATGAGCATCGTCGTAAGCTGTCTCGAAAAATACCGACCCGCAGTTTGCAGTGCCTTGAGCAATACGGAATATCCAGTGACGAGTTTATTGCGCGTACCCATGTAGCAACGTGTTGTTATGCGTTAGAATCGCACTGGATCGAGCGGGATGTCGCAGCTGTTGCACAGCATCTGAACGTGGATGTTCATTCAGAAGAGGGGCGCGAAGCGGCTCTGCGCGAAACGGCAGAACTGCATAGTGCCATCATTGAGGATCTGAACGAGGCTGAAACTCTGCTGGATGGAATAGAGGAGGCTAAAATTCTGGATCAAATCCGCGATCTGGCAAGACAAGACCGGCTGACATTGGAGGAGAGCCGTACTCTGATTGATAACCTTGAGGAGGTTTTGGGTGGAGATGGCATGAGAGATCTTCAGAATGCCAATCCCGATGTATTTCGTAAGGCGGGTTTTGAGATTGAAGGGCGCGAGGCGCTGTCAATCGCGCAAGCCTATTGTGATGCAATGAGCCAGCACGGCTACGTCATGGACGCCTCTATACAGGCCATCGTGCGGGAGCGAGAGCTTCTTGTCCTTAATGAGCAGATCGCAATTCTGGAACACGATCGTGAGCTTGGCGATAAAGCCATGGAAGAGGAGCTGAACGAACGAGAATGCTATGGGCTTTAAGTCCGGGGAGTTTCGACGATGAATAGCCCACAGGACAACAAACGGCAGATCCTGACCGCGTCCTTCCTCTTCATAACAGGAGCGCTGTTTGGCTACATCCTCGCGCTGATGTTGCTGAGTGTATGGCACAGGGACTGGTATGTCGGCCCGTTTTTCATACTGACCAACTATATTGCACTTTATAAAGCCCACTATCCAGAATGGCTGTTGTCATCTTTGCTTGTTCTGATGCCTGGGATTGGCGGATTACTACTCAGTGCGCGGATGCTTGAACCCAATCTGACCGCGTTCGGCACAACTCATTGGCAGACCATCGCCGACATGAAAACCAATCGGTTTTTTTCTAATCCGGCAACCGGATTCTTGTTGGGGAAGACCGGTAAGGCTGAAGGTAGGGGAAAGCATATTGTCTCGGGCCAGTTTCCGCATTGCCTCTTGGTGGCACCCACAGGTGCGGGTAAGACAGTCGGCTTCGTCATCCCAAACCTTTTGACCTATCTGGGGAGCGCTGTGGTGTTGGATGTCAAAGGAGAGTGCTTTGAAAAGACAGCGCGCTTTCGCGACAAAATGGGACACTCGGTCTACCGCTTCGGCCCGCGCGACTTTGACATGCCAAGTCACCGGTTTAATCCGTTACATCGTATTTCTAAGTTGCGAAATCCCGCTCAGCGCATGGCAGAGATCGACAAATTGGCGACCCTGTTTCTGCAAGCCGAAAGCTCTCAAGCAGCCAGCTTCCTACCCAATAGCAAAGACGTCTTTATTGCCTGTGCCATTCTGGCCTTCGAACAGGGCAGCTTCACCCTCGGTCATATATATAAACTCGCTTATGGCGGCGAGCTCGATAACAAGCACAAGTTTAAACGCTACGCAAGACAAGTGCAGGATCAAAGCGCAAAGCTCCTGTTCCAGAAACTCGGCAACACCGCCAAAGACACTTTGAGCGCTTACCTCTCTATATTGAGTTCCAGCGGATTTTCTCCCTGGGCTAATCCGCATACCTGTGCGGTTACGGCAGAAAGCGATTTTGACTTCCGAACGTTTCGGGTCAAACCGCAAACAGTCTATTTTACCGTGCCTTATGATGATTTGAGAACAATATCCCCACTAGTGCGTATGTTCTTTTCAGAAGTCATAGCATCCTTGCAGGCCAGTGAGCCGGGTGAAGATGAACCATTTCCGGTAATGATCCTGCTAGATGAATTCCAGCGCATCGGAAAAATGCCGATCATTGTTGATAGCCTATCGCTGTTGCGCGCGTATGGCGGCAATGTTGCGATTGTCACGCAATCCATTCCCGACATTGATCGTGTTTATGGCATTGATGATCGAAAGGCAATTCAGGCCAACAGCGGCATTAAACTTTATCTGACACCTAGCGAAGAGGACACCATCGGAGAACTATCGGATTCCGTTGGAACTACGACGAAGAAAGTTTCAACCAAATCCCGATCGATCAAAGAGGGTGTGTTTGGTGCCCATATCACCGAGCGCTCAGAAGAATATCCATTATTGACGAGGGACGATGCGAGGCGTTTGCCATCTGATGAAATCATCATTGTCATCAACGGGCATATGCCGATCAGGGCCAAGCGACTGCAATATTTTGCGGATCGTAAGTTGAAGCCGCTGTTTCAGTCCCAAGATCTGAAAGGACCGCTACCGATGCCCACCCATGTTGTTACGGAGGCGGATTATACGTTTGCGAATGACCTCGAGAGCCTCAAAAAGGCAAAAAAGGATTTGAAGAAGGCAGAACAGAACAAGGAGCAACCTCATGCTCGCCTTGAAGATCAACTAAAACAGCGACAGCTGCAGAGCAAAATGAAATCGGGCAGAAATAATTGTGCTGGAAGAGTGAAAGAAGCGGCAAAAAGCCGGATAGTGCAACAAAGGAGGAAAGCAGAGGTAGGACTAACTTGGAACAGGAGCATCAGAAAAGATGTTAGTTTCGACGATTTTGAAATTATTTCATGTAACCTTTCTGATTTGATGAATTTGGCTAAATTGTAAAAATATTCGTCAAAACAATAGGTGATGAATTATGATTAATAAAATCTAAGGAATCTTTGTAATACTATCAATTATAGTAGAGGTGAAAATAGCTTATTGCTTAATAGGTCGGAGAATTCTGGCCTGTTTCGGTCGTCCTCATCTGGTTTATCTGTTGACCAGCGCTACAGGTTTGGGCGACGAATGCTTTTCCGTTTCCACCAGTTCTTGGCGGGCCAATTAAAAAATGGTAGGATATGTGGGACGGTGTTCTGCTTACTATGTTAGCAATTTTATTAGCGGTAATGGCAATTAATTATCTCTTTCTGAAGGCTTACCGTCACTGAATTGAGTAGTGCACAGACCACCGCAACTTAAAACAACCGCGCATTGTATGGGCCTAATAACTCTTGCCGAGTATTCGCTCGTCTCGCGCCAGGGCGCGGGACGGTTCTCCAGGAAATGGACCAGATGGACTTTTTGCTGCAGGATCGCGCTGTGGCGATGGTGATGAAGCAAGTGTCCTATCTCCAAAGCGGGGTGAGTTGTCGTCATTATTGTCTTTTTTCTTAGACGTAAGAGCCTGCATTATTGGCATTCCCAAGTGCAGCGGGCTTACGTGTTGTATCATTCCGGTGAGGCCGGAAACAATCGTTGGGATGAATATGATAATAAGTACGGCGATTCCGACGACAGTGATGAAGGGTATAAATTCCGTAATTGTATTTAACGAACTTGCTTTCATTGATTCAATGTAAGAGTTTGTAATACCTGCGATCAACGCCATGACCGCCGAAGTTATGACCGGATATAGTGCATAAGTGATTGCTCCTTGTAGCCATCTATAAAAATAATCGGATGTTCGTTCAAAAATCAGGCAGCAAATGAACGGCGGAGCAATCATGATGAACACTGAGATCATGATTTTAGAATAGATAATGATGAGAGCGGATACCGCGCCAAGGGTTGCCAAGCAAGTGACTACAAGTATGGTCAGGATTGAGCCGGTAATCCATCCCGTATGCATAAGTGCTTTATTTGAAGCGGTAGCCATGCTTGATAGAATTTGATCGATCGAACCGGCAAGGGATGGGCTGCTTCTTCCACCGGATGATACCGTTTCCAGCAAAGAACTCGCGATGGAGTTCATTCCATTTTCGACTGCGCTGGCGACTAGGCTAAAATTGCCCCATTTCAATCCAATATAGGAAATCAGGATAAGTTTCATCATCAGTGCCAGCATCTTGCTTGGGGACATATAGCCAATTTGCATGAATTGATTGAATATTGCCGTAACGAAGGCGATTGTGGCGACAGCTATCGCAATGGCACTAATGCCATGTGATAGGCTTGAAAATCCAGCTTCATTGGCTTTTCCAAGCATGGTGGTAGCGCTGGCGACATAAGATGCCACAAGACCATCTGACATCAGTATACCCCTAACGCGATACACATGTTTGCGGCGGCGTCATAACTTTTGCTCGCTTCGTCTATGTATCGACCAATGTAGGCTTGCTCTTTTGAACCTGGATTTGCTGGTAAACCCATTGGTAGAAAGTACCGTTTATAGACTTCGATCGCGTGGTCATAAGTTGGGTATAGCATTTCGCACGAACAAGTTTTTGTGCTGAGAATTGATTTGGCAACTTCCGCGAGATAGACAGCCTGCGGCAGTCTTTGCTCTGAAAAAGGGAGGTCAGTAATGAACGTTGGCTTGCTTGGTGACTTGCAATCACGGTGCTCCGTTGGACTAATGGTGTCGTCAGGCGCGTGATCACCAAACGTGAAAAACTTCCGATCTTTTTCGCGTGCGGCTGTATCATCGGCGGCAAATGCTGGCGTAGCACATAGAATTGCAGTGACGATCAATAGTGTCTTTTTCATGCTGCTGCCTCCTGTCCTGGTAGATAGATTTCGCTGATCCCGCGCATTGCACCGTTGCGGCCGGTTTGGATGATGACGTCGATGGTGCGGTCGATATAGGTGAGAAAGTTGTCGTAGGTCATAGGTATGCCGGACCGACTTGCTGCTATTGCAAGCCGGTCACGCGCGAGCTCTGGAGTTTCGCAATGGATCGTTGCAAATCCGCCTTCTTGGCCGGTGTTGATGGCTTCAAGAAATGTCATTGCTTCCCTGCCTCTGACCTCCCCGACAATCAGGCGGTCAGGGCGCATACGTAGCGAAGCTTCCAGAAGCTTGTCCGCAGAGCGGACATCTCCTGATCGATCTGCCACCAGAGAGACATGATTGGGATGCCCCGGAAACAATTCTGGTGCATCTTCTATCGTTATCAAACGGCTATCATAGGGAATGAAGGACACAAGCTTGCGTAGCACAACTGTCTTCCCGGTTTCTGTGCCGCCTGAGACAAGAATATTAAGACGCTTTTCGACGCAGAACCGCAACGTATCAATAAGATCTGCGCCTTCTATAAGCTGCCGCAGTGTGGCCAGTTTTTCCGCTCGCCTCTGCGATGCAGGGCATGATTTTGAATAAAGATACGCAAGCTCGATCTGGTTGATAGGAATAGTTGAGAACATTCGAAATGATAGGGCAGCTCCGCCAAACGCTGCTGGCGGTAGCACGGATTGCGCCCGGATAGGACGGTCACGGTACTGAATAGTTGCTGAAACAAGGAGGTTGTTCTGCCCGGTTTTGGTATGGGTATTGCCAGCAATCAGATTTGTCAGACGTTCAGCAACACCTTGATCCAGCGTCAGACCTGCAAAGCTCATGGTGACGTCACCGCGCTTTATCAGCCAGACCTTGCCGTCCGGATTGACAGAAACTTCAATCATTTCGGCGTCGATGAGCCAAGGTCCAAGCGGCTCGAGTGCATATTGAAGATATTCCATCAGAATATCTCCAGATCACGGTCAACGAAGATGGTGATGTTAGCGCCCTGATACACGCCGATCGTTGGCGGGCGCCTGAGATAATCGCCTATAACCCCGTTAAGCGAGGATTGCAGATTTTGCGACACAGGATCGGCGAGTGTATTAATCGTGGTGACGGAGCTGGTGCCATTGGAGTTGTGGTGCCCGTTCATTGCGGCCGTCGCGAGAGTCGGTGCAACGCCCATCACACTGATAAGTGTGGCCGATCCGAAACGTTGAAAGAAATGGCTGTCGACATGACCTTTGACACCAGCCTGGCCAACGGCGTCAGCGCCGTAGGAATTAATGGTCACTGTCTGGTTATCTGGCAGCAGAATGCGCTCCCAGATCACCATTACGCGCTTCTGACCCAGACTGATCGTGTCCGAGTATTTTCCAAGTACCTTAGAGCCGCGAGGGATGAGGACGCGACTGCCATCGATAGAATGGACATCTTCAGCAACAACTGCCCGAATTGAGCCGGGCAGATCCGTATTGATTGCTGTCTCCAGCGATGCCTGTAAGACAGTGCCCTGCAGAACCGTGTTTGACGGATTGGCAATGATTTTTGCCTGTTCAACCGGGATCGGTTTCGCCTGATCTCTGGCAAAGAGCACGTTTTGACTAAGCGTTCTTTGTTCAAGTGAGTTCTTGTTAGTACTTGCCTGTACACTATTGCTGTTGCTGCCATTGAGTGGGCTGAGTGGTGAGGTTACGCGTTTCCTTAGCAATGCTTCTGCATCCAGCTTTCCCGCGTCCGGACTTTTAGCGCCTTCGCCACTAGTAAGTCGCTTCGCGTCCAGCTCGTTATTCAGACGCTTTATATCGAGATCACGGTCACGGATCGCTCGCTTGTATTCGTCTGATGCCTTTTCCATACGGCTTTTGAGGTCATTAAGCGCTAGAGTGAGCTTATTGACTTCCGTATCATCCCCGACAGCTTGAACAGGACGGTTTTTCAGATCCGCGATCATCCCTTCGAGCGATTTGATCTTCTCCAGCAGTTCCGGATTGGGATCCGGTGCCCTGACAGGAACCGGCTGCTGTATGTTGCCAAAGGCGTCGCCTTCACCATTGATAAACGAAGTGCTCTCGCTGGATTTCAAATCCGATACTTCACGTGTCGGCCACCAGATGTAGCCCAATACGCCAAAACACACGGTTCCGACAAAAAGCAAAATGCCTGCTTTCTGGCCGATGCTGATGCCCGGATTTAGCATGGCTTTAGATGATTTAACCGCATTCGCCAGATCTGCGGCTTTTTCTTCTGGAGATTTATCGATCATGGGAGCCTCCGAGCGCAGTTTTCACCGCTTGTCCGGGCTGCATCCGTTTAACAACCGTTTCCAATGTGCCGGAGCGCAGAACCCAGTAATTGGAGAGACCAGAAACGCGCATTACCCTGTTCTCCAGCACGGTGCTGTTGACCGTGCTTTCTTCGCCAGTCAAAGTCTTGAAAATCGCAGGCAGGGAAGAGCTGGGATAAAACTCAAAATAGGTGTAAATGCCGTCATCCCAGACATTCGTGGGTGTAATCGCATTTTTAACGTTGGCGCCGTAGTTCATGTAGGGCCCGGTCGGGTGGCCCCGGTTACTTTCCGGCACTACTTGTTCTTTGAGCGTGTAACCGCCGTTAAAACGAACTGCGAAATATGCGCTGTTCGGCTTCTCTACGACGTTCAGGTAATAAGCCCGCTTGTTGCTATAGAGCGTAATATTAGTGTTCAAACCGCGTAGAATTGGCTTAATAGCAATTACACGTCCTCCTGGTGCGCCCGCGTACTGAATGGCCTCGGTGTCGCCAGCAACAAGATAGTTGTAGACCTCACCGGCAGGTAGCTCGATTGCGGTTGATCTTAAGAGGGAAGTGTACACGCGAAATACTTGTCCATCGATGTAAGTGGCTTCGCGGACACGGCTATCCATGCGGTTTGACTTCGGCACCGTTTCAGCCATGGCAAATGCCGGAAGCGCGCCAATGACACTGGCGATAATCAATCGTTTCATCATTGCTTCAGCTCTGCTCATATTGTTGCGTGACAACCCTGTAATTCTTGACGACAAAGCCGAACGGATTTTTCCAGACCGCCTCTAAACTGGCTTGTTTGGATGGTGTGAGCTCGTATTCGAGTGTAACTAGAAAGGCATTGTCTTTCATGCCGTCTGTTGAGGTGAGGCGCTTTCTGAGCCGGACCTGAGCCCGATTGTCAGATAAAAGCGCAATGCTTGAAATCGCGACATCAATGCGGGCTTTATCGCTATATTGTCTGGCAAGATAGTCTGGGCTTGACCCGTCCCAAAGGCCGATCAGTGATTTGAGCGCAAGACCGGTTGACCGGGTTTTGACGGTTTCAATTCGAAGATCATTGTCAAAGATATTGTAGGTCTCACGATCACTTACATAGGAATAGATCATCGATTCAATGATCGCATCTTTCTGGGTGATCGAGATCGAACCGACGTTAACATTTGGAAGTGTCACACCGTTTCGAACATCAAACGGCACAAGAGCCGGTGCCGGCTTATCAACCGCAACGGCAACAATACCGGCCAACAAACAGCCGGTTACGCCAAAGCCAGATGCGAAATAGGCAATTTTACGCCAGCGGCGCTCTCGATCCACCGCACCAAAGATTAATTCGTATTCAAGAATTGCACCAATTTTTCGCATTAATAGTATCCTGATGCCGTGATTATTGCGCATTGCCGAATGTGAAGAATTTGCGTTCCTCGGCGCGTTCTGCAGCTGCATTAACCCCGGCCAGACCGTTGTAAACGGCCTCGGTTGAAGTGATCTCAAGGGATTTGGCGAGTTGGATGGAAAGCTCGGCGAGCATGCGGGTGTTGTTATCGATTGAGGTCTTAATGTCGGGACTGTTCTGCGTTTCTTTCAGTATCTGCTGAACACGATCTAAAGACTGACCTGCTTCCTTATAGGATTGCTCTGCAGTTGCCGCTAGCATGGCTCCGCCCGCCGCTTGTTGGGCCGTGCGTTGCTGGATGGGTTCGCCAGACGCGGTCCATCGTGACAATGTTTCAGAGGAAAGGCCTGCGGCTTCCAAACTTCTTTTAACGGTCTCCGTCATCGGAGCCGATTTACCCGAGGCAAAGCCTGTCCATTGGCCCGCTGATCCCGACATCAGTGTCGACAATACGCCGCTCGTGCTGCTGAAATTTCCATCCAAAAGACCATTCAATTCACCTGGTAGCAACATACCAAGAACGTTACGCGGTCCGCTAAACTGATCATAAATGCTCTTGAGCTGGTCAAATTGCTTCGTCAGCATTTTGTATTGCTCGTAAGCATTCTTCAGTAGTTCATTCTGAACGAGAACGTTCTCTTTGAGAACGCCGAGCTGTGCAATTGCTTTTGCAATATTTGCGGAATCGTGAACCAAATAGAATGCGTGTGCAGATGTGGCGCTAAACCATAAAATTAGGCCTGTTGTTAGAACAGTAGCTTTTGCTTTCATTGCACTCGTCCCTCAAAATTAAAGAATTCGCGCTCTTCTGCGCGATCCGCAGCCTCTTGCAACGCCAGCGCACTGATCTGACGCGTCTGGATGGCTGCCATTCTGGTCCGCAGCGCCATAATTCGCGCCATTTCAGCACGCGCATAGGAATTCAACACCCAGGCTTGCGCCGGATTCTCATTAGCTTTCATTTGCTCAATGATGTCTTTAAGACGTCTTGCAATCAGGGAGACGCTCTGAGCGCTGTTGGCGCCATAAGAGCGGAGTGCATCGCTCGCCATTGCATAGTTGGCACCTGCTGCAAGTGCGGGTTCAATCGTGCCTTCTGCATCAAGGCCACCGATTTTCGCGAGATACTCATTGTACTTTTTCGGGATGACAACAACGTAATTCTGAGTTTCTGCAAATGGTGGCACCCCACCATATTTTAGGACGGAACCAGGACCCGCATTGTAGCCAGCTAGGGCGTGAACAATATTGCCCTTAAACATCGCGAGCATCTTCGCTAGATACTTCGCACCACCACGCACCTGTGCCAGTGGTTCGGTTTTGTATTGAGGATCGACGCCCATTTCCTGCGCCGTACCTCTAATCAGCTGTGTCAGTCCAAACGCCCCAGCTTTCGATCCAATAAATGGATTAAACCGCGACTCTTGCCAAATCAACGCCTGTAGCAGAGCTCGCCACTGTGGTTGTGATAAACCGGCTATTGAAACGCCAGACAGGCTATAAGTCTCTCTGGCTCCCTGAATAATTACTTGTTCTACAGTGAGGGAAGCATCCCCAAAAGCTTTGGAGGCCGCTGGATTTGTGTCCTGCGGATTATAGAGATTACTTTCGACACCTTTTGTTTCGTTTGCGCCTCGTTCCAAGTTCTCAATAGAAACGCGCGTCGCGTCTTTTGGCAAAGCGCTTGCATCAATTAACTTATCCAGCTCTGAAATTATCTGATCGTCGGACTTCAAAATATTCGTGTATTGATCAAACCTATGATATTGGGTTTTAAGGTCTTTCAGTGATTGATCGAGCTTAGCTGTTTCTTCAATAAATCTTTCGCTATCAAACACCTCCTTACCGAAAAATGCATAGGCTGGCGCGTTTAATGCCAGTAACAGTGTCCACAGAGTTGCCAGGCTACAGCTTGATAGTTTCATCGGTTAATGCCCACAACTGGTTGATCGGCGTGAACTTGCAGTTCACACGTCCAAACGAAAAGCATTTGGATTTTGCGGGCGCTACACTGGTGCAACCTCCAAGCACACATATGAGTAAAAGGCTGGCTACAAGTTTAATCATGGGAGCCTCGGGAAATGTATTCTTGAAACGCTTTTTGTCCGGATGGTCCACCTCCAAGGATACTCAAATGCTCGCCCAAACAGGTCAGATCAGTATTGACGGCGATGGATTCAGTGTCATTGCGGATCAATGCCATACGGGTGCCTGCAGGGCTGTTCAGTACGGTTTGCAACTCGCGTTCATTGAGCCGGATGGCGTCGTAATTGCTGGCATCGGCATTGCGGTTCGGAAGGACAATATGCGTGCGGATTGCCTGAAACATTGATGGTCCAAGGCGGGATTCGGATATTTGTGAGGGAAACTGTGTAACCAGCATCACTACGGCATTGAGCTTGCGAGCGGTTACTAGCCAGTTTTGCAGCTTTCTTGCAAAGTAATCGGTATTGAGCGCACTCCACGCCTCATCAATGACGATCAAAGTCGGCTGTTTATCCTGCAATTTGCGCTCAATCAGCCGGAACAAATAACCAAGAATAGCGGTCTTTTCTTTCTCATGGCCGCTATCAAGCACAGTGGTCATGTCAAAGCCCATGACCGGATTGTTCAGGCTGAATTCTTCGACGCTGTTTTCACCAAACACCCAACCATAACGGCCATCGGTACACCATTCGCGAATGCGCTGTTGTAATTCTCCGTCATCATCAATATGCGCAAACAAGTCCGGAAAGTTTCTGAAATTGCGCAAATGATCGGGGGCTTTGGCATTGCCGCTTACAGCATCGGAAATCGCCTGCCGCTGCAAGGCGGTGAATCTCTTGTCATCTCTATCAAAAAGCGCGATCAGCCAGTCAGTTAACCATGCCTGACCCTCGGGGTCCGTCTGCCCATAGAGCGGGTTGAGACCGGTAGGCAGCTCGGGCGAAATTTTTGTATAGCTGCCCGACAGGGCCTTGATGGCGGTTTCCATGCCCTGACGATAATCAAACAGGAAGGTCTGTACTCCAAGCCGACGCGACTGCGCAGTCAGAAAGTTGATCAGAACCGTTTTTCCCGAACCCATATCGCCAAACATTGCGGTATGGGCCGCCGGTGGTTCCGCATCAGGACTGCTTTTGGGGTGGAAACTGAATTTATAGATGCCATTGCCGGGTGTGGGAAAAGCAGTAATCGGTGCGCGCCATGGCAGATTATGACCATCAAGGCCTGTCGGAGTTCGATGAAACGCTGCCATACCGGCAAAGACCTGGTTGGTTACAAGCCGGGTGCGAGCACGAAAATGTTCATTGCCCGGCCACTGAGCAAAGTAATGTCCCATACCGGCAAATGCTTCCGTAACAACTTTTGCCCCGGCTTCCTGTGCAGCTGCGCGGATCTCGGCGGAGGCCTTCTCGATTTCATCACCTGTTTCAGCATAGATAGCGATTGTCATATGATGCGATCCAAGACGTTCAAGGCCACTCGCTATCCGATCTCGGCCTTGCGCCATCTGATGCTGATCGGTGACCGCCGCGTCATTGACGCTTACGCGCTGCGCCAATGTCCGCCGAAAAAGCTCCTTTGCACTCTCATCAGCGACCGGTACAAAGGAGTTTGTCAGGACAAAATCGAGCGGCAACTTCAAGTCGTCAAAAATACCAGCATAAGAGCTCCGCGGGTAATCCTTGATTGTGAATATGCGGCCGATGCGGTTTGAAACCGAGCCACCAGAAATCAGGATGATTGTGCCGTTCTGCGTTGGTCGATAATTGGCGATAGATCGTGACAGAATAGCGCATTCTTCCAGAGGATAGGCTCTGGTTTCAATCCCACAACCGATGCTTTCCAGATAGCCAATTAATTCGCCGCTTTTGCCGTTTAGTACCCGCGCATTTTGCGCAGCAAAAGCTGAACAGATCAGCGCAGTTAATTCACCAAGGCGTGTAATACGCTCGCGACTGTCGGCATGATGGGCATCATAGCGGTTCGGTAGTGCCTGATCTCCGCGCAAGGAACGGATACTCTCAGCCAGTCCGCCAAACTTCATCAACAGAGAGGATGAAGAAATGACGGAAATCGTAATGGATGTGTCTTTGTGGCCTTTTCGCATTAAGTGCGAAAGCCATTTGTCATCCAGTTCTCTGGCAAACTGATTACCACGAATCTCTGTCGGCGCATATTTGATGTTTTTCGAGATGCTATGCACATAATAGCTGAACTGTTCATCCGAATTGGCAACGACAGAAGCAAACAGCTTTTTAAGGCCATCGATGGTCGCATTGCTGGAGCTCGAAGAATTAATTCCATCGAGCCTAATGCATTGAATGAACTTCCGCTCTTTTGTCTGTAAAGTGACATCATCTGCCAGCAAGAACGCATAGGGCAGGTAGTCTTCGAATTGCTCTTCGTGCGCCATGGCGCGGGGAAAAATCCTCTTACCTGCCGATGAGAAATAAAGATCACGAAAGCCGCGTGAAGCAAGTTTGAATTTATGGTTCATAAGACACACCACCCCAAAGCCGGGCATTTTTGCTGCGTTTGATATTTTTAGAGGTGATCCAGATCACATGCAGGAAGTTCTGGTCCCATTTAGAGGCGACAAGTAAAATGACGTAAAGTAATGCTATCGCGATCAGAATGTAGAAGGACTGGAACCACATAAACAAAAGCCCGCTGACTGAAATAAAACACACAAAATCAAGCAGTGGTAGAAAAAGAAAAGATGGCTTCTTAAGCAAGCCTCTGTATATTTCGTCACGCTCAAGCACATCCATCTCCATAAATTATCGATGTAATGGCGAAGGAAAGCTCCTCCACCATTCGGAGATTTGCTAAGCACCAGCCCACAGACTGCTGACGATCGTCGAAGCAGAACCGATGCAAACGATGGCAACCACAATCCATAACAACTGGCGAAAATCGATGATGCCAAAGAACCAAGTTAGCAGTGATGCGACAACGGCCAGTGTTGCAGCCGTCTTTCCAAGAGGTCCGGTCAGAGACTTCACGATGCTATCGAGAAACTGCTGAATAGGGCTAAGGTCAATATTTGCTGCCAGTGTTGGCTCAACCGTGCTCAGATAGATTGCTAAGACCGACAGGCAAATAGCAGCAGCCTGCGCCTTCCCGGTGATACGCTTTGTGCGATGCATGCAGTATTTCTCCAATTGGTTAAACGTAATGCTTCCGTAATCGAAAAAAGACGCCCAGGACCTTACGGACGTGCTCGCGGGTCTCGCCATACGGTGGAACGCCACCATTTTTTACGACAGCAGCAGGACCAGCGTTATAGGCAGCGATGGCGAGATCGGGAGAACCAAAAGTATCAAGTAGGCTTACCAAATACTCAGCAGAGCCGCGTAAATTGTCAGCGGGATTATTGATGTCAACGTTGAGGTGCGCTGCTGTCTCCGGACTTAATTGACCAAGCCCGATTGCACCCGTTCTGCTGACGGCAGCAGTATTATAGCCGCTCTCAATCTCGATATTGGCGCGATAAAGAGCAATCCATTCATGTGATGTGAGATTGGCTTTCGCTAAGGCGGATGCGGTTACGTATTTTTGGGCGGTTGCTTCAATTGCTTCGAGAATTGATTTTGATGGCTGAACAGTCCGGTGTCCTCGGTAAGTTCCGGCCTGAGATAGAATACTGGCCGGAATTGCGCCCCGATCCGCGTCTTGAGTGTGCGGTTCAAATGGGGTCAGTTCGCCGGTTTCAATATTGAACTGTAGGACCAGCCCCTCAGAATTTGCAGGATCAGATAAAAATAGACCGAGGGCGGAAGTAAAGAGTAACATCATTCTGGATTTCACAGCCGCTCCTTTTCGCTTTTGTAATGCAAGACAGAGGTACGTAATATCTGTGCAAGCTGTTTATCAGGCCGGCGTATGATCTAAAGGATCGCTAAGCCATGCGTGTATTGGTTTTTCTATAAATTAACATCGGATTCCAGCCGTTTGATAAATAAGGATGACATAGAATACATATTACGCTTTGAAATTGTTTAACGGAAATTTCGTCTTGCTTTATTATTAATAAAAAAGAAAAATATATTATCATATTCGATTATTTCTATAGTAAAACAATTATAGTAATATTTACCAGTTTTATATCTATAATTTCTATGACCAATCAATGTAAATCCGATATGAAGAAGCGATTAGAGAACAGAAAAGAAATTCTATTAATTCAATATATATTGGGTATATAGTCTGATTGTAATCTAGAGCAAAAGAAAAGGCTGATCTATCCCAATTTATTATTTTTTGTTCATTCTGTGTCAGAATAATGAACTTGATTAATTCTTTAAGGCGGGCAGCGCAGTCGGGCGTCGGTTCTTAGTGCATTGTCGAATTGTGGTTCCACAAGTATTACTTCGCGCCTGTCTGATTAGCCATCTATCGCGCATGTGAAGGATCAGAAACCGTCGAAAGGGCAGCCAATTAGGACGCCTATTTCCTGATGCGAATTGGGCCCATATTGTTCTTGCAATGATCATTCCACTGATCATGTTGCTTGCATGCCCCATGCGACAGCTGGAAATGGGTGATGATGCAGCGCGTGCCTCAGGCGTGCATGCCAGTCGTACGCGGTTGCTGTTGATGATCTTGGGTGTTGCCCTGACCGCAACCGTCACAGCTGCGGCTGGTCCCATTGCCTTCATAGCGCTTGCAGCCCACAGATTGCCCGCCGCATCAGCCGTTCTGCAGGCGTTACCCTAATGCCATCCGCACTCACCGGAAGCCTGTTGCTGACAACTGCCGATTACGCAGCCCAGCACGCCTTCCAAACACAGCTCCCCGTCGGCATCTACTTCGTCTTACTTCTCGACAAACAAGGAACAAAGTGAGGGTGCAACGGTCGGTGTAGATCCGGGATGCCTTATGGTCAGACGGATTAATCGTTGACCACCGAAATGAGGTCATGGACGTTCTTTATCATTTTGATGCTGAACCCGTCGCCACCATTGACCGCAGTGCCTTGCGAATTCTGGGGCTGCGGGCAACGAAAGTACATGTAAATGGCGTCATAAAGACATCTGAAAGCACCAATGTTCAAATCTGGCTTTCGCAACGTTCTGATACCGCGAACGCTGCGCCAGGTCATTGGGACACGTTGGTGGCGGGAGGCAAAACGAGCAATGTAAGTTTACATGAAACCGCTGTTAAAGAGGGATGGGAAGAAGCCAGCATTACTACAGAACTCATGTCCGATGTTATACAACGTGAGCGCATCCCATGTATTTACTTTAGTCCACAAGGAATGCATCGGGAATTGCTAGTCTCATATGACATCGTGCTTCCAAGTGATTTCGAACCGATATGCAACGACGATGAGGTTCAGGCTTTCAGGCGCGTTGATGCGAAAAAATTGACGACATCAGACGGCATAGTTCTGCCGATGAAGTTCAGCTCCAAGGTAGTTCTCACGTCTTCCGCAAGAACCCCATAAAGTTGTGGGGTTCTTGCGGTTTGGTTTCCAAATTTTATTACCAACATGCCAGTCAAAATCCCGTAGCGTATCGTGAAATCCTGGCATTGTTCGGTCCAGAGCTCCGTGAGGAGATGCTCCAACCAAAAATCTTGACTGGTCAACTAGAAAGCGAATGTCATCCGCTTTCCTGAGAAGACCAAAGCGATCGTATTTATTTTGACAGGGCCTTTTCGCGAGCCTTGCGAGCAATGCTTTCAGCAAAAAGTGGCGTTTCGCGATGATTGTGATCTCCACCTGCAGCTTGGCGTGCTGCTGCGGCATCTTCGAAGCTTTGTCCGTGTTGTTCGATAAATGTCATGAACGCGTCGGTTGGATGACAAGTCACCTTGTTTGTATAACGGGTGCGGTTGCCCGCAATCGCTTCGCCGATCAGTTCCCAGATAACGTTGACCTGAGTACGCTCACCAGTTGGCGTGAACACGTCAGAAATTGAGTTCATCTTACAGTACAAAGCTGTCGCTACTTCTGCTACATAATGCTGAATTACCAAGCCGGTGCCGATTTTTTCAACGTTGATCGACATCTTGCGACCGTCGTCGGTGAACGTAGCGCCGCAAGCG
This sequence comes from Brucella sp. NBRC 12950, assembly GCF_030268145.1. Classification (NCBI taxonomy): domain Bacteria; kingdom Pseudomonadati; phylum Pseudomonadota; class Alphaproteobacteria; order Hyphomicrobiales; family Brucellaceae; genus Brucella; species Brucella sp. NBRC 12950. Next base: position 23,479 of record NZ_BSQC01000007.1, read on the forward strand.
ATGTGGTCAGGTGGGCAGCAACGCTGGTATTCTGCTTCAGGCAGATTGAAAAGCCAATCTGCAATATCGATCTGATCGAGCGGAACATCAATGTCATGCGAATATGCAGAAAGCGACAACAGCTTGTCGGTGAGAGCTTTCATGGTCTAATTCCTTCGTTCTTGAGCTGCATGATGCAGACAGATGCATGTTTTGAACTGCTTCAGCGCTCTGACACGCAGTCCGTAATGAGCTAGTTCAACGTCTGCTCCGGAAGGAAAATCTCACGAAGGAATGGTTTGAAATATTGTACGAAGGGTTCCTGTATCTATCCTTTAGTGTGGACTATCAGAAAGTCTTGTAAATAGGTTCCTAAATCTTTTATCCTTTACGTGTCGTATACCTCATTTAGGTCCAGCAGATGTGGGTTGAGAAAGCGCCTCAACATTGTAAGTAAACTCAACCATCTGCCGGGAAAAACCGTTGTCGGAAATACCGATATCTCGCCTCAACTCATGCAGAGGCGAGATATTATCAGACAGCAAAATCAGGCACGTTCCGCAGCAATTGCCCAGTTATGAAGGCAGCGGTCAAGGCCTATCGCTATCTCAAGTACAAGAACGTCATGCTCTCTAACCTCGCCGCTTCTTGCTCGAGACACAAATTTTAGCGGGAAGTCTGTCCGGCGCGAGATTGAACAAACTTCCATCCATTTGAACCCGTTATCGACCTCGATATCCATGGTGATCTGCGAATAACTCGGGAGGCGATCTGACTCAACGATGCGAGTTGGCAGGTTGATCACGCTAGCAATCATCTTCCGCACTGCTTCAAGAGAAGCGGAATGGTAATCCATTCCGGTGTTAGAGGTAAAAGCCGCTTGGAACTCCAACTGCCAGAACTCCTTGAGCCGCATGTGGGCAGTCGTTTGCTCCTGCTCCCGACGATATGAACGCCCAGCCTGCCATACGCAGAGGGGCAATTTTGTACCAGTGTGATTGTTTAGAAGATACGTCATATAGGAATAGGTGGAAGGCGTAGTCTCGGGCCGAAGGACAAGTTCGGTTTCAGTAGGGTCGTGCTTTTCCTGAACCCAGACGTCAGCGTTCTCATATGCATCGGAAATAAGTTGCCGAGGTATCAGTGTCGGCGCTTCAACACGACGCATGTCCCATGCTGGATTGACGGAGCGAAGGAAGAAGCGCACCTCCTCCGAGAAATGGCGGATGAACTCTTCACGCCGGAGGATTTCACGTTCCTCCCAGTGCACGAGAGAATTTACGTTCGAAATGCTGAGCATGGCCTAATCTCCATGGTGGCCATAAAAGAATGAGGTGAATGCTTTACGTCCAATCGGTCGCGCGATAGCACGGCTTACGACTGGACCCGAAGACCTCGTCCTGCAAACACGCGCGCGCCAACGGTCCGCTGGTTGCGGCCCTGTCTCGTCGGTGTTGCGTGTATGGTGCTCATAAAGGATATGGATGCATGAACATCGGTATCTTGTCAATTCCAACATCAACCAGCGTTTCCGCTACCCAGTCATTGACGCACATCGAAGGGTGCGATGACCTGTCGAAGAAAGTCGATGAGTTTGCTTGCAGCCAGAGATCTTGGGTGATTTTTGGGCGTAAGAAGCCAAAGATCAATCGTTGTTTCTGGAACGATACGTCGTCTAATCAACATATCGGGAGCGAAATCCAAACCGACAAACGAGGGGACGATCGAAACGCCCACGCCGCTGGCTACGAAACAGCAGGCAGTTTCGGAAAGCGGGACTTCGATGCGGTTTTTCTTTTGAACACCTTTGATTTGGAAAGCGCGGTCAATCGTCATTAGTGAACAGTCATCGCGAGCTAGAGAAATGAATGGGTCGCTGCTCAAGTCTTCAAGATCGATAACGGCTTTGTCTGCCAGTGGATGACCTGCAGGCAAAACACAAACCATTTCGAAACGTATGAGACGCTCTGCTTCAACATTGGGGTTTTCGAAGGGCAATACGCTCAGACCGATATCGACTTGCTGCGCCGCGACAAGATCGATAATGCGCGGAGAGGGCAGACTACGCATGGTAAAATGGATGTCGGGCTGGTCTGCAAGCAGAGGTGCCAGGGATTGGGCCAGAAATCGAGTGGTCAGCGCAGGCGGAGCGACAAGGGTTATTTCGCCCCACTCCTGATTGCGTACAGCATCGGCCAGTCGAGCAACACGTGCCGTGCCTGAAAACATCTTGGCAACCTCAGTTGCAAGCATCCGTGCTTCAAGTGTCGGTGTAAGGCGTCCATTTGTTCGAACAAATAGCTGGAAGCCGCACGCGTCCGAGAAACTTCGAAGCAGCTTGCTGACGGCTGGCTGCGATATTCGCATTCGTTCCGCAGCATGCGTTACCGATCCGGTTTCGATTGTGTTGTGGAATGCTTCCAGCTGGCGGATATTCATATGGATACTCTCATCATGAATCGGCAATATGAGTTTTGGTTATAATGATAGGATAATTTGATATTTGACAATTATGTCCTGTCTCGCTTTTCTCCTTGAAAACAAGATGGACTGATCGCCGGTGCGATTTGTTCCAAAAAGGGGAATGAGCATGACATTGGTCCGTACTTCGGTCTTTGCCGCCACACTGGGTTCGGCCCTTATGGCTGTGACGCTTTCAACAACAGCCCATGCCGGCATCTTGTCGGTATGCGTAGAAGGTTCGCCAGAAATATTCAATCCACAACTGAGCAGCAACGGCACCACGTCTAACGTTCTCGCGAACATTTACGATAATCTGGTATCCGTGAAGGCGACCAGCTCCGATATTGAGCCTTCGCTGGCCGAAAGCTGGACAGTTTCGGATGACGGACGGTCCTATACATTTACACTTCGCAAAGGCGTGAAGTGGCAATCCAACGCCGGATTTAACCCGAGCCGCGATTTCAACGCTGATGATGTGATCTTCACATTTGACCGGATGATGAAGGCGGACAATCCTTATGCCAAGATCAATGGCGGCAACTACGTCACGTTCAACACCAAGCTTGCCGATATTCTGGAATCGGTGAAAAAGATTGATGATTACACAGTCACTTTTACGTTGAAGGAGCCGCTGGCCCCTTTTATCGGAATTATGGCGCATCAATCGCTGGCTATAACTTCAGCGGAATACGCAGATGTCTTGTTAAAGGCCGGAACGCCTCAAGCTTTTGATATGCAGCCCATTGGAACCGGGCCTTTTGCCCTACAAGCATATCAACAGGATGCTATGATACGGCTTATACCATTCAAAGAAACATGGGGCGCATCTATCGGTGATAAGAGCCGCACGCCAATGGTCGATGCGCTTATCATGGCAATCAGTACGGATGCATCCGTTCGGCTGCAGCGTGCTTTGGCAGGCGAATGTCAGATAGCACTCTACCCCAATCTCGCTGATCGCGAGATGATCGAGAAAAGTGACATCCTCGATCTTAGACAAACGCCGGTGGCCTCAACCGGGTTCATTGACTTTAACTTTAGAGACGAGAAGTTTCAGGACAAACGCGTGCGAACAGCTCTCGCTGAAGCAATCAACGTGCCAGCACTGGTCGACGCAGTCTATAGCGGCATGGGTGTAGCTACAGGGGCACTCATCCCTCCTGTCTTGTGGGGGCACGCCAAAGACTTGCCACCACACGAATATAATCCAGAAAAGGCCAAGGAACTTCTGAAGGAAGCAGGCTATTCAGATGGATTTTCGACACAAGTATGGGCTGTTCCTGTTTATCGCCCCTACATGCCAAATGGCCGCCGCGCCGCAGAAATGATCCAGGCAGATTGGGCTAAAATTGGCGTGAAGGCTGAAATTGTTACCTATGAATGGGGGGAGTATGTTCAGCGCGCCCGAGCAGGCGAAGCCCCGGTTGCCATGTTTGGCGGTATTTATGACTTCCCGGACCCAAGTCAGATTCCAAATAATTATTTTATCTGCGATTCCGAAGGCAAGCCAAGCCCATCCAATGTGGGCGGCTGGTGCGACAAGGAATTTATCAGCCTCATGAATGAAGCTGGACGTGTCAGCGACAAGGAAAAACGCATCGAACTTTATGAGAAGGCGCAGAGACGTTTCCATGAGGAGGCGCCTGCGGTCATTCTCGGTGGAGCCGATACGCTGACAACGGTCAGCAAGAATGTGAAGGGCTTTGAGCCTGCCATCTTCGGTACAAGCCGGTTTTCAGGCGTGACGGTTGAATAGAACAAGATTTCGTGGCTCCCGGACACGTTCTGTCGGGAACCGCATTGGCATGGGAGCGAATATGAAAGTTTTGATAATTGGTGCGGGTATACTTGGTGCCAGTACCGCCTACCATCTCGCCCGGAAGGGTATCAATGTTGAAATCGTTGATGCCCAGCACGAAGGTAAGGCCACTCTCGCTGGGGCAGGCATCGTGTGCCCATGGGCAACCAAGCTCGAGAACGGTGCATTTTACGACATGTATGCCGCCGGTGCTGCCTATTATGAAACATTGGTGGACGGGCTTAAATCCTTTGGAGAAACTGACCTGGGCTACGGCAAAGTTGGCGCATTGGTCGTTGCGGAAGACAGACATGAATTTGACGCTGCAGCTCAACGCATTGCTCATCGTGTTGCAAATGTTCCTGAAGCGGGCGTGGTCGAGCATCTAAGCTCAGCAGCTGCTCGTGCGAAATTTCCACCCTTGCGGGATGGGATGGAAGCAATATTCATTCCTGGTGCCGCACGCGTGGATGCCCGGTTGTTGGCGGCAGCCATGTTGCGCGCGGCCGTCTCTCTTGGCGCTACAGTCGGTCAAGACCGTGTCACGCTCTCATTGAGGGAAGGAAAGTCTGTCTGCATTGCAAGCGATGGCACTTTGTATGAGGCCGATGAAATCGTTGTGACGGCAGGAGCATGGGCGTCACAGATTCTCGCCACCCTTGGTCTCACCCATCCGGTCGAGCCTCAGAAAGGGCAGATCATTCACCTCCGTCTGCCAGGTGTTCAGACTTCGAACTGGCCGGTGCTTCTGCCGATGGGGAGCCATTACTTGTTGGCTTTCGACGATTCTCGTGTGGTTATCGGTGCAACGCGCGAGGACAATTCCGGTTTCGACTATCGTGTGACGGCAGGTGGTGAAGCTGAAGTACTGAATGCCGGGCTGGCAGTGGCGCCCGGACTTGCTAACGCAACGCACATAGAGACGCGGATCGGCTTCCGTCCGGCATCCGGAAATGCGAAGCCTATTCTGGGTCGTGTTCCGGATGTTGCCGGATTGACCCTTGGTAATGGACTTGGTGCCGCAGGGCTCACCATTGGACCATTTGCTGGCAAGTTGCTGGCGGATTTGCTGACTGATGCACCACTTGGCATTGATTTAGGCGTTTATGCGCCAGCGTAACATCCACACCAACCAATAAATGAACCTGTAAGAGAGGTATAGTCATGGTAACTCGTTACCGGAAGCATCGCATTATGCATGCGGCAGTCGAACATAACGGCTTGATCTTCGTCGGCGGTCATGCGGCAACCGACATTTCGCTCGGCATGAAAGAACAGACCCAACAGATATGCGCCAAGTTGGACGGAGTCCTCGCGGAGTGTGGTTCCGACAAAACGCAGCTTGTTTCTGCCCGCATCTATCTCAGTGACATGGCAAAAAAGGAAGAAATGAACGAAGCCTGGCTTGAATGGCTCGATGGGGATGATCTACCTTCCCGCGCTACCATAGGGGTGGCTGATCTTGGCGATCCGAAGCGGTTGATTGAAGTTGTGGTCGTTGCTGCAAGGAACTGAAGACAGTGATAAATCCGCCGATAATTTCGGCGGATTTTTATCGGGCACCACTGATCACTACCATTGAACAGCGGGAGCTAGGCAGCGGTCTCTCTAGAGCAATGGACTTAAGACATGTTTCCGTTTGGTTCCGTTGAAAAAGTTGTTTTACTCCTTAACCGAAGGGGCTATTCCCTCCGTGAGAGATCAGGCGAACAGCTGATAAGGCGGATGCGTCAAGGTTTGGTTGAGCGTGTTTTGCTGTGAAGCGGCGGCGAGGAGACAACACGTTGGGGAAAACACGTGGTGCGTGAGCACAAGCATGTCCCTTGTGCATTCGCTGAAGCAGTTCAGATTTAAGGTGAATTGAAAAAGTCCGGCGTTAAGTATCTGCATGAACCGCAGCAGGTTCAGACAAAAAAGAGACCAAAGCTATGAGAATGCTCCTCCACCGAACGTTCCCGATAAAACCCAAACCTAAAGCAAACGATCAGTTGGATATGATCTCTGCTCCATAGACGCAAAACGCGACTTGCAGGTTTACGTCTCAAAAACAAAATTTGTCTCGAAAAAGAAACGAAAGACCCCACCGGAGTGGGGTCTGTAACAGTCGAATATTGCCGAAATGGCTGAAGGCGATCACTATCCGCCGCCGCCGCCGCCGCCACCGCCGGCACCACAACCGGAGTTGGTAAGGCTGAAAGTAACTCCATAACTGGAAGAACAGCGCATTCCCGAGGAAATATTGTAAGAGAGTAAGCCCGACATTCCGGCAATTTCTCAAGGTTTGCTTTTACTTCTCGGCACGCTGTTTCCCTCTAAAGGTGCTAGCGGTTCCCACGGCAGACGGCAAAAGATTGCGATACGCTTTTCGGAATTAAGACTGTTGCAACTTCAAGGCTGGATGCTCGTAGGCGCTTCTCCGCTGACATCATCTCGCTCCAAGCATGGACGATCCGCGTGCCCAATAGAATAATCCGCTCCGGCCCAGGTTAAATCTTCAGCTGTTGCTGAATCGAGCTATGAGCTCAGCAGTGTTTTTTACGCCGGATGACTTTATCAGTCTTGCACGATGCGACTCGACAGTTCTGCTCGAGATGTTCAGCTCGCTTGCTATCTGCGCGTTTGTCTTTCCTTGAGTCATCAACGCTACTATTTGCCTCTGGCGATCCGTTAGACGAATGCGCTGGCTGGCGACAGGGCGGCTAATCGGTTGGAAACAATATAATGCCTCCGCAAACGGATCGGCTGGACACCGAGTGCGTCCATGGACTTTGCACCAGAACCGCCTGCCATCGCTCGCTGTCATAATTCGTTCGTCGTAATAAATGTCACCACCGCTCATATGTGCCTGCCACATCTTGCCAGTTCGTACGAAATCAGAATGCTTAGGATATAGGCGGGCGAAACTCTTGTCGATCAGATCGGACGATACGTAGCCGAAGAGAGACAGGAACTCTGTGTTGCAATCCCTAATAATCCTGAACGTTGCGTAGACCATGGGAACTGGAATTTCATGCAGAGAAAACATGAGACCTCAAAGCTAATCGTGCGCAATTCAAGGCTGAAGAACTGCCGTATTAATACGGCTAACCGGAGGCCCATGACAAGTCGTATTTTATGCGGCGCTGCCTAATATGAAGACGAGATGGCAGGCGGGAGGATTTATGAGAAAAGTTTATTCAACTGCAACGCTGGCGCTTGCAGACGCACTCAAAGACGGCATGACGATCATGTCCGGCGGCTTTGGATTGTGTGGTATTCCGACAGCTCTGATAGAAGCAGTTCGCCTGTCAGGAGTTAAAGACCTGACTGTGATTTCCAACAATGCCGGCATTGATGGCTTTGGGCTCGGGGTTTTGCTAGAAACCAGGCAGATCCGTAAGATGATCTCGTCTTATGTTGGAGAAAATAAACTCTTTGCGGAACAGTTTTTATCGGGCGTGCTGGAGCTGGAATTCAATCCTCAGGGAACGTTGGCCGAGCGTATCCGAGCAGGCGGCGCAGGGATCCCGGCCTTTTACACCAAAACAGGTGTTGGAACGCTGATTGCAGAAGGCAAGGAAGTTCGTCGGTTCGATGACGATGATTACGTGATGGAAACCGGGCTTGTGGCAGATGTGTCGCTCGTTCATGCCTGGAAGGCTGATACAGAAGGTAACCTTGTTTATCGCAAGACAGCACGTAATTTCAATCCAATGATGGCTACGGCTGGGCGGGTCACAGTCGCCGAAGTTGAACATCTTGTTCCGCTTGGCGAGATTGATGCGGATATGATCCATACGCCGGGGATTTTCGTTCAGCGCATAGTGGCTGCTCCCGAAGTGGAAAAACGTATTGAGCAGCGAACTGTCGTCGAAAGAAAGTTGGAGGAAGCCTGACATGGCCTGGACACGCAATGAAATGGCGGCACGAGCTGCGCGCGAGCTCGAAGACGGCTTTTACGTCAATCTCGGAATCGGTATTCCAACTTTGGTCGCCAACTACATTCCTGATGGCGTGCAAGTCACTTTGCAAAGTGAAAACGGCATGCTCGGGATGGGTCCGTTTCCATTTGATGGAGACGAAGATGCCGACCTGATCAATGCAGGCAAACAGACCATCACGCAACTGCCCAATACAAGCTATTTTTCGTCAGCTGACAGCTTTGGGATGATCCGCGGCGGACATATCGATTTGTCGATTTTGGGTGCTATGCAGGTGTCTGAGAGTGGGGATCTTGCGAACTGGATGATTCCGGGCAAGATGGTAAAAGGCATGGGCGGTGCCATGGATCTCGTTGCGGGAGTGAAGCGTGTCGTCGTAGTCATGGAGCACGAAGCAAAGGGCGAGCCTAAAATACTAAAGGAGTGTAGCTTGCCTCTGACAGGGAAAAGAGTTGCAGACCTCATCATCACGGATTTGGGCGTCTTCACGGTCGTTAGAAATGGTACACCGAAACTGACACTTATTGAACTGGCAGATGGTGTTTTACTGGACGAAATCAGGGCAAAAACCGAGGCTGACTTCGATGTGCATCTTTCTGCTGGGGAGGTGAGCCATGGCTGATGCAGTAATCGTCGCAGCAAAGCGCACGGCTGTTGGCAGTTTTCTAGGTTCATTTGCAGCGACGCCTTCGCATGAGCTGGGCGCGTCGGTGATCAGGGCCATTCTTGAGCAAACAGACATAGCGCCAGAGAATATCGACGAAGTTATTCTTGGTCAGGTGCTTACCGGTGGTCAAGGGCAAAATCCTGCGCGGCAGGCCAGTATTCTTGCGGGTTTGCCGCATGGCACGACAGCCTTCGGCATCAACCAGGTCTGTGGTTCCGGGCTGCGATCAGTGGCGCTGGCCGCGCAGCAAGTCACGTCTGGCGACGCAAGGATCATGATTGCTGGTGGGCAGGAATCGATGTCGCGGTCTGTGCATTGTCAGTATTTGCGTGTTGCAGCGAAGATGGGGGACGTTTCGCTCGTTGACACCATGCTATCAGATGGGCTGACGGATGCATTCAATTCGTATCATATGGGAATTACAGCTGAGAATGTTGCAAAGGCGTATGGGATTTCGCGCCAACAACAAGATGACTTCGCACTGCGCTCTCAACAAAAGGCTGCGGCAGCTCAGGCGGCCGGGCGATTTGACGCTGAGATCGTGCCTTTTTCGATTGAAACGAGGAAGGGAACAATCGTTGTTAATAACGACGAATATATCAAGGCGGATGCCAGTGCTGAAAAAATGGCAGGGCTGCGTCCGGCTTTTGAAAAGAATGGAACTGTCACTGCCGCAAATGCTTCCGGCTTAAATGACGGCGCTGCGGCGCTTGTTATCATGTCGGACGCTGAGGCAGAGCGGCGCAATCTGCCTATTCTCGCGCGGATTGCCTCCTGGGCTACGGCGGGCGTCGATCCAGCGGTAATGGGGATCGGCCCAGTTTCGGCATCGCGAAAAGCACTTGCGAAGGCTGGCTGGAGCACCAGCGAACTCGATCTGATCGAAGCAAATGAAGCTTTTGCAGCGCAGGCCTGCGCTGTAAATCAGGACATGGGCTGGGATGTTGATAAGGTGAACGTGAATGGCGGCGCCATCGCGATTGGGCATCCAATCGGTGCTTCAGGTGCTCGTATTCTTGTTAGCCTTATTCATGAAATGAGGCGCAGAAATGCCCGTAAGGGTCTTGCCACTCTTTGCATTGGTGGTGGTATGGGCGTGGCTATGTGTCTGGAAGCCTAGTAGTCATCCCGCAGTCTAGTGCAGTTCTTTTGTGACTTCCGTCGCCTTTAGGACACCGATCTGATTTCATTCAAATCGGTGTTCTATTTTCTATTGTATTAAGACAGGTTTCCTGGTGGGCTGTTGCTGATGCACTTTTATTTGCTCTTCAGAATGAAATCTGAGCATCGCTCACCGATCATGATTGTGGGGGCATTTGTGTTACCACTTACAATCGCTGGCATTACCGAGCAATCAGCAATTCTCAAACCTTTCAGCCCACGCAGCTTGAGCGTCGGGTCGACAACGGCCTGATCGTCCGTTCCCATACGAGCAGTGCATGAGGGATGAAACACTGTCTTCGCAAAGCGGCGACAGTGTTCTTCAAGCCCTTCGACCGTATCTCCTGCCGTACCTGGTGCCAACTCTCCGCTGAGGTGCTCAGCTAAAGCTGGAGCTTGCAAAATACGGCGACACAGGCTGACACCACGCATCAGTGTTTGTATATCTTCATCTGTCGTAAGATTGTTGGCATGCAGAACAGGCAGTGCGTCAGGATCTGGATTCCGGAGTGTCACCTGTCCGCGCGATGTCGGGCGCAGGCAACACGGATTTAGAGAAATTCCATGCTGTTGCGGTGGTGCGCGGTCAGCATCCCCCACAAGCGCCGGGACGACATGGATCTGGACATCCGGCCTACCACTTCCGGAAGTGTCGAGAAAACCACCTGTTTCGATGACGTTTGACGCGAGCACACCAGAGCGGGTGAGTAGATAGCGGCTCATGTTTTGGACAGCTTTAAGCCCTCGATCTGCTCCGAACAGGCTTAATGGTGATTTTAGGCTGCCATAGACAGAAGCTGAAACATGATCCTGATAGTTTTTGCCAACGCCATCCAGACGATGAATGTGATTGATACCGTGCGGCACGATCGAAGATTCAGGTCCTATACCTGATAGCATTAGTATCTTCGGTGTGCCCAATCCACCAGCCGCCAGAACTACGTCTTGACGGGCAGTGTATTGAAGCACCTGTCCGTTTTGCATCCGCACTTCGACGCCATGTACCCGGTCGCCATCAACAAGCAGCCGCTGCACTTGTGCACCGGTACGAAGCGTAAGGAGCTTATTTTTTCGAACAGGCTTCAGATAGCAGACGGAGGTTGAGGCCCGGCGTCCGGCATTCGTGGTGCTCTGATAAAAGCCGACGCCTTCCTGATCTTCGCCGTTGAAATCCGGATTGAGCCGCAGTCCTGTTTGCTGCGCGGCGCGCAGAAAAGCATAACCCAGTGGATGACGATGTGCGGGATCCGATACGGTGAGAGGCCCCTTGGTACCGTGGTACTCATTATCGAACAGGCAGTTTGCTTCCGCTTTGCGAAACCACGGCAGGACATCGGCATAAGACCAGCCTTTGGCGCCATTTGCATTCCAGTCGTCATAATCCTGCGCATCGCCGCGAATGTAGATCATCGCATTGACTGAGGATGAGCCACCAAGCGTTCGGCCTTGCGGGATGTGCATCACTCTGCCGAGCGCACCTGCTTCCGGTTCTGTTGCGTAAGGCCAGGTTCGCTTCGAGCCAATAACGCGCACGAATGTGCCTGGAATATGTACAAAAGGAGTTTTATCACTGGGACCTGCTTCAAGCAGCAGCACCGAACGGCCGGCATCCACAAGACGGCGCGTTACAACCGCACCGCCTGAACCGGCACCGATCACGATATGATCGAAGCTATCCATCAGATCAGCCATTCATCTGTGAGACAAACTTGGTGGTCAGGTAAGCCTGGATTCCCTCCGAGCCACCCTCTGAGCCATGGCCGGAATCTTTAATCCCACCAAAAGGCGTTTCCGGGGCTGCAAGGCCAAAGTGATTAAGCGAGAGCATGCCAGTTTCAATGCCGCGAACCATAGCATGAGTGCGATCATTACGGGTTGAGAAGCCGAAAGCAGCCAGACCATATGGGAGACGGTTGGCTTCTTTGATGGCTTCGTCTAATTCGGCGAAGCGATTGACGATCGCGATGGGTCCGAATGGCTCTTCGTTCATGATCCGTGCTGAAGGCGGTACATCTGCAAGAACCGTCGGTTCAAAGAAGAACCCAATATTTCCATGACGTGCGCCACCAGTCAGAAGCTTTGCGCCCTGTGAAACTGCGTCATCAACGAGATCCTGCATCATGTCCAGTCTGCGGGCATGCGCAACCGGACCCATACCAACACCTTCGACTGTTCCAGCATCGAGCTTCAATGCTTTCGCGTGGCCGACAAAAGCCTCTGTAAAAGTGTCAAATACGGCTTCCTGAATCAGAAATCGCGTTGGAGACGCGCAGACCTGTCCCGCATTACGGAACTTAAGACCCGCACCCAGTGCGGCAGCTTTTGCAACGTTATAATCATCGCAGACGATGAAAGGTGCATGGCCACCAAGTTCCATTGTTGTACGCTTGAGATGCTTTGCAGCCAGTGCCCCAAGATGTTGGCCGACCGGAACTGATCCGGTGAAGGAAACTTTGCGAATAATTGGCGATGGGATCAGATGCTCGGAAATTTCAGCCGGAACGCCAAAAACAAGGTTCAGTACGCCTGCTGGAACGCCCGCATCCTCAAAGCAACGCACCAGCGCGATGACACAGCTTGGTGTTTCTTCTGGTGCTTTGGCAATGATTGTGCAGCCCGCCGCCAGTGCGCCCGCAATCTTGCGCACAATCTGACCAATCGGGAAGTTCCACGGGCTGAAAGCTGCAACCGGACCCACCGGCTCAAGGATTACGTTCTGCATGACCTCTGGCTGGCGGGTAGGGATTACCCGCCCATAGGTGCGACGTGCTTCTTCCGCATACCATTCAATATGATCGCCTGCGCTGCCTGCTTCCATGCGCGCTTCGGATAGTGGCTTGCCCTGTTCACGCGTAATAGCCTGAGCGATTTCTTCTGAACGTTCCCGCGCAAAGGATGCAGCACGCTTGAGTATAGCTGCGCGATCATAGGCAGAGGTGCGCGCCCAGTTGACAAATGCGCGGTCAGCAGCTTCGAGAGCGGCATCCAGATCTGCGATTTCAGCAAGAGAAACTTCAGCTACTTTCTCGCCAGTTGCAGGGTTAACGACAGGGAAGCGGCGTGAGCCGGAACCAGCAGTCCACTTTCCATCGATGAACATGGTCTGTGTCATTTAATGTCTCCAGACATAAAGTGAGTCATGCAGCCGTCTCAGGCTGCGTCTTGGGGGGATTTGATTTGATTTTAGACTTCGGGCAGAGGTGCGTATTCTGGTCGTGCTGGGGTGAAAACATCGATGTTGATCACCTCTTCATCCCCAACCACAACTGCGTGGTGCATGGTGTCTGAAGGGATAACAACAATGCCACCTGGCCCAAGTCGCGTGACAGTGTCGCCAATGTGGAAATCAGCGGTGCCCGAAACGATGTAAGCGATCTGTTCGTTGGTGTGTTTATGAGGCTTAGGTTCGTGACCGGGCTGCAGGCGGTGCAGAGCCAAAGTCGCTGCGTTGCCCGAAAAGGCTTTCTGTTCGACACCGGCTCGAATAGTTTTCCACTCGATTTTAGACCAGTCGATCTGATGGATGTTCATGTTATTACTCCTTGAAATTGTGAACCGTGGTCATCAGCTGGCTTGCTCCGTTGCGAAGTAGTCCCTGATCGGAACCACAGACAAAAACGGTCATGCCGCGATGGTGGAGGGCTGGAATATGGCTCGCATCGGAAACAAAAAAGCCGGATGCTTTTCCATGTCGCTTAGCGGCAGCGATAACCTGATCAATGGCTTCATGCATTTCTGGTGCATCTGCGGAACAGCCAAGCGAGTATGATAAATCCTGTGGCCCGATAAACAACACGTCCACTTCGGGTACCGCAGCAATTTCGTCGAGTGCGTCAAGCGCGCAGGCATCTTCGATCTGGGCCAGAAAGATAGTCTGGGAGTCGGACAAAGCACGGTAATCCGCAGCGCGCATGCGACCATATTCTCCTGCACGACCTGATGGGGAAAATCCACGTCCGCGTGCGTATTTCATTGCATCAGCAACGGCACTGGCGTCGGATGCATTGCGAATATGTGGAACCATAATGCCGATACAACCCAGATCAAGTGCAGGCCATATGGCGGCTGGCGATGCGAGGGTTGCGCGGATCATAACAGGCAAGCCGACTGCACGCCCGGCCATGGCTATCTGATCCAGTGCTTCAATCCCGATGGGAGCATGCTCCTGATCTGCAATAATAAAATCGACGCCACCGAAACCGAGCAATTCGGTGACCTGTGGGCTGGGAGTTTTCTGGAACGGGCCAACCAGTAGTTCCCCGGCCATAATGCGTTCGCGCAGGATCATATGTTCCGCCCTTTGTTTACTTTTGCGTTATTGCTCATCATTTCCGGTGCGCGACGTCACACATCTCCCTATGCTTTTCCCGTGTTATCCAAAGGCGATGGAATGAAATGTCGCCAGTGCTCATCCAGTATCGGCATATCGGCAAATCGTTTGCGCCCATCAGCCGCGCGGCCAATGACTTCCGCGATAGTCACGTCTTTGGCTTTACACCAGACGTCCAGTTCACTGACCGCATCCGAAAGAACCTGCCAACCACGCAGCATGACTTCGGAAGACATGCCGACCGCCGAAGCACCCGCCAGCACCATACGCGCAACATCATGGCCGCTTGTTGCGCCATTAATACCGATCAATGATGATGAAGGGCCCATCAGAGTGCGTGTATTTGCCAGCCAGTGACAGGTCAGGGGCAGGTTCCAGAACCCCCCTATACCACCGCTTGTGCTTAATATCGGCGCCATCGTTTCCAGATCCGGAACCATTCCAAGCGCACGGCCAGCCATAACAACGCTTTCTGCACCGGAGGCAAAAGCTGCCTTAGCGAGTTCTGGTACACGCTCGCTTTGGCCTGTGATCTTGATCCAGACAGGGATATCAAGTGCGTGAACCATCATGGCGGTCAGTGCGCCCACACGTTCAGGCGAAAGCTCTGTAGACACAGCGCCCTTAGCGGCCTGACTGGCATAAGGAGTGCCTATATTAAATTCCAGAACCCTAAATCCCGCAGCCTGAATCGCTTTTGCCATGGCTACTGCTGGTTCTGGCTGGGCAAGAATAAGCGAGGCTACGTAAAGACAATCATTTTGGCGCGCCAACTGATCCATTTCGACCGACTGTGCCAGCCAGTCTTCAAAGCCAAGCGGATGAAGGCCAGAGCGCGAAAGAATGGTTGCTGGTGGGGCATCAGCAGACCATGGCACGGGCCGCCAGTCAGCCCCGAGCGCAACATATTCTGCTCGGGTCAACTGGTCTTTGGCCGCCTCAGATTCATTCGTGGATTTTCCCACGACTGCCCCGGCACCACTAAGTATTGCAGATCGGATACCAGCTGCATCGATCATATGTTCACCCGGAGCGGCTATAACGGGGTTTTTAAGCGTCAGCCGACCAATACGGGTTTCGAGGCGGTTCATAATATTTCCTTCATCCCATCATACGTGGCAGTGACAGCACAACTTCAGGAACAAGCGCGATGAGTGCGAGAACGAGAATGGCGAGGCCAATCATCGGCAGAGCATGAAGTGCAATTTTTTCCATCGGTCTTCGGGTCACGCCAGCAATAACAAACAGGCATAATCCGACAGGTGGCGTTACAAAGCCGATGAGGACATTGAACACGACCATTACGCCCAGATGAACAGGGTCCATTCCCAGAGTTGTGCCGATGGCGGTCAAAGCCGGAACCGTGAGAATGAGGACGCCAATCGTGTCCAGGAACATACCTAAAATCAGCAGAATGATGTTGACCATCAACAAAATGATCAGGGGGTTGTCTGAGATTGTGGTCAGCCCTGCGACTGCTTTTTGCGGCAATTGCTCAACAGCGAAGATAAAGGCAACCACATTCGCCATTGCGATCAGCACGTAGATCGCCGCGCTGAGAATTGCTGTATTAACCAGTGCACGTTTGAGAAATGTCAGCGTTAATGCCCGGTAAATGAGACCGGACACGATCAGTGCGTAGATAGCAGCAACGGCTGCAGCTTCCGTGGGCGTAAAAATGCCGCCACGAATGCCCACAACAATGATAACTGGCAGCAGCATAACCGGAATAGCATGGATTGCTGAGCGCATGATCTCAGAAAAGCGCATTGGAGCTGCACGCGGATAATTGCGCTTTCTGGCGATGAAGATTGCGTAAGCAGATAGCACAACAGCGAGAATAATACCCGGCACAACACCAGCGATCATCAATGCCGAGATCGATGTGCCGGATAGAGCGCCATAAATGATCATCGCAATCGATGGCGGAACCAGAGGTGCCATCAGTGATGACACAGCAATCAAAGCGCCGGAATAATCAACATCATAGCCCTGACGCTTCATATCCGGCACCAATACGGTGCCAAGTGCTGCTGCATCAGCAGCCGCAGAACCCGTCACGCCGCCGAAGAGAAACGCACCCCATACAGCGGTCAATGAAAGGCCTCCGCGGAAGCGTCCGACCACCGAATTGGCAAGCCCAACCAGTTTTTTTGTCAGACCACCAACGTCCATCACGTTGCCGGCAAGGATAAACAGCGGAATGGCGAGCAGAACGAACATATCCATGCCTGCGATCATGCGCTGTGGCAGCGTGATCAGGAACCGCGTTTGTTCGGTCATAACAAAATAGCCGAGTGCACTTGCTCCCAAAACAAAGGCAATTGGCATGCCGATGAGCAGGAAGAAAAAGAAGAAACCGCCGAGCCAAATCATTCGTGCCCCTCCAGAATTTCCGTTTCCTGCACGCCAAAGATTGAACCTAGAATGATATGGATCGCCAGAAGCAGCGATCCGACAACAATTGAAATATTGACCCAGAACAGAGAAAATCCGAGCGTGGGAGAGAGCTGCAATTGTGTCTTCATTGCAAATTTCCAACCGTACCAGGCGATGAAGCCGAGAAAAGTCAGCATTCCTATTAATGATATAAAATCGCAGGCGCGGCGGATTGGGGAGGGAAGGTAATCCAGCAGAACCCGCATCCCAAGGAACTGACCGCGTGAATATGCCAGACCGGCGCCCAGCATAACGATCCAGATCATTGTCACGCGCATTAGTTCTTCAGACCAGACCAGTGAATCGCCAGCCACATAACGGAACCAGACCTGTAGGCCGCCAAGAAGTGTGACCAGCGTAATGCCTGTAAGGCAGATGCTTTCGATCACAATGACGTAGCATTGTTGCAGTCGCTTCATTTTTGCATATCCCGATGATTGGATGCGTCGAGATTACTGTGCGCCATTGATGGCTGCAGCTTCATCAGCAAAGGCTGCAATCAGCGGATCGCTTGCCTTATATTTCTCAACTAGGGGGGCAAAAACTTCGCGCATTTGCTCTGTCATTTCAGCTGAAGGCTTGACTACCGGGATATTGCGTTGCGCCAGTGTTTCAAGGACGCGTTTGTCCTGTTCCGCGACAGCCATGATTTGCGGATGAACGGTCTCTGCAACAGCATCCCGCATGGCCTTCTGCTGGGCAGCATCCAATGTTTCAAACGTATCTTTGTTGATCAGGAGGAATGAGGGCCAGAAGTAATGACCGGTCAATGTGACGCCTTTGGCGACTTCGTAGTATTTCTCGGAGTCAATTGAAGACAGGTTGATCTCTACCGCATCGAGTGCACCGGTTTCCAAAGCTGAGTAGACTTCGCCATAGGCCATTGGAGTTGGATTGGTTTCAAGTGTCTTCCAGATATCGATAAATAATGGAGTAGGTGGAACCCGTGTTTTAAGGCCTTTAAGGTCTGCCAAGGATTCAACCGGCTTGCGAACACTCAAGAAGTGACGTTGACCACCATCATAAAGCCCAAGCGCAATCATGCCGTGGTCTTCGATTTTATCCATGATTGCACGTGCGGAATCAGATACCGCCAGCTTAGCAAAACCTTCATAATCCGGGATGATCCCCGGCAACTGCAATGCGTTGACAGTTGGAATCATTGTCGCGAGAGCTGAAGAGGAATTAACGGTCATGTCGATTGTTCCCAATTCGACGCCTTCCATCAGCTCTCTCACATCACCAAGCTGCCGCGAGGGAAAAATCTCGATCTTGACATCACCGTTCGAGATTCGCTCCACCGCTTCTTTGAAACGCACGGCCGTGTCGTGATTGGGATGACTTTCAAAAACTGCGTGACCCAAACGAAGAGTAACCGGTTCTGCATACGCACTGTGTGCCATCACGCCCAACATGGCCGCCAGAAAATAGGCTTTCATTTTAATCCCTCCCAAGATTGTTCTCATATAGAGAACTCTGTTCTTAATAAAAACGACGTGCTAGCATCTGTCAACAGCAACATGGCAAACTCATGAGGTGAATTGGCAATTCGTAAGAATCAAAAATCTAAGTAAGAAGAAATCGTGTAATAAATTCAATTCGCTAGGCGGGTAGTAAAACTGGAAATAGGAGAGATCGTGACTGGAACAGACAATGTTAAGGCCGCTGAACTATGCCTGCGGATATTGGAACACGTTGCTTTCTCCCCTGAACGCGACGGCGTGACGCAGATAGCTGAGAGCTTTGGAATTGCCAAAAGTGCGGCGTTCAAACACTTGCATACGCTAATCAGTCGCGGGCTTGTTGTGCAGGATCCATCGACCAGTCGCTATCGCCTTGGCCCCAAGGCCTGGCTGATCGGGCAGCAGGCACAAAGTCTCAATGACATCACGGCGATCGCTTTACCATTTATGCTGGCAGCACGTAATGAAACTGGGTTGGCTGTTGTATTGTCGACGCCGATGCCAGCCTCTGCCTATGTTGTTCTAACCTGTCCAAGCACGCATCAGATAGAGATCGGTGTGCGCACCGGCAGCCATCTTGCATTGCATGCTTCAGCGCAGGGAAAGGTCTTTCTGGCAATGGGGGGTAGCAACCTGTCTGAGTTGAAGAAGACATCGCTAACTCCAGTTACACCACATACAATTACCAGTTGGGACGTTCTGGAAGAAGAATTGAAGAAGGTACGTGAATACGGGTTCGCTTCTGCGCCGCAGGAGGCTTTGTTGGGTATAAACGCCATGGCTGCGCCGGTTATCAATTACGACAATAAGCTGATAGCCAGCATCGGCTTTGTAGGTTCTGTTCAGCATATTCCAGACGTGCCAGATCCTGCGCTGGTCAATCGGCTACTTCGGTTGACGAGAGATATTTCAAGTGCTTTCGGGCATGTGAATTAAAACGGCATCCCGAAAAGTGGCCGGCACTTTTCGGGTAAAGTTTCTGTTCGCTGATATGCCCGATGTCCATTTAAGCCATCATCTGCAGACGCGCTTTCGTCTACGCGCCCTCGCTCAAATGGCCGGACACGCTTAGGCAAACTTTGCACTGTTCAACTTCCTCACAGACCATTCTTACGCGTTGACACCGATCCGCAAAATGCGCATAAGAGAACAGAGTTCTTACAGGGAGAACAAAGTGGCCGTCTCTTGAAGGCTTCAAGATAGTATTTCCCGACCAGAGAGCCGTTGGTCATCTGCCAGATGAAAATTTTGTGTTCACGTCATGATCGCTGCGATGATTGCTTCAATCATGCGGTGAACATCAGGCAGAGTCCTGAGTGATGCTGAATAATGGGAGGAATTGGTGTGGAACACATTCGGATGAGAACAGACGAACAGGAAGCCAGAATTGCCAAGATTCTGATTGGCGCAGTGGATCCTCATGTGCATAGTGGGCCTTCGATCGCACCGCGAATGGTTGATCATCTGGAACTCGCAAAAATCTATTCAGATGCGGGCTTTATCGCAGCCGTAACCAAGGATCACGATTATGCGGGCGTTGCGACGGCTCAGTTGATCGCGAACCATTATCCTGATCTCAGGACAAAAATTTATTCAGGAATAGTGCTTAACAACGTTGTAGGCGGTCTTAACCCTTATGCCGTTGAACATACAGCCGCAATGGGCGGTAAGGTTGTGTGGATGCCAACACTTGCGGCCGAGAACCACCTGCAGTGGGAAAAGACCGGGAGTTGGGCGCACCCAGCATCGACTCAGAAGATGCGTTCAGCATCGCCGGTACCTGTTCTTGATGGGCAGAAGCAGGTTGTTGATGCACTTAAGGAAATCCTCGATATTATTGCGAAGAACAATATGACGCTTGCGAGTGGTCATATCCATGTCAGCGAAACGTGGATCGTTTTCGAGGAAGCAAAGCGCCGTGGTGTTGAGCGCCTCATCTTCACGCATCCAGAAGACGTGGTCGGTGCATCGCTGGAGGATGTGCGCGGCATTGCTGAGATGGGCGCTTACGTCGAGCACTCACTGGCTTTCTTTGTGGAAGGTTCAAAGTTCAAAACCTGCACATCTGAGGACATGAAATCACTGGTAGATACCGCTGGTATTGATAGAACGATTATATGCTCCGATCTTGGTCAGGTCGGCGTTGTTGATCCGCTGGAAGGCTTTAAACGCGGCATTAGCATTCTGATGGAGCTTGGATATTCCGATGAAGACATCCACAAGATGGTCGCAACCAATGCAGCGAAAGTGCTTGGTCTAGAAAGCTGATAGAAGAAATACCACTTTTAAAACGCCGGTCTGGTTCAATCAGGTCGGCGTTTTAACCATGTGGGTGGCTCGTAATTCGCTTTTCGATTTCGATGGCAGCATTTTTGGTGGTTTCATGCAGGAATTGAAGCCTGTCATCCTTGAAACGTGACGCAATTGCTGCAGTTGTTACCGCTCTGATCGCCTTGCCAAATGGATCGGTGATTGCGTGAGCAACGGCCCATACATCCGGCACAACATGATTTTGCGTGTGCGAATACCCTAGTGAACGTGCCGCATTAACGTCATTACGGATAAGCTCGGTGGTAATGTCCGGAAAGTGTTTAAATGCTTCCTGATTTTGGCGCAGAATTTCTTGGGTCTCATCTTCCGACATGGTTGCGAGTATGGCTATACTCGCCGCACCAACGCCCAGAGGCCGCTGATCGCCCACCTGAATTGTCAAGGTCTGCAGCGGATAGCTACCAAGTACACGGTCAAGGCAAATTGTATGGTTTGCACTGCGCAGTGTCAGATAGGTCGTATCGCCTGTCATGCCTGCAAGGTTAAGTAATGCATCTCTTGCAAGCTGAGCGACCAGAAAACTCCGCGTTGCCGCCATTCCGAGGAAGACCAGTTCCGGTCCCAGGCTGAAAGACTTCTGATCACGATCAGCT
This sequence comes from Brucella sp. NBRC 12950, assembly GCF_030268145.1. Taxonomy (NCBI): domain Bacteria; kingdom Pseudomonadati; phylum Pseudomonadota; class Alphaproteobacteria; order Hyphomicrobiales; family Brucellaceae; genus Brucella; species Brucella sp. NBRC 12950. Next base: position 44,623 of record NZ_BSQC01000007.1, read on the forward strand.
TCGGCAAAACCTTGCTCCACCAGTGCTTCAAGCAATCTTAATGTCGTTGGAAGGCCCAGACCAGTGAGGCGGGAAACCTGTGAAAGACGCAAGCCGGACTTATCAGCTCCCGCCAACGCTTTCAGAACTTTTGCGAAACGATCCAGACTTTGCAATATACACCCTAATATCTCACAGTTGCGTTGCGCACCACATTGTTCAAAATGTGCTGCAACGCGCCGGGTTTTATTCCGGCGCGCATGGGATGCTCTGGAATTTGAAGATCAGAGCATATTTCCATTTAAACTAGTGTGCGTTTAAGCCGCCGAGAAAGATATATTTGACTTCGGTGACTTCTTCGATGCCAAAATGAGAGCCCTCACGTCCCAGTCCTGATTGTTTTACGCCGCCAAAGGGTACGGTTTCAGCGACAAGCTGTGTCGAGTTAACCCCAACCATTCCGCTTTCCAGCTTGTCACTCAGACGAAGCGCTCTACCCAGATTGCGTGTATAAAAATAGGCGGCAAGGCCGGAAACTGAATCATTTGCCATTTGGATCAGTTCATCTTCGCTTTCAAACCGGATTAGTGCAGCAAGCGGACCAAATGTTTCTTCACGACAGACAAGTATATCCGACGAAATCTCGGTCATAACGGTCGGCTCAAAGAAGTTTCCGCCCAGTTCATGTCTCTTCCCGCCAGCTATCAGATTTGCGCCTTTTGCAAGCGCATCCTCGATATGGCGTTCGACCTTGCTGACAGCGGCAGCATTGACGAGCTTTGATGATGCGAGTTCTTCGCATGGTGCCAAATTTTCCGAAATGCCTTCAGATCGAGAAGAAGTCAAAGGTGAACACTAGTTCAACGGGCCGGTTCTTCTCTCTCAATAGCCAAGCGTTCCGCTGATATCTGGTTGGCAACCAATTTGCCTTACTTTGTATATTCTAAAAACCAGCACGCTCTCTTCCGCGGGCCACGAACACCGATTGCATAGAAAGGCGCTCTTGCGCCTTTTGATGGTCGAATTTCCCCTGAACAGAAACGAGGTATGAAGCGGTTCTTCAGAGCTCGATCACTGCTGTTCCGACGACTTTTGATTGCGTCAGGTGCTAGACCCATGATGTTTTTGAGCTCATCAGCGCAGCTTGGGTAGTAATTTGTTTCCGTGTCGTCATTTCAAACGAAACGTCAGGTGCTTAATAGCTGATGATATATAATCTATAAAAATACTAGATTAATTATCAAGGGCTGGTTATGACCGTCAAATCGCGCGAACAGGAGTTCTGGCTGCAAGCCGACGAGGGTTCTGAACCCGCAAATGCTCAAAGACCAGTTCTAAGCAAGCTGCCACAACGGCGGCGCGATATTCGCCCGTCTTTTGTCCTGCAAAGGCTTGGGGCGACGGCAATTTCCGTTCTTGGTTCCGTTTCTTTGGTGTTCTTCCTGATCTTCGCAACCGGTAGCCCCGCTACTCTGCTCGCTGGCGGTCAAGCTACGAAAGACGAGATTGCCGCATTAAATGCGAGTTATGGCTTTGATCGCCCGTTGGTAGAGCAATATGCTCAATTTCTATTTAACTGCCTGCGCGGCGAGTTTCCAAAGTCTCTTCGTTTTGACGTCCCTGCGGTCGATGTTCTTGCACCGGCTATACCACTGACATTGTTTCTGGTTTTGACAGCACTGTTGACCGGTTCAGCATTAGGGCTGATCGCTGGTTATCTTTCAGCCACTTCATCAAGCAGGTTACTGCGTGAAGGACCGCTGGCCCTTTTGACTGTCGTGCAGTCCACGCCTGTGTTCGTGACCGGCATCCTTGCTGTTCTGCTGTTTTCGTTGACGCTCGGATGGCTGCCAACGGGGGGCAGTGGCAGCTTGCGTCATCTCGTTTTGCCTGCGTTGACTTTGTCATTGTTGATTGCACCACCCGTGGCGCGTCTGTTTCGTACCAGTCTCAAACAGCAGCAAGGCGCAGATCACGTGCGCACGGCTTTATCGAAACAGATTTCACTCAGCCGCGTGCGTTTCAGGCACATCGCAATCAATGCCCTTGTTCCTGTGATTGCACTTCTTGGCACACAGACGGGCACTCTGTTGGGTGGTGCTGTCTTGACAGAAACAGTCTTTGGTTGGCCGGGTGTTGGTACGGTTTTAGTAAGTGCAGTTGGTATGAAAGATTACCCAGTCATACTGGCCACAATTGTACTGATCGCCTTGACCGTCAGTCTCTGCAATCTTGTAGCCGATCTTCTCATTGCTGTTGTCGATCCACGTAGTGCGGTGACGAAATGAGCGAGATTTCGAGCCCGGAAATCGTTGATGCCACAGGTGAAATTCCAACGCCAAAACTGGCTTTGCGAGGCAAACTTGGCTTGCTGATCATCATTCTCTGGGTCTTTGGCGCTATATTCGCACCACTACTTGCACCTTTTGATCCCAATACAAGTGATCTGATGGCGTTTCTACAAGAGCCATCATTTAACAGCGGACACTGGCTCGGAACAGATGATCTTGGACGAGATATTTTAAGTCGGGTCTTTTACGGCGCGAGGCCAGTGCTGCTGGTTGCAACCCTTGCAACGCTTCTTTCCGCTTTCATCGGAAGCGTACTGGGTATTGTCGCAGGATTGACCAATCGTTTGTTAGACCAGTTCATTGCCCGGCTTGCTGAAATTCAGCTGACAATTCCTGGTCTTGTTTTGGCCCTTCTTGCGCTGGCATTGTTTGGTTCAAGGCTTGAGAATTTGATCCTTATTCTGGCACTTGAAAGCTGGCCCCTGCATTTTCGTGTCGCCCGATCCTACACCCTTAATGCGCGAAATCAGGGCTATATGGAAGCCGCATGGCTTGCAGGCGTGCCGTTGTGGAAATCCGTCTTGCGCCACATCGTTCCGGGACTGTTGCCATTGATGATTGCATCGTCAACGATAAGTGCCGCCTTCATCATCATGACAGAAGCTGGTCTGAGCTTCATTGGTTTGGGGATTCAACCCCCAACTTCCGATTGGGGCCTTATGATCGCCCAGGGGAAGTCGCAGCTCGGCGCCGCCTGGTGGCTATCGCTCATGCCTGCGCTTGCTCTGCTCAGCCTTCTCTTTGGCATGCAGCTTTTAGGCGATGCCCTTTCGGGCCGGCTTTCCGCGCGTGAAACAGGAGCGCAGGCATGACATCCATGAATACACTTTTATCCGTTGAAGGGCTGGTTGTCAGGGCAAGTGGAGAGGCAATTGTTGGTCCGGTGTCATTCACGCTTAATCAAGGCGAAACACTCGGGATCGTTGGCGAATCCGGTTCAGGTAAAACACTGACTGCAATGGCTGTTGGAGGACTTCTATCACAAGGCCTTCATGCTGATGGTCGGGCTTATCTCGATGGCATACCCCTCGCTTTTGGAAGATCTCAACGCGGTCGCGATCTCAGAACGTCACAGATTGGTGTGGTTTTTCAGAACCCGACAACTGCTCTTAATCCGCGGCTGAGCGTTGGCGCTCAGCTGTTTGAAGCCCTATCGCCTACAATGCGCCGCGAAAAGGCCAAGGCTGCCAATATCTGCCTGCAACTTTTGGAGGAGGTGGGTATCAGCGAGCCGGTGAAGAAGCTGACCGCGTGGCCACATGAACTGTCGGGCGGGCTGGCGCAACGCGTTGTTATTGCGATGGCTTTGGCGCGGCAGCCGAAACTGCTTATCGCAGATGAGCCGACGACTGCGCTTGATGTGACAGTTCAAGCGCAAATTCTTGATCTCATTGCCCGGCTGCAAAAACGTCATGAGTTCGGTGTTCTCCTGATTACCCACGACATGGGCGTGATCCGGGATCGAGCGGATAGCGTTGCCGTCATGGATGGCGGGGCGATCGTTGAAAGCGGCGTTACGAATGACCTTTTTGCAAATCCCAGGAGCCGTGCTGCGCGATCACTTCTTAAGGCAAGTAAACTGACTTTTGCGACTGTAGGTGGCACGCTTTACGACGCTGGATCCCAACCTCCACTTGTTGAAGTAAAAGCTCTTCAAAAGACATTTCGCAACGGTCCACGCGCGCTCGATGGCGTCGATATTTTGGTCAAGGCTGGCACGACGCTCGGAATTGTTGGCGAAAGTGGCTCGGGAAAAACTACGCTGGCCCGGATTATTGCCGGGCTGGAGCGCGCAGATGACGGCAATATCCTGATTGACGGTAACGCGCGACCTCCACGGACACGCTCAGACCACGTACAATATGTGTTTCAGGACCCATACTCGTCTCTCGATCCGCGCATAAGCATTTTGGAGACAGTGGCGGAACCTTTGCTTGCGAAAGGGCTTTGCAAAGCTGAAGCCGCGAGGATTTCCAAAGGCTTGCTCGAAGAAGTCGGTATTCATCCGTCTTTGTGGCATCGGTTGCCGGGACGCCTATCCGGAGGACAGCGCCAACGTGTCGGTTTCGCACGGGCAATTGCGCCCAGCCCCAAACTTCTCATCGCCGATGAGCCTGTCGCGGCACTCGACTCCACGTCGCGGGAACGCGTGCTTTCCTTGATGGAAGATATGCAGCGTCGGCATGGTACCGCGCAACTGCTCATTTCTCATGATCTCTCAGTCATTGCACGTTTGTGTCGCGAAGTCGTGGTGATGCGTGGCGGTGAAATCGTCGAGCGCGGCGAAACCCGCCGGATCTTTCAGGCACCGGCTCATCCTTATACTCGACAGTTGCTTGCTGCCATTCCCGGCAGAAAGCCTCCTGTCTCTCCCAACTCCTGAATCTGAACACGAAAACTGGAAAAGACACATGTTTATAAAGCGATCATTGCACGCATTGAGATTGATGGGAGCAAGCCTGATTGTCATGTCTGCAACGCTATCGGCGACCCACGCACAAGCACCTGCGGACTATGGCAAGACACATGAATTGGTGGTGGCGTTGCCCTATGCTTTGCAGACCCTTGATCCCGCCGTTGGGGGGAACTTGCGTGGGGATTTGAGCATCATTGCATCGATCTATTCGCCATTGACACGCCTTGATGGTGAAGGAAAACTGGTAGGTGTTCTGGCAAAGAGCTGGAAGCAGGAGTCGGATACGCGTTGGGTGTTCGATCTGCGTGACGACGTGTCTTTCTCCAACAATGTGCCATTTGATGCTTCAGTTGTTAAGTGGAACATCGAGCGAATTCTGTCGTCAGATAAGCCAAGCTGGATCGTATCGTCGATGAAGGCAGTCGATAAGGTTGAAGTCCTTTCACCGCATCAGGTTGCCTTTACACTGAAACAACCCGACATCGAGTTTCCCAAGCGGCTGGCAGGGATTTTCTATCTGGAACCGGAATGGGCCAAGTCACACAATCCAGCGATTGAGGCACTTGGCACCGGCCCTTATAAGTTGGTCAGCTATAATCCCGAGGGCGAAGTTCGCCTTGAAGCAAATGAAAACTATTTCGGCAAGTCAGCAACATTCACCAAGGCGCAGTTCCGCGTTGTTGTGGATGCTGCGGCCAAGATCAATGGCCTGAAATCCGGCGAGATCGATGCCGCAGCTGTTATCGCACCGCAGGATCTCGCACAACTCGAAACCAATGGGAATCTGATAGCAGGTGCGCGTCCAAGCACGCGCGTACAGATCATCCGTTTCAACACCAATATTAAGCCGCTTGATGATGCGCGGGTGCGACGGGCTTTGAACTACGCAATTGACAAGGAAGCCATTACCAAGGCCCTATTCAAAGGATTGGTAAGCCCCGCCAACAGCCAGATCATCACCAGCTTTCATGAGGGTTATAACATAGAGCTGAAGCCGTGGCCTTATGATCCAGCGAAGGCTAAAGCGCTGCTTGCGGAAGCTGGTTATCCGGATGGCTTTGATGTCGAGATGGTGTTTGGCAAAGGCACCTATGTCGGTGGAGAGCAGGCAGCACAAATTATCGCGGCGCAACTAGCAGCCGTTGGCGTGCGGGCGCAGCTCAATATTTTGCCTGCTTCGTCCCATGCCGAGCGCGCGGCATCCGATAAAGCAGCCGGCCTGACTTGGTTTGGTTACGCCGATACGGCCAGCATTGCAGCCGAAACACTGACCTATCTTGGCAGCACGCATTTTCAGACGATTGGACCCGTCCCCGCCGCCTTTGACGAAGCGGTCAAGCAGGCAAAGGGCGCACTAACCAAGGAGGCCGAGCTCGCATCGGTCAAACGTGCAACCGAAGTGGCATCTGATGAAGCACTCGCCGTCTTTCTTTGGGATCTGCCGCAAACCTATGCCTACAGCAACAAAGTCGTGTGGGACATTCGCCGGGATGACTGGACGCTACCATACGAAATCAAACCTGCTGAATAAGCCATTCTTCCAACCTACCGAGTACAGGAAATACCTATGACCAGTGGTCTGACGAAATACATCCGACACAAGAGAAAGCTGCACGACGCACGACAGGGAAAGCCATCCGGCGCAGGCCAGCTTTCCGCCCGTGTCGTTGCTGAAGGACGCAGCGGAATCCGTCGTCTTTTCATTCGTGATTTTCAGATTATCACCGATGGATCTCCCGCCGGCGGTGGTTTTGATCTTGGTCCGGCCCCGGGTGAATTGCTGATCGGCGCCGTTGCTGGTTGCCTCAATCATGGTTTTCTTATTCAGGCGTCACTGCTCGATATCGAGATTGATGCGCTGGAAGTTGTCGCCGAAGCTGTCAGCAAACCCGGACAAATCGGAACAGGCTCAAACGAGCCCGTTGATCTGGAACTTCGATACACCGCGAAAATCCAATCTCCCGCATCTGACGCCGAGCTGGAAGACCTGCGCCAACGCGTTGAGCTTAACAGCTTTGTTTATAACGTCGTTACCCGCGGCGCTTCGATTGCAGGGCGTCTAGAAAGGATCAGCGTATGACCATTCGAGTTATCGAGACAGATAAGGCAACTTCCGGCGGTCTGCGTTTCGCGACACGGGCGACTCCTGAGCCTGGTTATGGGGAAGTACTCATCAATGTGACAAACACCTCTTTGAATTTCGGCGAAACTCGACGGGGGGCACGCGGTCTTGAGGCTGATGGCACGGTTCTTGGATGGGATGCGTCCGGTGTGATTGTAGCCGTTGGCCCACAAACCAAAGCGCCACCCATCGGAACATTGGTTGTGACACGTGCCCCACTTGGTGCCTGGGCTGAAAAGCGCGTTGCACAGGTAGAAGATATTGCTGTCATTCCGGAGGGTGTAGATCCTGCAGAAGCTGCAACTCTGCCGACAGCAGCTGTCACGGCGCTGGCAACCTTACAACTTGGTGGGCCAATTCTCGGCAAGACGGTGTTGATCACCGGCGCTTCTGGCGGCGTAGGCCGCTTTGCAATTCAGCTTGCACGGCTGGGTGGCGCGCGCGTTATCGCCTCTGTGGGATCAGATGCTAGTGCAACCGGTCTGGGGGAACTTGGCGCGGATCTTGTTGTGACCAGCCTTGATGATGTGAAGGAAGGTATCGATCTGGTGATCGATAATGTCGGTGGGCCGCAGCTCGTGCAGTCCTTCAAACTTCTTAACCGTCATGGAAATGTACAAAGCCTCGGTTGGGCCTCAGGAGAAGACGCCACTTTTGGCAATCTGGGCACGGTTGGTCCGGTTGGGCGCCACATTCATGGCTTCCTGATTTCCGAGTACCGGGTGGGCTCTTATCTCAAGGCACTGCTGCAATGGCTGGCTGAGGGCAAGCTTAAGACTGAAGTGAAATGGCGTGGTGACTGGAACGAGTTTGACCAGGCGGTTGCGGCCCTTCTTGACCGGCGTTTGCATGGTAAAGCCGTTCTGGATGTGAAACCATGAATGCACATATACAATCCTTCCGGCACACGCAATGGTTCGATCCGCCAATAGAGGCCGACATTCGAGCGCGGGTCGATCAGGTAAAAGCTGAGCTTGCTCCGCATGTGGTAGAGCGGGACCGTAAAGGTTCCGCACCGACTGAGGAGGCAGAACTTCTGCGTTGGTCTCGTCTGCCGGCATTAACGATCGATGATGGTCTGAGGCTGTTTCGGAAAGCTGATAGCCGCCGCGAAGCGATAAAAGCACGATGGCAACATGCCCTTTTTGCGATCCGGGAGGTCTCACGCGTCGATTTATCCACCGCAGCTCTTCTCGGTTACAATTATATGCATCTCCTGCGTATTGAGATTGCCGGGCGTGGGCCCGTGTTCTCGAAAGCTGTGGAAGATTCGTTGCGGACACCGACACTTTGGGGCGGTGCCAACAATCCAAACGGTCCTGCGGCAGACTTAAAGCGGGTTGACGGAGGATACATTGCCAATGGAACGAAAAGCTTCGCAACCGCTGCACAAACAGCGGATCGTCTCGTGATTGGCGAAAGCTATCGCTCTGCAGATGGTCTTGAAAAACGTCTGACTTTCGTTCTTGATGCATCGACGCCTGGGATTGTCCATGCTGATGACTGGGATGGCATTGGCGCGCGTCGCTCGGCATCAGGCAGTCTGGTATTTGAAAATGTATTTATCCCTGATGACGCGATTTTCAGCACATCAGCCGCCGATCCTACAAAACGACCCCTCAATGAATCCATAGGCTCGTTGGCCTTTCAGATCATGTTCGTTAATTTTCTCAATGGGACAGCGTTGGGGGCAATTGATACTACTCTGTCGCAACTGCATTTGCGCAAAAACGGTCAAAACTCATCTGTGCCGGACTACGTTGCAGACAGTATCGGACGTGCCATAACAACAGCCAACGCGTCCTTTGCCCTTTCAACTGTGGCCAACAAAGCGTTCGGCGAACTGGTCGCAGACATTGACGAAAATCGGCTGACACCGGAACGTCGTGGCGAGATTGCCGATCTCATCTCTCAGGCCAAAGTTGCATCGGACGCGGCATCGCTTTCAGTAACTTCGCGCATTTTTGAGGCCGTTGGCGCGCGTTCTGCGACTTTGAAGCAGGGACTGGATCGCTACTGGCGTGATGTCCGCATCTATACGCTGCATGATCCGGTCGCTGTAAAAATACAGGAAATTGGCAAATATGCCGTCGACCTTGAGCTGGCAACGCCTTCGGCGAACAGTTGATTTTGTTGGAACTTATCCCATAAGGGTCGTTCAGCGTTAAAAGCTGAACGGCCTGTCACGCAAAGAGTGAGCCGATGGACATAAATGCCGCAAAATCCAGACATCCGAAAGAGCGCCGAAAAGGAAGCTGGCGCTTCCTGTTCCGCTCTGACAGTGTTGCACTCAATCTTGTTGCCACAGTCGCGGCGTCAAAAGACAGAACCAAGGGTATTGACCGCTTCTCAGAGCCATCATTGCTGGACAGATGGCTTTGTGAAGCAGAGCTACCGCCGCTCTCAGGTTGTGTGACAGACGAGGAACTCGCAAAAACAAAGGCTTTGCGAGAGGCGATATTTAGGCTGGCCGACAATCGTATCAATCAACGTGAGATTTCGGTGACTGATATTGCTTTGATCAACGCTCATGCCCGTTCAGGTATGCCGGTTTTGCGTATTGCTTGTGACGGCTGCAGCACTGAGCCGCCCGATGCAGCCGAAATGAACGAAATTCTTGGTTTGATTGCGCGTGATGCTATCCAGGTATTTACCGGCCCATATCGCATGCGCATCAAGCAATGCGCTTCGCCTCGCTGTCATGTGATGTTCGTTGATAAGTCGCGGGCTGGCAATCGGGTATGGTGTGCTATGTCTCCGTGCGGGGACCAAGCAAGCGCCCGCGCGTATCGTCGGCGCGGCAAAAAACATAATACTTTAAATCAACGTGGCCAGGATGGAAGCTAGCGAAAATACTGCTCTAAGCTTCCCCCTTTTTTCGTAAGCGCTTTGAGCATGTGATTGTGTAGATCACTAGTGGCAGTCATCATCAAAGTAACTTTGACCGGTTCAAACGGGCAATTATTTTCCTTCTCGAAGCGGTGTCCTGCTGGTCCGTTGGCGGTGGCGGGGACCTGGAATGTCTACTTGATCGACATGCGTGAGTAACGGCAACTGTCACGATAGACGGTGACCGGACGACCCTCACAAAATTTGTCAAGCAACAGACGTTCGGGAAGTCGCGGATCGCTACCGATCCGGAATATTCCGTCTTCAAGCGCGACAAGTTCCATATCAAGGTCAGGCCCCTCTACTCCGCCCGGCGAGATGAGCCATAGCTTGTCCTCACGCATGACGATGCGGAAGGTGGGGCACCAGGGAGAATAGCTGCGATAGCGTCCCGTCAAACCAGCGTAAGGGTGTTTTTGCTGAGTGAGGCTATGGAACGGTTGCGTATTTTCTGGCCTATAAACACGATCACCGAACGCCCACTGGCTTAGGTTGGCATCAAAGGTTAAGTGGAAATGCTCCATGTCCGGGTGATCGGTCATCATACGCGATCCCCAACTGCGCCAAATATTGGCCCTTATACCGTTACTACGCAGATAAAGGCGCTGGTCTTCCTCAAAAATCTCGATAATGTCAGGACCAGTTTCACCAATTGCGTCAGAAGCGAAACGGCCAATCATCGAGGAGTTGTACCCTTTGCAATCGGTGCCGAATGCCAGATCCAGCCGCGCTGCCGGCACCGCGCCTTTTACCAGCGTCGCATGTGCGTGCCGGGCAAGCGTCTCCCCAACGGCATAGCAGCCATTTGCATTGGTAAGGACACAGATGCCAAGACCTGCGGTGCGGTCAACCAGAAGGAAGCTCGAATGCCCGATCATTCCGCCGCCATGTGTGAGGCAGATATGCCCGCCAACCGTTTCGATATTGATGCCATAGCCATACCGACTTTCGCTAACTGCAAGGCCACCGAAGTCGTCGACATTTCCCTCGCCCTCATGCCCGAGGTCCGTGATTGCGCGCAACAGAGCAGCGGCAGGAATTGCCTGTTCTCCGTTGATCCGGCCATCATGCAAAAGCGCCGTCATCAGGCGGACCATGTCGCGGATGGAAGCGGCGATGCTTCCGTCGCCGCCTTCTGCCTCGACCCACGGAGCCGCGGCAAGTGCTAAGCCGGGTCGCCACGGAATATCATCGCGTGCGGGCTGGCTTCCTGTCGCAACATGCGCGCGAGTGGTGCTCTCAAGCCGTGCGAAGGAGTCGGTCATTCCGAGCGGAGCCAATAAGCTGGCTCGCGCATGGTCAGTGGCATGCATGCCAGTCAGCCGACTGACGGCAAGACCAAGGACGTTATAGCCGAGATTTGAGTAGTGGAAGAACGTGCCGGGAGGGCTGGCAGTTTTGCTGTCGCGCAGACTCCAGCACTGCGCCAGTTCGTCTGGTGGATCATCAGCGCCCTTGACGAGCCCAGCAGTGTGATGAAGCAAATGGCGCAACGATGGTTCGGGATAGTCCGAACCAATTTTTAGCCAGGGAAGAATGTCAGAGGCAGGACGGTCCGGGTCACAAACGTCATTCTCGATCAGATTGGCGATCATTAATCCGGTGAAAAACTTGCTGATAGAGCCGATTAAGAACGGTGTTCGTGCCGTGATTTCCTTATGCTCGAAATCTCTGCCAAATTTCAGATAACGGGCGTCGCCATCCCGCGTGACAATGCCAAGTATGCCTCCGGTGAAAGGCCATTTGCCGGGAAGTTCTGTATAAATACGTGCGAGGATTGATGGGAGGTCGGTCATCGTGTCTCGTTGCAAAGGAATTGAGTGAGTGCGCGCAGTGGGGCGCCGGTTGCGCCCTCGGGCCATGGACCTACGTCTCGTAGCAACCACGCGGTGGAGCCGTTATCAATATGCGCCCATTCAGTGTGGCTCACGAATTGTGAAAGATAACAGGCTGCAATCTGACCGCTATCGGTTTCACCTGCCGCCACATTGCTGCGGTCAGCGATACGCGAACGCAACAGAGTGTCGCGTTCTTTACGCAGAGGGAGATACCAGCCCGGATCACCTGCGCTGTCACCGGCCCTTGTCAGTTTTGCAGCCAAACTTTCTTCATTTGACCACAGGCCCCAGAACTCAGGTCCGACACCGCCACCATCGCTTAGTGTGCCAACGTCAATCAGCGCACGAACATTATGTCTTTTGAGCCAACTGAGTGCGTCGGCGAGCAGAAGGCGCCCTTCGCTGTCTGTATCCATCACTTCTGTCGTGGAATTATCAGGGTGGTATACCCGGTCGCCGGGCCGCATGGCACGGCCCGAGGGCATATTTTCCGCCATCGGCAATACCGCTAACACATCTGGCGCTTTCTTAAGTGCTACGGCTGCAAAAAGCGCCCCAGCGACCGCGACAGCTCCGGCCATGTCACTTTTCATATAGCCGATCTCCTGGAGATCGCGCTTGAGGTTAAGACCGCCAGTATCAAATGTTACCCCTTTGCCAGCAAGCCCTACAGGTCTATTTCCGGAGCCGAATTGTAAAATGACCACTCGAGGGGCTGCATCTGCGCCGCGCCCGACTGCAAGTGTCGCGCCAAAGCCCTCGGCCTTCATACGCGGCTCGTGCCATATCTCAGCACCAATATTGAGCTCGGCAGCACGTTCCGCAATTTCCTTTGCAAGGGCCTCCGGTCGAAGATCTGCCGCAGGTCGCTCCACCAGATCACGCGCCCAATTTGTCCAGTGCGCAATGATGAGCCCGTTTTGCGCCGCTTGTTGATGCGCAGACTGATCGACGTCTTTTGACAAAATGAGGCGTAACGTTTGATCTGATCGTTTAGCGGGTTTGAAAGTGCCAAGTGCTATGCCTTCGCAAAGAGCTCCAATATCTTTTGGACAGAGGCCTGAAAGCGCACGCAGATCAACCGCGATTGTTGGCACATCGGTATTCAGTCGGCCGAGACGCATACCGCAGTCGCGATAATTGCTTTGGGAACCGGATGTATCAAGTCCCAGCGCAAACGCCCGATGCGCTCGACCATCCAGATTTATGATCCAGGCAGTTTCGACGCCTCCGCTTTCAGGCGCTTTTTCCCATAAATGTGCAGTGGCGGTTCCATATGGAACCGCCTGTGATCTATCGGAAATAACGAGACTATCGTCAGTTGCTTCTAAAATAAGATGCACAGCGAACCTACTTTTTGTGGACGTTTAACAATGTTTCGACTGAAAGATTATTGACGGAACCAACAAGCGGCGACGACACAAAGCCGGTCCAATCGGGGCTGTGGGCTTCAAGTGTCTGCGGATAGACAAGAGCGATGTAAGGGCGCTCGCGATAAGCTAGCTCCTGCATCTGATTGACTATCTCTGCCCGCTTTTCCCGGTCGGCGATCTGTGCTTGTTGCATATAGAGCTTATCATATTCCGGGTTACAATAGCCGCTATCGTTATTGTTGCCACGCTGGGCGCAGGTCAGCACGCTGAGGATGAAATCCGGGTCCAGTGGCGGCACCCAAAGCCACATAGCGATATCGTAATCACGATAATCCCTGTTTTCCCCCATGATCGCATGATTGGCCGCATCGGCATCCAATTTACGCTGGGCGAGGCGAATGCCAATCTGCTCATAGCCTGCCTGAATAATCTTGAAGGTCCTGTCGCCCGCGCCTGCCACTTCTGTTGGGAATATCACTTCATATTCCATACGTGTGCCATCAGCGACGCGAATGCCGTCCGGACCGCGCGCATAACCGGCCTGATCGAGAATGGCATTTGCCTTTCCAATATCGAAACCAACAGATTTGAGATCGGCGTCATGCCAGCCGGTTGCAGGTGCGACAATTGATGTGCCCGGGGTCGCATAGCCAAGCCAGACTTGCTTGATAATGGCATCCCGATCAATCGCCAGTTCAAGCGCCTCACGCACTTTAGGATTCAGAAGCTCGTGATGCGCTTTCTTCTCCGGGTTGGTGTTTATGATCATATTGTGGAAGCCGGTGCTGGGGGCGGACTCGATCACCATCCCTGCGCCCTTCAAGGATTCGATAGCAGTAGGCGATATTGTCTGCCCGACCATATCCAGTTGCCCTGACGTCAGCGCGGATGCCATTGCATCACTATTTGCGAAGAATTGCAGACCAAACCCTTCAATCTTGGGCTTGGTTTCGCCCCACCAATTGGGATTAGCCTTGAATAGCGCCAACTGGTTTTTCTTGTATCCGGAAAGAACGAAAGGTCCGCCTGAAACCCACGGCGCGGCGTTTTCAAAGCTGTCGATTTCTGATCCGTCCTCGCCTGCCACATCCGACCATATGTGGGCAGGTAGAATAGGAACCGCCTGCATCTTTACCGGAACATCTCCGGCTGGCCCGTCATAGCTTAGCACGACCGTATTATCGTCGGTGGCTTCAGCTGACTTCAGATGACTAAGCCAACCCGCGAGTTTACCAGTCGTGCTGTCTTTGTATTTCAGGATCAGGTTATAGGTGAAAGCAGCGTCTTTTGCAGTCAATGGTTTGCCGTCTGACCATTTCGCATCTTTGAGCGTGTGGAAAGTCCAGATCGTGCCATCGTCAGATGAAGACCAGTCGGTTGCAAAATATGGAACAATCTTCAGGTCCGCGTCGTAGACTGTCAGAAAAGGGTATCCATATTGAAACGCGATGCTACTGTAATCAGAACTCGAGACGAAGGGGTTAAGGGAGTCGATGGGTTGACTGACGCCGATACGTAGTACGTCCGCGAGAGCTTGATGTGGTGCAGCCCAACTCGCAGAAATACACAAAGCGAATGCGGCCGCTCTGACAGTTTTTTTCATTGCACCGGTTTTGCGGGCGATTGACGGAAAAGCTCCTGATTTCATTGTTCCCTCATATTGTTAGACTGCGCTAACTTAATATAGTCAGTATAAAGATTAGACGGAAATCAGCAACTAAGCGCGATGCGCCTCCGTCCTCGAACACAGGTGTATCCCTGCTTGACTTGCACTTATTATTCTTATTATGATGAGTTCAAAAGTCAAGGGAACATCCGGAGGGCTGGTTGCTCAACCTCACATATTTTCTACGGCGGCTATTTGCAGCGGCTGTAACTATTCTCGTTGCGGTCACGCTCAATTTCCTGCTGTTTCGCGTTTTGCCGGGCAATGCTGTTACCCATATCGCACGCATTCCCAATGCTTCCGCTGAAATGCGCCGTGCCCTTGAGATAAAGTTCGGGCTCGACAAGCCGATATGGGAGCAGTTTCTCATTTACCTGCGTGAAATGGCGCATGGAAATCTTGGTATTTCCTACGCCAACCGTCAGCCGGTCTTTGACAACTTGCTTGAGGCTTTCTCGAATACCATTCCGATGGTCGCTACAGGTACGGTCCTGGCGTTGATCCTCGGCCTCGTGGTGGGGACTATTGCTGCAACGCGCCGTAATGGACCGACGGATCATATTCTGACCGGCTCGGCCGTGCTGGCTTATGCATTTCCAACGCAGTTTCTCGGCCTGATGATGCTCATCTTTGGTGCTGGCTATCTGCCCGCGGCCGGAATGAGTGATCCGTTTTTGCTCGCCGATAGTTGGTGGGAAGTAATGCGTGATCGTCTTTGGCACATGGTGCTGCCTGTTTCGACGCTGGTCCTAACTCTCTATGCGGAAAATGCGCTTATCACGCGTTCGGCTATGCTCGAAACGCTTGGTGAAGATTACATTCTGACCGCGCGCGCAAAAGGTGTTCCGCGCCGCAGGATCATTCTGCGTCACGCGCTACGCAATGCGCTGTTGCCGATTGTGACCATGTCCGCGCTTTCGCTCGGTTCTATCGTGTCGGGTGCAATCCTCGTTGAAGTGATTTTCTCGTGGCCCGGTATCGGACGCACTCTTTATGAAGCGGTGCTCAATCGCGATTACCCCATGCTGCAAGGCGGATTTCTCGCCATTACGGTGGTTGTAACGGTGCTCAATCTTGCGGCTGACCTGCTGCATTTCGTGCTCGATCCACGCGTCAGAACATAGTTGGGGTTAGTGAACATGACTAAAGAGAGCCTTGGCCGCTTAACGCACGGCTTGTTGGAAAAACCCGGTCTGCTGATCGGCATACTAATACTGGCAAGCTTTGCAATAATTACCCTGGGAGCGCCGTGGATCATTCCCTATTCGATTACTGAACCCAGTTGCGGTGTCTTTGAATCGCCATCATTTTCACACTGGTTTGGCTGCGACGACGGCGGGATAGATGTGTTGAGCCTTACGATCTATGGCGGTCGCATCTCCATTATGGTCGGAGTTACGGCCAGTCTGATCGCCATTTTTGTTGGTGCGCTGGTCGGTGTTTTAGCTGGGTATTTCGGTGGTCCGGTCGATACCGCACTCATGGGCATCACCGACTATCTACTGGTTATTCCGCAGATCGTTTTGATGATTGTGGTCGCTTCGGTGTGGAGCCCTTCCATTGACCATGTGGTGCTTGTGATCGGCCTGTTGATGTGGACTTCGGTGGCCAGATTGATCCGCTCTCAGGTGAAATCAATGCGGCAGCGCGTTTTTGTGCGCCGGGCCGAAGCGAATGGTGCGGGGCATCTGCATATCATTTTACGTCATATCCTGCCGCAGATTGGGCCGCTGCTGGCGGCTAACTGGGTGCTGGCGATCACTGTTGCCATCTTCAACGAAACCGCGCTCGCCTTTCTTGGATTATCCGATTCAAACGCGGTCACATGGGGCACCATCATGGAACATGCATTCAATCGGTCGGCAGTAAGTGCCGGTGCATGGTGGGCGATTGTGCCGGCAGGCATGGCCGTCGCACTGCTTGTCATTGGTTGTTATCTCGTTGGACGCTCCATCGAAGACCGGCTCAATCCAAGGCTTGCGGTTTCATATCTGTCGACACGCAACTGGCGGATGCGGCCTGCAAAGGAACTCGAACATGACTAAAGAGCAGCCTTCGGCTTTGAGAACGCAACCTTTGCTTAGCGTCGAGAAGCTCAATGTCTGGTATGGTGCGGGCGGAAGGTCAAACCGCGTTCGCATCCAGGTTCTGCATGACGTTTCTTTTGATTTGATGCCGGGCGAGCGTCTCGGACTCATCGGCGAATCCGGCTCTGGAAAGACGACGATTGCATTGGCAACAATGGGGCTTCTCCAGCCGTCGGCGGAGGTTGCGGGGAGAATTCTTCTAAACGGTCGCGACATTCTCGCATCAGGTGAAGCATCTGTTGCGCCCCATCGGTGGAAAGACATTGCCATGGTATTTCAGGGGGCGATGAACGCCTTCAATCCCGTGCGCAGTATCGGCTGGCAGATCGCTGAAGCCATGGAAGTTCAGGACATGGCAAAGGGGCGTTTGGGCATCCAGCGCGTGGGTGAATTGCTGGAATTGGTGGGGATACCTGCTACGCAGGCAAGTGGCTTTGCGCATGAGTTTTCCGGTGGCATGCGACAGCGCGCAATGATTGCAATGGCGCTTGCCTGTTCTCCGAAAGTGCTGTTGGCCGACGAACCGACCACGGCGCTTGATGTGATGGTGCAGCGGCAGGTGTTGGAACTGCTGGTCGATCTGAGCCGGGAACTGGATTTGGGCGTTATTCTAGTGACCCACGATCTCGGTGTTGTGGCGGAGGCATGTACGCGAGCTGTGGTTATGCTCAATGGTCGGAATGTTGAAACCGGGCCGACAGCGGATCTCTTTCATCGACCGGCGCATCCTTATACACGGCAGCTTTTAAAAGCTTCTCCTGCGACTATTCGGGATGATGCAGAGGTTTCTAAAAAACCGTTGGCTGAAGAGGTCTCTGGTTCACAATTGCTGGGGATAGAGGGGCTGACTGTATGCTATTCTCAGCGTCCAAGTCTAAAGCAGATTTTGACGTCCAATCGCCCCGAGCCCAAGCAGGTTGTGAAAGCGCTGGACCTCAACGTAAAGGCCGGCGAGATTGTTGCCCTCGTTGGCAGATCGGGTTGCGGCAAGACATCCACTTTGCAGGCGGTCATGCGTATGCAGCCCGTTAGCGGAGGGCGAATTGTCTTCGATGGGCAGGATATTACTGCGCTTGAAGGGCGGGCATTGCGCCGTGTGCGTCGCGATATTCAGATGATCTATCAGGATCCCTACGAGTCTCTGGATAGCCGTTTCCGTGTTGAACATACGATTATGGAGCCTTTGGAAATACACGGTATTGGGCACAATCGTGCAGAACGCCTTCGCCTCGTGCGTGAAGCCCTCGAGCGCGTAGGCTTGACGCCGGTTGACGATTTCCTGCGGCGTTTCCCACATGAACTTTCTGGCGGTCAGCGCCAGCGTGTCGCTATTGCTGCCGGAATTGTTCTCAAGCCTAAACTAATCCTCGCCGATGAGCCGACATCCATGCTCGACGTATCAATCCGCAGCGGCATTCTCGATCTTCTTGTTGGATTGTGCCGAGAAGGTGGAATGTCAGTGCTGATGATAACCCATGATCTCTCCACGGCAGCAAGCTATGCCGATCGCATCGCTGTCATGTATGAGGGGCGCATTATTGAAGCGGGGCCTGCAATGCAGGTGGCAAGAGAGCCGCACGCTCAGCATACACGGGATCTGATCGCAGCCATTCCGCACATTATTCCCCGAGCGGCCAATCTGATCTGACAAAAAGCATGCAAAGTCGCAGAGCTGGTTGACGAGCGAGCAGACTCATTATACAAAGTATAACAAGAGAGAAAGGGCGCGCTGTTCCGTAGTTGGCGACAGGTGTCCGGGAATTAATCAAAGGAGGAAATGATGTCGGTCGCCGCTTATTCCAGCAAACGTTACGAGAAAAGCCGTGAGCTATTTGCGCGGGCCTGTGAAGTTATTCCCGGTGGTGTGAACTCGACTGCCCGTGCAACCTGGTCTGGCTGGGAGCCACATCCGCTTTTCGTTGACCGTGGCGAGGGCGCTCGCGTCTGGGATGTTGATGGGAATGAATATATCGATTACCTCATAGGTTTAGGGCCAATGCTGCTCGGACATCGCCCAGAGGCGGTGACTGAAGCGGTGGTGCGTGCCATTCGCGAAGTGGGGACCGTTTTCGCCATGCCGAGCGCGCCGGAAACGGTTCTGGCGCACAAGTTGATCGCAGCAGTGCCATCGCTGGAACAGGTTCGTCTTTGCAATACGGGCACGGAAGCGGTGCTTTATAGCGTCCGCCTTGCTCGCGCCTTCACGGGGCGCAAGAAGATCATCCGATTTGAAGGCATGTATCACGGTTTCTCCGACGGGGTTTACTGGAGCAAGCATCCCGATCCGGCTACGTCCGGTCCGGATAATGCGCCGCGCGCAATTCCTCAAGGCCCTGGTATGCCGGATGGCATTTCTGACGGGCTGATCATCTTGCCGTGGAACGATATTGCTGCCTTACGTGCAGTCATTGAGCGGGAAGGCGACAATATTGCGGCTGTGCTCACCGAGCCAGTCATGTGCAATACCGGCTGTATATTGCCAAAGCCTGGCTATCTTGAAGCCATGCGCGAGCTAACGGCGAAACACGGAATCCTGCTGATTTTTGATGAAGTGATTACTGGTTTCCGTCTGGCACTTGGCGGCGCGCAGGCGCGTCTTGGTATAACGCCCGATTTATCTACTTTCGCTAAAGGTATCGGTGGTGGATTCCCTGTGGCCGCGATGGGTGGTCGCAAGGATATTATGTCGATGGTTGCGGATGGTCGTGTGTCTGTCGCAGGGACTTATGCGGGTAATACGATTGCGGTTTCGTCTGCAAACGCCACACTCGATATCCTTTCCCAGCCGGGCTTTTACGGCTCTCTCGACTCAGTTTCGGACAGATTGCGTTTTGGCCTGATCGACGTGTTCAACAGTGCAGGGATTCCGACGCGCGTTGTGGGTATGGGGGCAGTTTATCAGGTCTGGTTCACCGAGCACGACATCCATAATTATCGCGATGCAGCGCGCTATGCCAACCATGATATCTTCCGCATTTGGTGGGAAGGCATGCTTGAACGTGGCATTTTGTTTCATCCGGGCGCATTTGAAAATCTCTTCATTACTTTTGCGCATACAAATGATGATGTAGACCGCACATTGGATGCGGCACGTGAAGTCGCGCGTCTGATCAGAGCGCGCTAAAGCGGGTTGGCGCATATGAGGGATGAGAGAGGAAAGCGATATGACGGATTGGCGGTTGGGAATTGACCTTGGCACTTCTGCCGTCAAGCTTGTCGTACTGGACAGTTCTGGGGAAGTCCGGGCCGAAAGCGGAGCCTCTCATCCCACATTTTCAACGCGTCCCGGTCAGGCTGAACAGAATCCGTCTGACTGGGTCGCAGCTCTGATAAAAGCGTTGGGCGATCTGCCTGACGGAACAATTGATAAAATTGGCGCAATCTCTGTCGCGGGACAAATGCCAACACTTGTCTGTATTGGCAAAGGCGGCGAATGTGTTGGCCCCTCGATTACCTGGCAGGATAGCCGTGCCGACAATATGGCGCGGGAAAAGCTGCATGGTGAAGCCCATTCCCGTGTTTATGCTCAGACTGGCATGCCCGTGGATGGTCGGTATCTTGCTCCGCAATTTCTTCAACATTTTCGCCAGCGTGGGGATGAGGTTTGCCGCATCCTTTCGGCAAAAGATTACATCGTTTATGTCCTCACAGGTCGCATGGTAACCGACCCATCGACAGCCGCAGGATATGGGGTCTACGCCCTCGAAACTGAAAGCTGGGACTCGGAGCTTTGTCAAATCTGGAACTTGCCGATGTCCTTATTACCTGAACTGGCATCAACATCTGTGGTTGTTGGTACGGTGAACGCTGCGGCAGCAATTCTACTGGGCCTGTCGGAAGGTATTGCCGTATATAACGGCGCGGCGGATTCCGCTGCTGGTGCCTTCGCGATGACAGGTCTCAACGCCAATAGCGCCAGCGTCGCCATGGGGTCCAGTGCGATTATTTTTGGTGCAACACCCGCCCGACACCTTGATCCCCAAGCGCGCTATCTGCTGACACCACATGTTGCGTCTGGCTGGTACGGGCGGGAAATGGATTTGCTTTCAACAGGCATTGGCTTTGCGTGGCTCGGTCGAATTCTGGGCTTGTCACCGGAGGAGCTTGAGGCGGAGGCGCTCGCCAGTGTTCCGGGAGCAAACGGCACCACATGCGCGCCTTATATGACAGGCGGCGGCGAGCAGGGGGCTCTCTGGGATACGTCTTTAACGGGTGTTTTTCACGGGTTGAATGTCGCGACAACCCGTGCCGATCTGGCGCGTGCCTATCTCGAAGGTGTCATCCTCGAAATACGCCGCTGCATTGATGTGCTTTCGGAAACTTGGCCAGTCCGACATCTTGTATTGTCTGGTCGTCTGGCACGTAATGCTGCATTGGTGCAGATGTTTGCCGACATGACTGGTCGGTCTATTCAGGTCTTTGACTTTGGTTCTTCCGCTGCAATTGGCGCTGCCGCCCTTGCCGGTGAGTCTCTGACAATCCAACTCATCAACACCCCGGTAATCGTTCCCACCGACACTGCGCGCGATTATGAGCCCGTCCATGCGCGCTTCATGGCGCTTTATCCACATATCGCACGCAGCGGCGATCGCAAGTAATAGAAGAGATTGCAATGAAAATCCTGGATTTCTCTACACGCGCCGAGATGGATGACGCTGCAGCCAGTTATATTAGCACATTGGTAAAAAATAAGCCGGATGCGGTGATCGCTTTGCCCACAGGCGAAACGCCGCTTGGTCTTTACCGTAATCTGGCTGCGCGTCAGCGTGAAGGCGCAATCAATTGCCAATCAGCCCGCTTTTTCAATCTCGATGAATTTGAGGGCAAAGGACTGGCCGACGAAGGCAGTTATGCCGGCTTCCTCATGCGCCATGCTTTCGAGCCGCTGCATATTGCGCCAGACCATTTGCGCTTGTTGCAGGGCGATGCCTTGGATGTGGAGGCTGAATGTCGTGCCTATGATGCTGCGATTGATATTGCCGGCGGCCTAGATTTGGCAGTGCTTGGGTTGGGGCGCAACGGTCACGTGGCATTCAACGAGCCCGGGGATGACTGGAGGCTTGGGACACATCGCGTTGCCCTCACTCAGACGACCCGCGAAGCGCAGAGTGGAATATACCAAGCCTCAGCCGATGTGCCGAATTATGGTTTGACGATGGGTGTGGCGACGGTTCTAGCGGCGCGTAAATTGCTGTTGCTGGTCACCGGGCAGGGGAAGGAAGATGCATTGAATGCACTTATCTCCGGTCGTCCCGACCCTGATCGTTCTGTTACTGCGCTGGTCGACCACCCAGATTTGACCGTCTTGCGCGACTTATCTTCGTTTGGAAGCTGATTTAACGGCGGATAGAGTGTTGTGATAAGGTTGTTTATACGTGCAGACTTGTGATTCAGTATGATAAAGAGACTAAGACCCCGAAAGGGATGACTGATACCAACGAGAGGCTGGCATAGCTTTGACTGAGAAGAATGCTGAAACAGCACGATTGGACACGGCCGAACCCGGAAAGTTGCGCTATCAGGTCGCTTACGACACAATTGTCGCGTTGATACGGGATAATGGTCTTGAGCCCGGCGATAAGCTGCCCAGCATTTCAGAGTTGGGCGACCTCTCAGGAGTTAGCACGATCTCGATCCGGCATGCACTCGAAAAGCTGGAACGGGAGGGCCGCATCACACGTCATCAGGGTCTTGGCACCTTTGTAGCCGAGCGCCGCATCGTTATGGAGCCGAGCCGGTCCGGCGAGTTGCTGCAAACCCTTGCCGCCGCACAGCCGACAGAAATGGCAACGCGGCTTATTCAGCTTGCAGTCGGCCTGCCAAGCCCGGGTGCAGCAGATGCGCTTTCCATCCCTCAAGGACAGCCGGTTTGGGAAATTGTCAGACTGCGAAGCCTGCGCGATAAGCCGGCTATTTTAGAGCGTGCCATTCTGCCGCTCAATCTCGTCCCGAGCCTTCAGCAGGATGAACTTGCGGGCGGCGGCTCGCTCTATCGTTTTTTGGCAGAACACCACGGGCTGAACGACGCTCATATCGAACAGTTCTTCGAAGTTGTTCAGCCAAACAAAGTTGAACAAACGAACTTGCAAATCGGAAGTGACGAGCTGGTGGTACGCATTCGCGGTGTAAGCTTCACCGCTGACGATATTGCATTCGACTGTTGGCAGCAGACCTACCGCGCGTCCGATTTCATTTTCAGTATATCGGGTGTAGCTGAAAGAAAGATCCTAAATTCGTCTAAAATAGCGCCTTGGGGCATTAATTCCTTCCCCCAAGTTTCTAATGATTCTTAGTTCTGTTCTCAACTGAGTACTTCATTATCGCAATAATTATATTCTGTTTGGGATCAAACTTCTGCTAAATGAATAAACATCGTTAAAGGCATTAAATGCCAACTCCATTCCATTCCGGTCGGTGTCGCCATGTCCAGCGTTGCACTATACGTAATGGAGATCAGTGTCAGACCCGACGTTAATACAGTTGGCAAAGCAACGCATCAACCGGTGCTGTCACAGTGATCTCTCGTCAACCAAGAGCGGTGGTTTGTTCTGGATGCCCCAGACATCCCGGACATAAAATCGGTCTCTTCGCGCGGCCAGTAAACTAGTTGCTGCGTTCCGTAAGCTTGTTAGTTGAGCGCATCATACGGACCTGAAAACAGCTATTCCTTGCTGATCGCACGTCTACAAAATCTATATCACCGCGTTCAAGTAGCTCGTTTGCGTAGCTGGCAATATCCTTTGTCGCCACAATTTTTCCAGTGCCATAGCAAATACGCTGATCCGTCGTGTAGCCCCTCAATAGATATTCGACGCTGGCCAATATCGGGGGCACTCCACTCCCTGACCAAGCGGTGCAATCGTCCGCACATAGGAAGATGGGACCAGTCTCCGCGTATGGCTGAAGACGATCAAATGGACGGTAAGCGAGAATTAGCATGCCTGCATTTTTTGGAATGAAGTTAAGGCAGTGCCGGCATGGATTTCCAAGGCCGTCAGAAACCGCGCGCTCTGCTACGCAACCATACGCATCGCGCCCGCCGCGACGCAAAAATGCTATTTTATCGCTTGGAAGCGGGAGAAATTTAATATTTGGCATTAGGCCTCCTGAAATCAGGCCAAATGTCCCAAAAACCCAAGCTATTTCTATCCGTTTCTTGCTTTTAAATGAAACCAGTGTGGCGCTTCGGATCAGGATTGGGTGCCAAACTGTCATTATTCATTTGAAATTGAATGATCGCTACTAAAGTCGGAAGCTGCCGGACGTCATTGCGCGTAGGTTCGACATTCACATTACTATCGGCCACACCCAAGAGCAAACAGTCTGCCTGCGTCTCCGTAAATGTTTGAAATGAAATGTGGAGCGCTCAGTCGAATTGCGGATAACACGTCGGTACGTAAGACTGAGAACGTCCGAGCAGTTCGCTATATATCGAACGAATTTGACGATCATGACAGGGAGAAAAAACCCATCAATGTTAGGGTCAAACACCTAATCTTGCGGAGAACGGAGTAGGCAGAACGCTTCGCCCCTGAAGCGAAGTGCAACATAGCTACATTGGTTCATATGATCGATCAAACAGGCTTGCTCAGGAGTTGACATTTCTTGCATTGTGCAGCGCTCTTCAGCGCATATCTGACTATAAATTTGACCGGTGGGAACATGCGCGACGAAAAGCGAGGTCTTCGATCCCTTCGGATTGAGGTCTTCATAGGCGGCTGTCAGCCTCTCGAACGCAGCAGGATCCTGCCCTACAGGGTCAAGGTCGATCCCCATCTCGCCAACCTCGCCAACCATCGTCATATAGCGCAAATGTTCTTCTTCGGAACAAATAAGTCGATCAGCCATCGCGGGGATCGATGACGTCAAGACAATCGCACTGAGGATAACCGCTATTTTCCGCATCATTTCTCTTTCTGTCCGTACCTGAGGACCATGTAACTTTTGGCTTTGCCATCAATTCTCGACTCTCTTGCCGCGTCAATCAACGAAATCTACGGGTACTCAATCCATCGTAGCGTCAGCTTCAAGGAAAACCATTCATAACGACAAACGACTGCCATGACATCGGGAGCCGCCGAACTGCAACGAGCGCAAAGCCGGTTACCGACTGACCAAATCGCTTTTCCGAAAAGTGTCCAAGCCTTTTAGTTCATAACGGATGTCGCGATGCGTGGAAACCCGGTTCACGACTAACGGAGTTGCTTGGCAATAGACAGTTTCTGTGACTGCACCGCTCTAGCTACTTTCCAAGACAAGAAACAAGCTTCCGCTTTGTCGTCTCTTGGATATGCAAATTAGAAAACCTGTTGAGCTTGGGGGCGACATGGTCTAAAGCAGAGTAAATACTCTGGTTTAGAAACTATGCGAAAACCCAATCCAGCAAGTCATGCCATTCAACGAGCTCATCTTATTCAGGCCGCACGGCGCTCCTTTTCCCGCGCCGGCTTTGACGGTGCAAGTACCGAGTCCGTCCGTGTCGAGGCCAACACCAGCACCGGCAAGCTGTTTCATTATTTTCCAAACAAGCAGTCATTGATCCTGGCGGTGGTGGAGGACCACATCCGTAGTAGCCAGTTGTGGTTGAATGAATTGGAAGACCATGATGATGCAGACAAGGCGCTTCGGCTACTGCTGAAAGTGATCATCGAAGCCGCCGCTGATCCGGAAGAAAGGCGTCTTATCCTCGAAATCTCTGCTGCCACTTCGCGTGACAAAGAGATTGCAGGGCTGAGCGCCCAGGCTGACAAAGCCTTAAGCCAGACGATCACGGCGCTCATTGCGGGCAACAAGAGAACTTTTCTCCTACCCAATGATCAGATGACCGTACTCCTGTCTACCTGGATCGACGGCGTGTTTAGTCGTGCGGAGACGGATGCTGCCTTCGACCCGCAGCAGATGCTCGCGACGATGAACAACCTGCTCGAAATTCTCCAGCGTCAACAATAAGGCCGCGAATATGTCTGAACGTATCGAGACCATCGACGCAGTTCGAGGATTTGCTCTTGCAGGCATTCTTGTTGTCAACAGCCTGGTCTTTGCTTCAACCTGGTATGGCACGGGTCTGTCTACACCGGACGCAAGCTGGCTCGATATATTTCTCGAGAGCGTTGTCTCGGCGGTATTTGAGCTAAAGTTTTATCTGTTGTTCTCTTTTCTCTTCGGCTATTCGATCACTTTGCAAATACAGTCAGCCGAGCGCTCCGGAAGCAACTTCATACCCCGTATGCTGCGCCGGCAAGCTGGCCTTTTCGTTATTGGAGCAATACACGCCGTTGTTCTTTTCCACGGTGATATTCTGACCACCTACGCAGTTTTGGGGCTGGTATTGCTGGCCCTGCGCAACCGCACAGACCGGTTTCTCACTGTGCTCGCGGTGATGCTCATCGTTGTGACGGGATTTTTATGGGTTGCAATTGCTGTTTGGCAAGCCGGTCTGCCGACGCATGACGAGACCGATATAGCGCGAACTATCATCCTGGCTGCGGCAGAAAACTGGCAGGGCACGCCAAGGCAGATCATCACCGGGCACCTCACCGCGATAAAGGACTTTCTACCATTGCTGGTGCTGCTGCAAGCACCCACCGCCCTTGCAATGTTTCTCCTGGGGTATGTGGCGGGCCGCCATGAGCTATTTAAGAATATAAAGGCAGTGCGGCAAAACTGGTCCGGCCGCATCTATGTGCTGGGGTTGCTTGTTGGTACGCCTGGTGCTTTAGCATACTCCTTAAGCACGACGTTCGTTCCCGGCACCTACATTGAAACGTTAGGTTTGGCAGTGTCTATCGTGACCGCGCCACTGCTCTCTGCGACCATGGTGCTTGGAATGATCAAACTAATGTCGTCTCCTGCTGCAAAAAATGTGCAAAGTCTCTTGGCTGCGGCAGGACGAGTGGCGCTGACAAATTATCTGTTACAATCGTTGCTGCTTGCCATAGTTTTCCACGGTTATGGCCTTGGTTTGATGAATCGGCTATCGATTGCCCAGGTTTTGTTGATCGATGGAATAATTTTCTTCATTCAATTGCTGATAAGCAGGTTTTGGCTGTCCATCTTTCGTTATGGCCCTTTAGAATGGATGCTCAGAGCATTAACACGGCTTTCTTTCGACTTGCCAAAGCTTAACGGCCAGTGATTACTCTATTGCGAACAAATGTTTGCTTTTACAGGACGGAAATAATCTGCGATTTCAACTCCTCAATGGCGCGCGATACTTCTTTTGGTCGAAGATGAAGATCATCTTTCCGCTCACCGAGGTACGCATCCCGAGCAGTCGAAAGAATACAGGCCGCCTGATCTGACAAATTGGGACCGACCCAGTCCGCAGCTTCATCCTTGGAAACGAACTGGTTGGTCGCGAGAGTTCTCCACATTCGCGCTAATGTCAGGAGAACATTGCGCTCGTCACCCTCGGCAGAGGAAATCAGCTCTGGAAGAAGATCGCCGATTGCGCGGCGTATAGTTTGAAAAGGAATATCTTCAACAAATTTTGTCAGTTCCGGCCCCAATAGTGGCACGGCTTCCCGTCTTGCCTGCGCAAGAACCAGTGTAAACTCTGGGCTGAATTCTGCTTGCGAAACTTCACCATTTGTATAAGCATCGCGTAACCATTCCCCATAGACGAACTCGGTGCGCGCAGGATAAGAAAGCCGCTCAAGATCTACCGCCTGGAAAATCATAATCTCCAGCGGACGTCGCCCCAGATGATCAGACGGGTACAATCCTGACGTTGCCTTCAGATCGGTTAGTAGATGCGACCGAATGGAATCTGGGAGCTCCCCTTCCACCACAGCGAGCAGATCAACATCGCTGTGCTTGCGCAAACCACGTCCAACGGCGGAGCCGTGCAAATAAACTGCCTTTAGAAGCGGCCCAAGCCGATCTGCCAAAATTGATAGTGCATCGGCAGCTTCCGTCGGTTGGATTAATTTGTAGGTCGGTGCTTGCATGCGGTAAGGTTTCTGTGTGAACGTCGGGTGCAGGAAATTTTCTGCAACGGTGCAGTTGCGCTCCAACATCGCTCTTGGGGTAGTCAACGGTCAACGATGTCAGTCCGAGTTCCATAGTGGCAGATTTCATCTTCTACCACCACAATCGGAACGAAAGCTATCGCCTGATTGTTGCCGTTTACGCGCAACCCATGTTGTCAGGTCATACACTAAATCAGAAATCCACCAAATAATTTGTGCCGATGGCGGCTCTAACAGAAGGTTTGCTAAACGGTTCTTGTTGAGTGGATGATCCCTTCCCAGGACATTAGAGATGCTAAGGAAAGAGATCGTCCACTGAATCACAATCTTTAGGCTGGTAAGTATATTTCCCGTACGCGAGTATCACCTGCAAGTTTTTCAGCGGGGCCAGATACGTGAATCTGGCCATGCTCGAAAGCATAAACATAGTCGGCAATTTCAAGCGAAAGATCGACGTTTTGTTCGACAAGAACAATCGATACGCCCGCCTCAGCCAGCTTGATGATGATCTCAAAAATCTGATGAATGATGATGGGTGCCAAGCCCAGTGAAGGTTCGTCCAAAAGCAATAGTTCTGGGTTCCCCATCAATGATCTTGCAATAGCTACCATCTGCTGTTGCCCACCTGACAAGCGCCCTGCCTGACTTTTTCTACGCTCGGCAAGCACAGGAAACAGCGTGTAGACATGGTCGAACAATTCGGCTTCTGTCTTTCCGCGTCCTTCCAGATAGCCGGCTATCAGGTTTTCCTCAATAGTAAGGTGTTGGAAAACTGCGCGCCCTTCGGGACAATGGCCAAGTCCGCGTTTAGCGATCTGATAAGGTTTCAGACGGTCGATACGTTCGCCTTTGAAGCTGATTTGCCCAGAGGAGATAGGGCAAACTCCGCTTATCGAACGCAGAAGCGTGCTCTTTCCCGCTCCATTCGGGCCGATCAGCGATACGATTTCGCCAGCATGCAGCTCAAGGCTGATGCCATGCAAGACCTTCACCCGACCGTATCCGGACTCGATTTGCTCGACTGCGAGCAGCGGCTTCGATGTCACTGATTGCACCTGGCTGGCCAAGATAAGCCTCCTGAACTTGCTGATTATTGCGGATGTTGGCAGGTGACCCATGCGCCAGAACACTACCGCGGTTCATTACATAAATTTCGTCCGAGATGGACATGATGAGTTTCATGTCATGCTCGATGAGCACTACGGCGATCTTGCCCGATTTGAGGTCAACAATGTGATGCTTTAGTTCTTCCGTTTCGCCGTGATTGAGACCTGCAGCGGGTTCGTCTAGAAGAATGGCGTGTGGATCATTAACCATTGCACGGGCAAGCTCGACTAGCTTTTGCTGACCATAGGCAAGCGATCCGGCAAGCCTTTGCGCATGATGCGCGATGCCAAGCTTTTGTAGAATAGCGTAGCATTTATCACGTCGATATCTTTCAGCACTTCTGCCTGGGAGAGCGTCTGCAATGAGAGCTGAGATGGTGCGGGGAACAAGCGCAACTTCGAGATTTTGCATAACTGTCATACCGTCGAACAAGCGAATATTCTGGTATGTGCGTCCCAGCCCCGCATGCGCTACGGCGTGTTTTGGAAGCTTTTGCAGTTCAACACCGTCAAGAACGATCCGTCCTGACGTCACCTGATAAGAACCTGCTGCCATATTGACGAGAGTCGATTTACCCGCGCCATTGGGGCCGATGATCGAGGTAATTTTACCCGGCTTCATCATAAGAGAAGCGTCATCAACTGCCTTGTGTGCGCCAAAGGTTTTGGTGACATGTTCAAAAGTTAGCATCAGCGTCTCCCCAGTTTTGCGGCGAGCCATGAAGGACCAAATTGACGGCTGATAATGCCCATTGGCCTTAGCAGGATAACCGAGACGAGTGCGATGCCGAATACGAGCTGACGATAATCAGCATAGTCACGCATCAGCTCCGGAATAAGCACAAGGATGGCTGCACCGAGCATTGCACCGAAGGGGTTTCCGAGACCGCCGACAACCAACACCAGAACAATGGTGAGCGACTCCCAGAAAGTGAAGCTTTCTGGGCTTACGAAGCGTTGCATAGATGCAAAGACAACGCCGCAGATCCCACCTATCACCGCACTGGTAGCAAAGGCTACGAGCTTGACCTTTGTTGTATTGATCCCGCAACCGCGGGCAGCATCCTGATCCTCGCGTACTGCTGACAAAGCAATGCCCAGTGCGCTCTGCTGTAGCTTCCAAACAAAAAGGAACGTGATGATCAGTAAGCCTAAAAGAAGATAGAGGAAATCAAGTGGTGACGAGATTGTCCAGCCAAGAAGCTTCGGTTCGTCGATGCGTGCAATGCCTTGTGGACCATTGGTCAACCAGTTCAGATTGTTCATCAGAACACGGATGATTTCACCAAAACCAAGTGTGACTATCGCCAGATAATCACCGCGCAATCGAAGAACTGGAATACCAAGCAGAATGCCAGCAATGCCTGCCAGAACTGCACCAATGATGAGGATCACTGGAAATGGTAAGTGCAGTCCCAGTTGGTCGGACGCTAAAAGCGCATATGTGTAGGCACCGATTGCGTAAAATGCGACATACCCCAGATCGAGCAATCCTGCATAACCTACGACGATATTCAGGCCCATTGCCAGTACGGCATAAAGCAGGATCGTGTCGAGTACGCGCAACGGATAGGTTGGCAGGAATTGTCCAAGGATGATGAGTGCAAGGGGAAATATTGCAAGCAGCAACATGGTACGCCCCAAGCCGCCACTTGTTGGTGCGGGTGCGCTGTCTGCGCTCGGGAGAGGAGCTTTAGAAATCACTTTTGTACACCATCGTTTCTTCACTGACCTTTGCGCCCAGCAGGCCGGACGGACGGAACAGAAGGATGAGAACAAGAACGGAGAAGGCAAAGATATCGCGATACTCCGTGCCGATGACGCCACCGGTCAGACCCGGCAGAAGCGCTGTTGCGAAGGTTTCAATGAAGCCCAGCAAGATGCCCCCCAGCATCGCACCGGGGATAGAGCCGATGCCGCCGAGAATAGCTGCGGTGAAGGCCTTCATGCCGATCACAAAGCCCATTGTGAAGGTCGCAACGCCATAATAAGAGGCGTAAAGAAGACCAGCGACTGCACCGAGGCCCGGTCCAATAAAGAAGATTACCGAGATCGGAATATTCGGATTGATGCCGATGAGCGAAGAGGTATTAGCATTTTCGGCCACCGCACGAATACGAATTCCCATACGACTTCGATTGACAAACAGTTCGAGCATGACCATCAGAACAAGCGCGATCGCGAGGATCGTAATTTGCTTCCATGTTATGATGATACCGCCAATTTCGATCACACCACTTGGGAGCATTGACGGATAAATAATCGGACGACGTCCTGCGACAAGCATGACGACATTCTGGATGATGATGGCCATACCAAGCGCAGAGAGCATTGGGGCGAGGCGGGATTTATTGCGCAAAGGCCTGTATGCGGCAACTTCAATCGACATACCAAGAACGCCAATAATGACGAAGGAAAGAATACCGACAATGACGGCAGCGCCCGGAAAGCCTGCAATTCCCAGCGAGCCGCTAAGAAAGACGGCGACGAACGCCCCTGACATGAACATTTCGCTATGTGCGAAATTGATCAGCCGCAGAACCCCGTAAACCATTGTATAGCCAAGCGCTATAAGGGCGTAAATTGAGCCGACTGTCAGCGCATTGACAGTTTGCTGAAGGAGGAAGGAAGACATTTGCGAAGCCTCGATTGCCGAGGCGCGCTCAGGAGGAGCAAGGCAAAACCGTGCTCGGAGGGATCCAAGCGCACCATTTTCAAGTTTGGGAAGTGAGCCTCTGGCAATAAGCCAGAGACCCGTCTGAACCCGAACAGAGTTACTTCACGAGGGCGAACTTTCCGCCATCAACCTTGTACAGGAAGATGAAAGGGTTGGTGAGCTCACCATCCGGCTTGAACGATACTGTGCCAACCATGGACTTAAGGTCGGTCTTCGCAATTTCTTCCGCTATAGCCTTGCGTGTGAGCGGAGCTGGCAGTTTTTTCATGGCCTCAAGGATAACCGAAGCTTCAACAAAGCCATAGGCCGAGTAAGGGCCAGCATCTTCTCCGAAAGCATCCTTATAGGATTTGGCGAAAGCTTCTAGTTCCGGCGAGGAGTCGTAAGGAGGAGCCTGGAAAGAGACGATTGCACCTTCAGCATTTTCGGCGCCAGCGCCATTGATGAAGTCGGACGAGAATGCTGAGTCCGCCCCAAAAATCGTGGACTTAATGCCAAACTCGCGTGCTTGTTTCACGAAGAGGCCAACGGCTGGCATAACGCCACCAAAATAGATGACATCTGGATTTTCAGAGCGAATACTGGTGAGCAGAGCCGAGAAATCTACGTCGGTCTGTGTAACACCTGAGAATGAGGTTACGTTGCCGCCGTCTTTTGTGAACGTGTCGCGGAAGACTTCAGCGACGCCCTGGCCAAATGCCTGCTTGTCATGGATGATTGCAGCTGATTTAGCCTTCAGCGTGTTGACTGCGTAGTCGGCCGGAGCTGAGCCTTGTGAAAGGTCGTTGGCAATTGGACGGAAGAGATTCTTATAACCCGACTGAGTGACCTTGGGATTTGATGCATTTGTGACTTGTGGCAGGTCGCAACGATTGTAAATATCGGAAGACGGGATCGTCACGCCACTGTTGAAATTTGCAACTACTCCAAGCATTGCAGCATTATCGCAATGTTTTTGCGCAATCAGCGTACCTTGCTTCGGATCGCCATTATCGTCATCTCGCTGAAGAACGACCTTCTCACCGTTGATGCCGCCCGCCTCGTTAACTTGGCGGACGGCGAGTTCCATGCCGTTCATCCATGTCACACCGAAGATCGACTCTGCATTGGTCAGTGGGCCGGCTGCGCCAATGACGATATCTGCATGGGCAGCACCCGACAGGCCGGCGACTGCGATAGTCGCCGCTAGAAACTTCTTATAAGCTTTCATCGTAACCCTCTTTTGGTTTTTCTGGCCTTCATGGGCCGGTATTATTTTTATTGTTGTGGATTGCTCGCCATCCACCGGCGTCTTTTGCTATAAGGCTACTGCCTTAAGCTCTCTCCTGCTCCCGCTGATCCGTTCTGCTATCGATCAAGGATTTCATGAGATTGTTTGCAACGCGCTGGATGTGCTTGCGCAATGTTTCGACAGCGCGTTCGGTATCTTTGAGTCTCGCATAAGCGAGAATGGCGCGATGGTCGGAAAGCTCGAGCTCTACGTCCTGAGCGACCGCGATCTGAAGATTTATGTAACGGTTGGCGTTATCATGCACGCTCTTGAGCAACTTCAACGCAACTGTGCGTCCGCTCGGCGCGTAAAGAGTCTCATGAAACTGCCAGTTCAGATCGCCCCAGTTTTCGACGTTACCCTCAGTAAGGGTTTCATCAGTCAACTGCTCCGCACGGAGTAGATCTGCGTCAGACAGGCGCGGTATCGCCATCTCAAAAAGCCATGTTTCGAGATGAATGCGGATGTCGAAAAGCTCCTGAATTTCAGCCAGTGACAGCGCTTTGACGATAGTGCCCTTATGCAATTCAGACTGGACGAAGCCTTCTGCCTCCAACTGACGAATGGCTTCGCGAATAGGAATACGGGAAACACCAAGCTCGGTTGCCAATGCTTCCTGCCGTAGCGGGGTGCCTTCAGCGAGCTCGCCAGCAATAATTCTGCGGCGTAGTTCCACCACGATCTGGTCAGTAAGGGATTGTCTCCCGATCTTTTTTGTCATCAGGCTCTCCATTTCTAAATTGGATACAATATACAAAAAATAGAGTCAACAATGAAATATGATGCCCTATATGATCGAAAATAGAAAAATAATTTCATTTATAGCGTTGACGACGGCATTATTTCCGTTCAAGTTGGATATTGTATCCAATATTGACGGGCAAAAGCTCGCATCGGGGAATTGAAATGACCAATAAAGACACGCGGACAGTCGCAGGGGAGGGTCCTTGCGGAGATGTACTTATCGTCCAGCCGGGTTCTGCTGAAAGCTACTGGCAACCTGTGCCCGCCAATGGTTCTATCGATGTAATTTTCGCCCCTCATCGAGTTCCAATGGAGCATCCAATCGGTTTCGGGACGCAGACAGTTCCTCCGGGTGGCTATGTACGTGAGCATGCTCACGATCAGAACGAAGAAGTCATCTTTGTCGTGTCAGGCAAAGGGCGTGCGGTGGTCGATGGCGAGAGTCATGAAATGATTCCGGGGTCAGCCTTTTTTATCGGCAAAAATCGTCGCCACATGTTTATCAACGAAGGTGACACCGACATAGTTTGGACTTGGCTGATTGTGCCAAATGGATTGGAAGATTTCTTCCGCTTGATCGGGCGCGATCGGGTAGATGGTGAGCCAGTACCCGAGCCGTTCCCTCGACCTGAGAATGTGCTGCAGATCGAGCGCGACACTGTTTTTGCGGCGCCGCCGCCGGATCCTTACAAAGTTTAAAATACGCCCCTGCCAGCAAGCGTTGCTGGCTTCTCCCAGAAGCTTGAAACGACCCCAAGATTTGTGGGCCGGCAGGCTAATTATATTCGAGGAAAAAATGCGTCTGAAAGACAAAGTCGCCATTATTACCGGCGCTGGTGCAGGCATCGGCAAGGCTGCCGCTCATATTTTCGTTCGCGAAGGGGCTAAAGTCATTGTAGCCGATCGTGATGGGGAAAAGGCTGCGGCTGTTGCTGCGGAACTTGGCGATGCAGCTGTTGCATTCACCGTCGATGTTTCGCGCTCCGATGAAGTGAAGGCGATGATCAATAAGGCGGTCAGTACTTTCGGACGCCTCGATATTCTGGCCAATAATGCGGGTTACGGTATTCCGGGCACTGTCGTAAATACGGAAGAGGACGATTGGGATGCGCTGATGGCAGTTAATCTCAAGGGCGTTTATCTTTGCTGTAAGCACGCTATCCCGGTGATGGCGGCTCAAGGTGGTGGCACTATCGTTAATACTGCTTCCAATGTTGCGACTGTAGGTATCTTTGATCGTGCAGCCTATGTTGCATCAAAGGGTGGTGTAGCGGCTCTTACCAAGGCTATGGCACTGGATCACGCGAAGGAAAAAATTCGCGTTAATTGTGTGGCGCCAGGTGTCACATGGTCGAGCTATTTCGAGAAAATGGTTGAAACAACGCCCGACCCTGATGGCTTCAAGAATGCATTGAAAGCACGTTCGCCAATCAATCGCTGGGCAGAGCCGCAGGAAATCGCAAATTGCATTTTGTGGCTCGCATCAGATGAAGCATCCTTTGCGACAGGCGCAATGTTCACCGTCGATGGCGGCATGTCGGCCTGGTAATCGCATGACGATAGATACTCCCGTCCCCCATATTGCACTTCTTGGCTTCGGCGCCATCGGAAGGGATCTGTGCAGTAAGCTTCTGGCCTATAACTGTCAGATCACTGTGCTGCTGCGCGAAGGCGTAGAGGCACCGGATCAGCCACCCCGCAGGATCCGGTTTGTCAATGATGTGAATGCGTTGTTGGCTTCAGCACCTTCTGTTGTTGTCGAGGCCGCCGGACAGGATGCCTTGAAGGCATTCTGTCCGGTTTTTTTAAAGGCTGGCATTGATGTAATTGCTGCTTCGGTGGGGGGCATTGCTGATGCCGCTTTCAAATTAAGAGCAGCAGAACTAAGCGAGCAGAGTGGTGCTCAACTGATATTTTCGACAGGTGCGGTGGGTGGTCTGGATTATCTTGATGTTGTGACTCAAGCTGACGATCTCAGCGTAACTTACACGTCACGCAAGCCGGTCTCCGCTTGGCTCACTGAACTCAAAGAACTTGGGGTTGATCCCGAAAATATGCGCGAAGCGTTTGTACTTTATGAGGGCAATGCCATTCGTGCAGCAGAGCTTTATCCGCGTAATCTGAATGCGGGTCTGACGATTGCGCTGGCCGCCGGTGTGGCGCGCACGGTTGTTAGGGTCGTGGCCGATCCGGCGGTTTCATTCAATACGCATGAGATCGAGGCGCGAAGTTCATTTGGTGAAGCCTTTATGCGGTTCGCCAATCTGCCTTCGCCGGATAATCCCAAGACCTCGGCCATAACAGCTGCCAGCCTTTTAACCGAAGTCACACGTTATTTTGCCGGGCGATTAATTCCGGCGCAGTGAATGGATGGAATGCCGAATGAGCAATGTTCTCATTGCAGGTGCGGGAATAATAGGACTGAGCGCAGCGCGTGCTTTGTTGGCTGAGGGCCATAGTGTCACGATTGTTGATCGCGACCCGGCAGGTGACAAGGCATCCTTTGGTAATGCCGGCGGACTTGGTGTTACCGAGATTGTGCCAGCAAGCGTACCGGGACTTGTCTGGAAAGTACCAGGTTGGTTGTGTGATCCGCTCGGTCCACTGTCAGTGCGTCCTGCACATTTCCCGAAGCTTGTCCCATGGCTTGCGCGCTTTATGCATAGCAGCTCACAATCGGAAATGTTGCGTATTACCAAGGCTCTCGCAGCACTAACTGCGCCGGTTTATGATGATTATATGCCGTTGTTGGAGGAGCTGAAACTAACCCATGAGCTGCACCAGGTTGGCGCATTGTGGGTCTATGAGACAGAAGCAGCCTTCAAAGCAGACGCGTTTGATCGCGACCTCAGGCGCAGTTACGGCATTGTCTTCGATGAGCTGGATGGTTATGAGGCACGCAGGCTTGAGCCAGCTCTTGGAAAAGCTGTCGTTCGTGCTGCAATGACGCCGCAGTGGTCTCATTTTGATGATCCTAAACGTGTCGTGGATCGTCTGCGTGAATTTGTTGTTGCTCAGGGCGTAAAGCTTGTAAGCGGCGAAGCTGTAGCCATTGAAAGCAAGCAATTGCGTTTGGCAACTGGTAAGGCAGTCGACTTTGATCAGTTGATTATTGCGACAGGCGCGTGGTCAGCACGTCTTGCAAAGTCGATAGGTGATCGCGTGCTGCTTGAAAGCGAACGCGGCTATAACATCACGATACCTAATTCTGGCGTATCGCTTACGCGTGAAGTGATTTTCGCCGAACGCAAATTCGTGGCCACACCGATGGATATGGGATTGCGCATCGGAGGCGCTGCCGAGTTTGCAGGGCTTGAAACTGCGCCCAATTATGCACGCAGCAATGCTCTCGCAAAGCTTGCGCGTATTTATCTTCCCGATCTAAAATCGGAGGAGGGAACGCGCTGGATGGGACATCGTCCGACAACGCCGGATAGCCTGCCCGTGATCGGACGCTCGCCACATCGCGACGACGTTATCCATGCCTATGGTCATAGCCACGGAGGTCTGACACTCGGACCAACCACAGCTCGCCTGATTGCAGACCTCGTTGCTCGTAGACAATCTGCCATTGATCTCTCACCTTTTTCCGTCAGCCGCTTTTCCTGACCTGGAGCGTATTATGAATCCGCATACTTTTATCTGTGTCGATGCTCATACTTGCGGCAACCCCGTTCGGGTTGTTTCTGGTGGGGCACCGATTTTGCCGAATGTCAGCATGGCGGAAAAGCGTCAGCTTTTTTTGCGTGATCATGATTGGGTGCGTCAGGCACTGATGTTTGAACCCCGTGGTCATGATGTGATGTCTGGATCGGTTCTCTATCCGCCATCCCGCGACGATTGCGACCTCGGGGTACTGTTTATCGAAGTATCCGGTTGTCTGCCAATGTGCGGACACGGCACGATCGGCACTGTCACAGTTGCACTTGAACAGGGTTTTGTCGTTCCAAAGACCGAAGGAAAACTCGCACTCGAAGTTCCGGCTGGTCGCGTGGAGGTCGAGTACAAGCGCAACGGCCGGTTCGTTGACGAAGTCCGCATATACAATTTGCCCGCCTATCTCCATGCCAGCGAAGCGAAGATCGACGTTCCGGGCATCGGCGAACTTGTGGTCGATGTTTCCTATGGAGGAAATTTTTATGCCATCATTGAACCGCAGAAAAACTGGGCCGGCCTTGATAATATGAGTGCTGACGATATTCTCAAAATCAGTCCGCTGATCCGCAAGCTGGTACAGGAAGCGGTGGCGCCGATCCACCCTGAAGATGACCGAATTGCTGGCGTCAGCCATGTTATGTGGGCTGACAAGGGCAAGCATCCTGAAGCTGATGCCCGAAATGCTGTCTTTTATGGCGACAAGGCTATTGATCGTTCGCCTTGTGGAACGGGTACATCGGCCCGCATGGCGCAGCGCGTCGCTAAAGGATTGCTGCACGTTGGCGAAACGTTCGTACATGAATCGATCATTGGTACACTGTTCCATGGTCGGGTGGAGAGTGCCACGGAAGTTGGCGGTCGGCCTGCCATTCGGCCGAGCATTGGTGGTTGGGCGCGTGTCACAGGCTATAATACGATCCTTGTGGACGAGCGCGATCCGCTTGCCTTTGGCTTCCAGGTAAAGTGAGGCGATCATGATCCTCGAAGAACGCGACTATCATATCGTTCCGGGTCGCATGGCGGAATTCATTGCGACATATGAAAAGCTTGGCCTTGAAATCCAGACAGAAATCCTCGGCGGCTTCGTAGGACATTTCGTCTGCGATATTGGCGAACTGAACCATGTTGTAGCGCTGTGGCGCTATGAAAACATTGCCGAACGCGAGGAAAAGCGCGCGCGCATGCTCGTTCATCCAGGATGGCAAGCCTATCTCGAAGCGATCAAGGGCATGATTGAACGTCAGACTATCCGCATTCTTAAGCCAACTGCAATTTCACCAATGGTGTAGCCATGAAATCCGTTCTGCCTGCCCTTGCTGATCTTGTTCCTGAGCGCATGAAGCCGGGAACTGATCTTATAGCTGAAGGTAGACAGCTTTCTCGCGACTGGCGGGTTGGTAGAAATGCCTTTCTCGACGCGAATAATGTTACCTGCGAGGCGGAATATAAACGACGCAAGGCCTCCGAAGGCCGCATGATGCAACATGCGCATATAGGCTTTCGTAGCGTTGAGCGGACTGTTGAAGCGATTGGCGAAGTGCACGGCACCTGTGCCAGTCGCAGCGTGACGGTCGATCGTTTCGGTATTACGCTTGACTGGTCAATGGGTTACCCGGTTGCACTGCGCAAAGATCGACCCAAGGGAACAGGCATTGTTCTAAACGGGCCTGAGGACTTTGCACGCATCACCAATGCCGCACCGGCGGCTGCGCATTTTGGCGACTTCATGCTCGGATTACCCGGTGCTATCGAGAACACCAAGGGTGCGCTTGCCGCAGGGGCTACTGCCATTGGTAATCTGGGGCAATATTTCACCTTCCGCTTGCCCTATTGGGATGATGATGTTGCAACGACTGAAGCTGCTGTCACAGCGCTTGGTTTGATCGCGGCTCAAGATGAGGAGGTGCTCGTTCACTCGAATCTGGACGACGGTTTTGCAGGGCTATTTGCAGATATGAGTTCGGCGCTTGGCATGGTGCTGATCGAGCGGCATATCGTTGAAAACCTGATCGGCGGGCGCATGTCGCATTGCTTCGGTCACCATTACACAGCACCACTCGTGCGAATGGCATTCCATAAGGCTTTGGCGACATTCAGCGATGCACCGGGCACTATGCTATTCGGCAATACGGTGAGTTATAAATCAACCTCGGCAGGTAATTTTGCCAGTCTTGCAAGCTATTTGCAGGCTGATATCTGGGCCTTGGCGCGCATTCATACAGGACATGCAATCAACCCTGTACCTGTGACCGAAAATCAGCGCATACCCGATGTTGATGAAATCATTGATGCACAGACTTTTGCCACCCGCATGGCAGAACACGCGATCCCAACAGCCAGTCTGATCGACCTAGCACAGGTGGATAAAGCTGCTGATGGTCTGATCGAAGCCGGGCAGCGTTTTAGTCAGAATGTTCTGTCCGGTCTTGAAGAAGCGGGCGTCAATATCAATGACGCGGCAGCGCTTATGCTTGCCTTGCGTCGTATCGGGCCGAAACGGTTGGAAAGCCTCTATGGCGCGGGCCGCGAAGATGCAACTGCCTGGGGTGGTCGTCGCTCGGTCATGTTGGCTGAGTGGGTCGAGGAGCTTGAAGAAAGTGCACATGGATGGGTTGAACGCATTCCGGAGCCTGCACGTATAGACATTGCTGAAAGTGGTTTGCGAGGATGCGTCGCCTCATCGGACGTGCATGAGCATGGCAAGAACCTGATCGAGCGCATTCTTGGCATGAGTTCCGTCGGCATCATTGACGGAGGCACCTCTGCGGACCCGGAAGCGGTCGTTGCCACAGCCCTTGCCGAAAAAGCCGATTTCATCGCTATATCGACGTATAACGGCATCGCATTGCGCTATGCTCGTGATGTGCTGGCAGCTCTCAAAGAGGCTGGTTCCAATATGCCCGTTCTAATTGGTGGAAAGCTCAATGAGATCCCTGAAGACTCAAATTCGGGGCTTCCGGTAGACGTTAAAGCCGATATTGAGGCGATTGGTGCTTTGCCTTGCGAAACGCCCGAAACGATGACGAAGTTTATCGAGAATTTCATTAAAAACACAAATAAGGGAACAAAAGCATGACACGTTGGACAGGTGTATTTCCGGCCGTTACCACAAAGCTCAAGCAAGACGGTGCGCTTGATCTCGATGCCACTGCTGCTTCGATAGAGCGGTTGATCACCAATGGCGTTTCCGGCGTCATTGTACTGCCAATGCTTGGTGAAAATGCCTCGCTGAGGGCCGAAGAACGTGATCAGGTTATTCTGGCAGCAAAAGAAGTTGTCGCTGATCGCGTGCCGCTGCTCTCTGGCCTCGCTCAGATCTCGACGGCCGATGCGGGAGCTGCTGCTCGTCACTATGAAAAGCTTGGCGCTCAGGGTCTGATGGCGTTCCCATCGCTTGCCTATAAGACCGACCCGCGAGAGACCGTGGCCTGGTACAAATCGCTTGCTGCAAGCAGCGGTTTGCCGATCATGATCTACAATAATCCCATTGCTTACGGTGTGGATGTGACACCAGAAATACTCAAACAATTGGAGGAGACCCCCTCGATTGTTTGCATCAAGGAAGAGTGTGGCGACATTCGTCGTGTGACCGATCTTTACAATGCATGTGGCGAGCGTTTCTCGGTGTTCTGTGGCGTGGATGACCTGATTGTTGAAAGTCTGGCATTGGGCGTCACTGGCTGGGTTTCGGGTATGACCAATGTCTGGCCTGCCGAATGTGTAAAACTGTTCAACCTTGCTTGGTCTGGGGACTTCGAAGAAGCACGCAAGCTATATCGTTTGCTGACGCCGTCTTTCCATCTCGATACGCATGTGAAGCTGGTTCAGTATATTAAACTTGCTGAAAAGCTGGTCTATGGCGCACCCGAATGGGTGCGTGAGCCGCGTCTTCCTTTGGTGGGAGACGAGCGCGTGCATGTTGAAACTGTCGTGAATGACGCCATCGCCAAGCTCGCCTCCTTGAAGGATTAAGCCATGCGCTTTACGAAGATGGTCAATGTCGTCGGCGTTCATGCTGCCGGCGAATTAAATGAGGTAATCACTGGCGGCGTTCTCGACGTGCCGGGCTCTTCGATGTTTGAGAAAATGCAGTATCTTGAAAGCCAAGCTGATGATCTGCGCAATTTTCTGCTAAACGAACCGCGTGGTCGGGTAACGCAATGCGTTAATCTTGTTCTGCCAGCGACAAAACCCGAAGCGGATGCTGGTTTTGTCATTATGGAGTCGGATTTTTATGTGCCGATGTCCGGCACCAATACAATCTGCACCGTAACGGCTCTGCTGGAAACGGGCATGATCGCGATGAAGGAGCCAGAAACAAAACTGGTTCTGGAAGCTCCGGCAGGGCTCGTGCCGGTGACGGCGCAGTGTGAAAACGGCAAATGCGTAAGCGTTACATTTGAGAACGTTCCATCTTTTGTTTTCGCGCTCGATGCAAAGGTTGACGTGCCGGGGCTTGGGACCATTACTGTTGATGTAGCCTATGGCGGGATGATTTATGTTCTGGTCGATGCAGCATCAATCGGCTTTAACGTCGACAAAGCCGAAGCAGCCAGGCTCGTCGAAGTTGGTGAGAGGATCAAGAAAGCCGCCGCTGAACAGCTTCCGGCTATTCATCCGGAAAACCCGGAAATCCATACGATTAATCAGACGCTGTTTGCGGGGCCCCTGGAGGAGCGCGATGGTGTCAAGCGTTCCCGCAATGCTGTGATTGTATCGCCGGGTCGCATCGATCGCTCACCGTGTGGAACTGGTACAAGTGCACGATTGGCGGTGATGCATGCGCGCAGGCAGGTCGCGGTTGGTGAAACATTCATTCATGAATCGATCATTGGTACCGAATTTATCGGTCGCGTGCTTAAAGAAACCACATGTGGCGGTCAGGCGGCCATTCGCCCGGCGATAACCGGACAGGCATGGATCACTGCTTTCCATAATTATGTACTCGACCCGACAGATCCGTTCCCGACGGGATTTCGCCTTGGCGACACCTGGCCGGGCAATTAATTGAGAAAGAGCGCCAAATGTCGATAGCTCTCGCTGATGACGGTTGCCGTCTGTACTATGAGGTGACGGGCGAGGGCGAACCCGTCGTGCTTATCCCCGGTCTGGGGGGCGATGGCCGCTTCTGGCGGGGTGTCGAGAAGGCTCTCAACGGGCTTAAGATCATCACGATTGATCATCGAGGGGCGGGGAGAAGCGACCGCCCCGACAAAGGCTATTCTATCCAGCAAATTGCAAGCGATGTTGTGACTGTTTTAGATGCAGAAAGGATCGATGCCGCCCATCTGGTTGGCCATTCAACCGGCGGTACGGTGGTACAAACCATTGCGCTTGATGCGGCTGAGCGTGCCAGGTCATTGGTCATAAGCGGAAGCTGGGCACGTTCGGATGCACGCTTTCGTGCGCTGTTCTTGTCGCGTTTGGAGATGATGCGGAAGGGTGAGGTGACGGCGTATCAAAACCTCACGCATGTGTTCGGCTATACGCCGGAATGGATAGCCGCACATGAAGCCGAACTTCTTACGGCGGTTACCAGCGCGGCCGAAAATCTTATCCCATACTCGGTGACCGCACAGCGCATCGCTATGTTGCTAGACTTTGATCGGTCGCAAGAGCTGACAGCGATCAATCAGCCGACGCTTTTACTCGGCGCGCGTGACGATATCATGATCCCATATTATCATGTCGAAGAACTGCATCATCTCATTGCACATTCACTTATCCAGGAAATGCAAGGGGGCCATTTTTATCCGCGCGTTGCTCCTCAAGAATTTGCAGACGTTGTGGCCAATTTCTTAGGTGTTTGATCTGCTCAGTTACAAGAAAAAGGCCTGTCAGCATGGAGTGCGCTTTCGTATCGACGCAGTTATGCTGTAGGCACAGGGACGTCGATGAACCCGAAAATCTTCCGCAATACGTGAACCACGCAGTTTTCTGGCGCCTGTTGGGCATGCTGAAGACCCGAAACATCCCGACGGTACCGCCATTGAAGACTTTTGCGATCTCCGCAAGGAATTGGTCGACAGGTCGCGGCTCTATCTTGACCGAGCCACAGGCCATTTCTTCGGCAATAACCAAGATGGCGCAAAAATCTCGCAGGCGCGATCCAGACCCGGCTTGGCCGCGTTGTATGCTTGCCACCAATCCTGAGGTTGTGAACTCAGATATACTGGCATTCATCCGGAGCTGACTGTTACTTCTGTGGCCAGGGCCGCTGCACGCGCCCCTGGCTATCCGAAGCGCAGATTTACAGCGTCCAGCCTCCGTCTATCGTCAGGCTCGACCCAGTCATAAACGAGGTGTCTGGACCTACGAGGTAGGACACCATTCCCGCAATTTCCTCTGGGTTGGCAACGCGCTTCAACGGGCTTCGGTCTGACAACATCTCAATAGCGCCAGCATTCATATCCGTATCAGTTGGGCCAGGCTGAATGTTGTTGACGGTGATGCGCCGAGGAGCGAGATCAAGAGCCAAGCCCTTCACCATTGCTGCGACCGCAGCCTTGGAGAACTGGTAGACGCTCGTTCCCGCCATACCAGTGCGTTCTGCCGTGTTCGATCCGATCGTGATGACGCGGCCGCCATCCTTCATGTGTGGCACCGCGGATTGGATGGAAAGGAATACGCCTCGAATATTAATGTTAATCATAAGATCGAGCTCTTCGAGACTAACCGCATCCACCGTGTTAAGCCGCAAAATTCCAGCGTTGACAACGATAGCGTCGATTGGCCCGAAGATATCGATCGTCTTAGCCACTGCGCCCCGGATGGCTTCAGCGTCTGCGCTGTCGG
Organism: Brucella sp. NBRC 12950; assembly: GCF_030268145.1. Lineage (NCBI taxonomy): Bacteria > Pseudomonadati > Pseudomonadota > Alphaproteobacteria > Hyphomicrobiales > Brucellaceae > Brucella > Brucella sp. NBRC 12950. The sequence continues at coordinate 88,563 of NZ_BSQC01000007.1, forward strand.
CCTGAATTGCAATGGCGCGGCGCCCACTCTTCTTGACCTCGTTCACGAGAGCCTCAGCACTGTCCGGCCGCGATACGTATGTGAAGGCAACGTCGTAGCCCTCTTTTGCCAGTCTTTCTACCGCAGCGGCGCCGATGCCACGGGCTCCTCCAAATACGAGTGCAGTCTTTCGTTCGTCGATCGTCATGGGGTCTCCTTTTCTTGACAGATCAGTCCATAATTATTTAAATGAAAAGGCCTCAGTATTGTCTGAGGACGCATTAAGCCTTCAAGCGCTCCGTTGCAAAGCGTGCCATCGCCTTCAGATCGGCGGCTTTTGCGCCGCCGCGCGCGGCGATCTGCAGTCCCGTCATGGTCATCTGGATGAACGCTGCAGCCTCATTAGGATTTAGCGCAGCGTTGATCTCCCCCAATTTCTGGCCCTCTGACACCCTCTCAGCGATGCGTCGACCCAGTGCCATGCTGGCGGCGCTGCGGCGCGCATTAAGGTCCGGGTCGGTCGCACCGAATTCGCTGACGGATCCAACCCCCATGCACCCCAGCGCTCGCTCGGAATCGTCATCCACCACGATGCCAGCAAGCAAATTCTCGATTCCCTTCAAAGGCGATATCGGGCCGCATAGCCTGCTGACATGGCCAGTGTTTGACATCTGCTGATAAGTATCGAGTGCTTCCAGATACAGAGTGCGTTTGTCGCCGAAGGCACCATAAAGGCTCTGCCTGCCGATCCCCATAGCCTCACGCAAGTCATCGGTGGAAGTCGCGGCGAATCCTTTTGCCCAGAACACTCCAAGTGCTTTCTTCAACGCCGCGTCGCGGTCGAATTCTCGTGGTCTCGCCATGCACGCAAACTATTCATTATGGACCGATCTGTCAATAACTAAATTCTCACAGTCTAATGTAGGAGTTGCGCGATCATGTGCTTTGCATAACGACACGTGCAAACAAGCTTGCTATTCCGGCACATTGACTGTTAGGCCATGCTTCTGTTTAGCACTTCGTATGCTAGAGATCGCGTTTCAAATAGCTCTGCCAACTCATTTTTAGGACGCCCAGTCCCTTCCGTGTGCCTTGATAGACTCAACCGGTTCTGTCGCGTCGATGGCGTAGTTATTTTCCGTCCTATGCTTCAATGCGATGGGAAAGAATATCGAAGCGCACTCCATCGTCGCTCAATGAATCCGGCGGGTCATCAAAATAGCGACTGACTTCTGCAAGAGCCCGTGCGAGATCGTCATCGTTGTGATTGCCAGTCAATTTAACCAGCACGCGCTTGTATGGGTAGGCAACATGAACAATAAGGCGATATCTAACGCCCTCATACCAGAAATTGAGGTGTGAACCCGGACTTTCACGGGGCATTTTTTCGCGCGAATGCAATAAAGGACTAAGGTTCAGGTTTCACATGGAGCCGCCACCATGACAGAGGCAGTCCTTCAAGCAATACAAAATAGTGAGACGAGCCCGATGGCGCTCTCCCGATGGTAGGGGAGAAAAGAATACTATTGCTAAATGGAAGAACAGAACTTCCTGGCTGATCAAGATCGAACGTTAGTCAGCACAAAATGAATTTCCTGGCGCGCAGCGCACTGTTAGACCCACTAAGTTGTGGGATGTTAATTGCGGTAGCACTAAACGGATAGAATGCTATGTTTTCAACGCTTGCAAGCATATGTTTCCCAGACTTGGCCGGATGCGCATTGCTCCCCCCGCAATCAGTGTATCCGGCTATTTTTCCAAAGCACGGCGTGGTGCAGTGAATTCAAAAACCGGGCCACTGGTCCGCGGAATCGTGTCGAATCCGCCAGTAGCTTGCTTAAAAACTCGTGCCTAAATCGTTGAATGGGAAAATTTTTAAAACTGCTCGCGCCTCTCGGGCAGCCACTACCTGTGTGGCCGCCCGACACGCAAGGTATAAAAAGTTGAGCAAATGATCGTCAATACGAATAAAACAATAGGCTTTAGTTTAGAGAAGAAAGTAAGTTTCGGTCATGAAAGACTAAATAAACTGGCGGCGATGAAGCCGGTCATTGACCGGTGGCATCTCTTCAGACGCCGACTTCATCACCGGCCCCCGCATCTCTTTAATAACCTGGGGGAGGAGTTGCGCTCAAGACGCAAATGTCCCAAATTAATTCTCGTTTTGCCTCATAGAAAATTGCAGCCCTTAGTCCCAGCCTTCGGAGACTGATCAAGGTCATTCATGCAAGCATCGGGTGGCTTTGTGCGGTAAATGAACTTTACGAATGCTGCGTCAGCGCAATGTAGAAAATTTATATGGCTTCCGGCTTCGTTCTATCATCGTGGTTGATCGAAAAATATCGGGGTCGGTTTTTCCGCTCAGTTGAATGGAAATAAATAAAGAAAATATTTTTAGTATTTTGACTTTACAAACAATCAATACAAGCTAGCGAAAGCTGACATATGTTAAATATAGTCTGATTTAGTTGACCGTAAAAAAATATTTCTACTAAACAATCGAAAAATACCGACCGATTTGTACATATCTGTTTCAGACCATCCGTCTTACTGTAGTGAGACGTTTGATGCCATTTTCCAGCGGACGCTGGCCATCGCAATAGTCCTGCCATGCACTCGATGTCTTCAACAAGGCTGGAACAGTGCGAATAGTATATCGATTTGGATTAAGATCAGATTTCACCTGCGTCCAATTGAGTGGCATAGAGACGTTAGCGCCCGGTCGTGCGCGCGGCGACAACGGCGCTACGGCCGTCGCCATGCGATCATTGCGCAAATAGTCGAGAAAGATGCGACCGCTGCGCAAACTCTTGGACATTTTGATCAGATAAAGATCGGGATTGTCGCGAGCCATATGCTCGCAGACATCGTGCGCAAATCCCTTTGCCTCTTTCCATGATAAAGGCTTTCTTTTGTTCACGGCAAGTGGCGTCACGACATGCAGTCCCTTCCCACCAGTCGTTTTACAGAAACTGATTAAGCCCAATTCATCCAAACGATCACGCATCTCGCGCGCCGCCGTGACCACCGCTGAAAAGGCGACATCGGGGCCCGGATCGAGGTCGAATACGAGGCGGCCTGGTACTTCCGGTGTACCAGGCTCACAATTCCATGGGTGGAGCTCAATACCGCCAATTTGTGCGATGGCTACCAAGCCTTCAACCCGATCGACTTGTAGATAGGGTTTCTTGTCGCCGAAAACTTTTACCAGCTCGAGGAGATTGGAACTGCCAGGCATTGCGTGACGTTGGAAAAACTGCTCGCCACCTATGCCGTCCGGCGCTCGTATAATGGAGCATGGTCGCCCTCTGACATGTTCGATCAACCAATCCCCAACGGCCTCGTGATAATGCGCAAGGTCTTCCTTTGTCACAGGCTTGTTATCATCGGCGTCAGGCCATAGCGGTTTATCAGGATTGGAAATCATCACTCCCATCACCTCTGCCTTACCGCCCTTGCGAGGGAAACGCTTCTCCGGCGTGGCAACAGGTTCAAGTGTTTCGTGTTTTGCCGGCGATGCCGGCTTCTCTGTTGTCACCTCGTCAACTGGTTTGTCCTCGCGCAATCCCTTGAACGCGGCCTGACGGACGAGACCGTCACCGGTCCATCCCGCAAATTCGATTTCGGCGACAAGTTCAGGCTTTAACCAGACAATCTCTTTTCCGCTTTTTGGCGCCCCGATTCCGGTGAAAGGTGACGTTTTTGTTTCAGCGGCGCGCAACTTCGGAAGAAGAGTTTCGAGCTTTTTTGCACCATAGCCGGTGCCTATCCGTCCGACATAGACGAGATGATCGTCTTGGTAAACACCTGCCAAAAGCGAACGAAACTTTCCATTGGTCTTAGAATATCCGCCGATCACCACCTCATGTCCCGCACGGCATTTTGACTTTGCCCAGGTGTTGCTTCTGCCCGATACGTACGGTGCGTCCGATACTTTGGAGACGATGCCTTCCAGCGACAGCCTGCATGCTGAGCGTAGGATTGCGTCTCCGCCCGTTTCGAAATGCTCCACGAAGCGCAACCGAGGATCCTTCATCTTGTCCTCAGAAAAGAGGGCTTGCACCCGGGCCTTTCGCTCAACCAAAGCCATTTCTCGCATATCCTCACCATCAGCAAACAAAAGATCAAAGGCAAAGAAGACCAGATCCGCTGTGGCACGTTCCGATAGGGCCGCCTGAAGTGCCGCAAAATCGGGTGCTCCGTGGTCGTCGAGCGCGCAAATCTCGCCATCGACGATGCAATCGGGAAGCCCGGTGGCGGCTTTGGCAATTTCGGGGAATTTTGTTGTCCAGTCGAGACCCTTGCGCGTCTTCAGCGTCACCTTTCCGGCCAAGACGCGTAACTGAATACGATAGCCATCAAATTTAATCTCATGAACCCAGTTGGCACCTGATGGCGGCCGAGCACGCGTTTCGCAAAGCTGCGGCGCAATAAATTCCGGCAGATCAGTAGCGGCAACGCTTCGTCGCTTCATGTTAGTTTTTCGACGATCTGCCGCAAGACCTTGCTTGCTGTCCCAAACGGCGTTGGCCTGAACACTGCTATCATCCATCATGAATGGCTTAGGCTTCCTGCCCTTGCCACTGGCGATTTGGTCCATCGTACGGCCGGACGCGACCGATGTCATGTGCTCATCGAGCACCGCCGCGCCATTCTTCTCCAAGGCATGTTCGTCTTGATGTTTGATGAGGAGCCAGTTGGTGCGTCTCCCGCCGTCCCGATCATTGCGCATGCGCACCAGCACGAAGCTGCCATGCAGGCGCTTCCCCTGCAGAATAAATTTTAAATCACCCTTTTTTAAGGCTTCTTCCGGTGATGCTTTTCCTTCTGGCTTCCAATAGCCGCGATCCCAAAGCATGACAGTGCCGCCGCCGTACTGACCGCTCGGAATCGTTCCCTCGAAGTCACCATAATCAAGCGGATGATCCTCTACTTCAACCGCCAGTCGCTTATCGTGTGGATCAAGCGAGGGGCCCCTGGTGACTGCCCAGCTCTTAAACACGCCGTCAAGTTCAAGTCGGAGATCATAATGAAGCCTGGTTGCGTCGTGTTTTTGGATAATGAAACGAAGGCGATCGGATCGACCAATGACAGCGTCGCCACTAGGCTCACCGGTCTTCTTGAAATCCCGCTTTGAGCGATACTTTGACAGTTTTTCTTTTGCCATTGCACAATCTCAACTTTAGACACGTAGGAACACAACAGGGCAGAAGTGTTGGAAACCCACTGGCGTCCTTATAGTTCCCTTATAATTGCTGAGCCGTTGCTAGAGGCTTTGCTCGACTGCGTTGTAAACCTTCGGAACGTTTGCTCCTTTTTGCTCACGAGATGATGAGCGACCCAGCAATTTGTGCGTGAAGCCAATACCTTGATGAAATCCGCGAATAGCGTTGTAGGCTTTTGATTGCAAAGATGGCATCTAATCAGAAGGCGGTCATTTCCGCCGTCCGGAAAGGAACGCGGTTACTGCAAGGAGCTGGATTGCCGCGGCGAGTGCAAAAATGGTGAGCGGAGACATCGCTCTTGCAATTCCGAAAAGTGCGGGCGCGAGAGCATAAATTGCTTGGCTAATCGCAACAATTAGAGGCACGACCCTAGCGACATCGGCTTTATTGAATTCGACTTGGGCGATCAACGGCGGCAGCGATGTCGCGTTGCCGATGCCAAGCCCGAACAGCAAAACTCCGACGATCATCAAAGCTTCATTATCGCCACCCGTCGCCAAGAGGATTAGCGAGCCTATGATCTGAACTCCATAGCTTGCCGAAGCGATGAGACGTCGATCGGCCCAACTAGGCATAAACCAGCCGATGCTGGTGCGCCCAACGATCGCTGAAACGGTAGCGCCCCCCATGAGTAAACCTGCGTTTCGGGATCCAAAAACTGGAACCATAACTGAAAACAGATGCGCCAGCAGTCCAATCTGCGCGAACAATCCGGCCGCCATACCTATAGCGAGCGTGACGAACCGTCGGTCGCGCCATAATGAGCTGCCTGACATTGTTATAGGGGACTGCGAAGCCGTCAGTGGTGCTGCTTGACTCGACTGTCCTCCGTCGGGAGATTGCCCCAAGGCCTCGGGAGATTTGGAAAACACCACAATAGCCAGAACAATCACGGTCGTAACCATAAAAGTTCCGACAATAATTGTAGCCATTTCGAACCCGATCAAAGCAATCAGCATCACCCACAAAGGAGAGAAAATGACGCCACCTACGCTCGCTCCATTATAGGCCATGGAAAGTGCTGCGGGACGGCTCTTGATAAACCAGGGAGTAACAATGGCATTCACCGCAGCTGCACCCATCGTAACCCAGCCTGTTCCGGTCAAAACAGCGGCGAAAAACAGATGCCAAGGCTGATCGGCTATAGACCAACCTACGACGCCAGAGGCAAGAAGGACAGCTCCTGCGACTGTTAGAGCAGGAACTCCCGCCAGCCGATAGAGCCGAGGAAGATTTGCAACGACCACCGCACCGACCAAGAAATGCAGCGTTGTGGCAGTTGAAACGAGCGCCACAGACCATCCGGTTCGCTGCACCACCATCTGCAAGTAGATAGGCGGTCCATAAAAACCAATCCCCCAGCCAAATATTGCCAGGACGAAGGTCCCGGCCACGACATGCCAACCGAAAAATGGCGCCGCTTTGGCAGTTCGCATAAAGGTCATGAAGATTGCTCCAATGGTCATTGGCCATTGTTACAGCCTTCTACGAAGGAATGCTTCGGTCTTGATCGAAGTGTTTGCGTATTGACTTTGCTGCGGTGAATTTCAATGTCACCACGGATGCGTCCGGCGTGACCACGAGCATAGTGCAATCCTGCGGCCATAACACTGGTTTTGGGTGGAGATTAGCGGGTGAGTTAGAACCTATGGGGTCACGCGATCGCATGGCAAACCAAGCTGAAGTGTCGAGCCTTCATCAAGCCTTCTAGTTAACGGGAATAAAATCGGCGGGAGTTGTGGTGAACGGTGCAAAAAATGCTTGGCGGCGAGAGCCTGCCTTCTAGTCGTTGTCGACTGGTGTACGGCAAGTATCGTAGATACGGGTAAAACACTCCTGATCGACGCCTGCGGAAGTGCGGCAAACACTCTCCGCAAAGGTTTTGCATTCCGTCTCACTGCTCCCGAACCCTTCTCCCTCATCCGCATGAGCGGAAGTTGCGGCAGCTAGAATAATCAACGTGATACAATATTTTAACATTGTTTTTGTCACCTATTTAAATTCGCATTCGAAATAATACATATTTTTCAGTTATTTATAACCACCGATAATTGGAGGTTGATTCTTGGGTGAAGTCTGGGTGAAGCCACCTAGGTCTTATAGTGGTAAGTGTTACGTTCAGGCGATCTCGGGTGTCAGTCCCTGGGACATTCCGTCATGACGCAATTGCTCGATATCTGTTTCGGTGAGCGAAAGATCGACACTTGAAACAGGGTGAAGGGGACGCTTACGCCTTCACCTTACCTAAACGCGGTGTGTCTGGCGGAGGGTAAGTTCCAACCGCTCTCGTTCTCGATGCGGTTGTGCGAAGTGTCCAACATCGATAGCACCGAAAGGCTATTCTTTTCTGCCCTCTGTTGGACAACGGTGCATGCGAGCCGAATGTTGATAATTCCTCAGAAATCAAAATCAGGAATTAGCCAGAGAAAGGGGCCGGTTGTGGAGGAGGGTCAAAAGGGCTGAGTTGATGTGGAGGCATTCGTGCCCCGCTTTAATAGTCGGAAACAGCCAATATTGTTGAGTTTATTCAGATTGATAGAGGCTGCGTTCCTAACCCTTCAGCTTGATTGAAATGCGCGGGAACGCGTTGAAGTTGCATCCCATCAATTGGGGTACTGTGAGAGGTTGTAATAGCGTGGTGCATTGGGATGAGGTGTGCAGCCTTCATGAACCTTCGGGAGAATTCTATTCTCCGTTGTTAACATCTCACAGCGCATTTCTACCTCGTCGCGATAACGCGCCCTGATATATAGTCTAACCTCATAGCGGGACTCTTGAACAATGCAGCCAGAATATATCGCCGAAGTAAAACCCTTCCTCCCGAGGTTCTGCTTGGGTGAAAATGTAGTCGGCTCAACTTTCACGGGATTTCGACCCACCAGGATGCTGTCTTGATTGGACCTTTCAAACCGGAACAGAGCCGCAGGATTTAGAAAGCTCATCTGCGTGCTTTGGACCTCGCGGTTCCCGTCGCCAATTGCGGAGTGACGATCCTGGAAAAACCAAGCCGTCTATTCTCACACGACATCTAAGGAGAGAAATTATGGAGCAGGCAACATTTGGAGCCGGCTGCTTCTGGGGAGCGGAGGCATTCTTCCGTGAAATCGACGGGGTAATCGATACACGTGTTGGCCATTCAAGTGGTACAGACGGATCAACCACTGCCGCTCGCATCGAAGTGGTACAGATCGATTTCGACCCGCAGGTTCTTTCTTACGATGCGCTGATCCGCTTCTTTTGGGACAGTCATGACCCGACCTCCTTGGACAGGCAGGGTGAGGAAACCGGTGAAGGTGTTCGCTCCGCAATTTTTGTGCATTCGAGCGCTCAGGCGAACGAGGCAGGCCGACTACGCGACGTTTTCAACGCCACTTCCCTCAAGCCTGCGACCACCCAGATCATCCCCTTTAAAGGTCTAGAGATCGCAGATGAAAAACAACAGCGTTACTTAGAGAAGAACAGCGCCGCGACGTGTTCAGTCAATATTTGACGGACTGCCTTCGTTAAACCCAGTCCCTTATGGGACGCCTTTTCTTTGACAGATGGAATATTCATGAAACCCCTTCTTTTTGCGGCCGCCACCTTTTGCGCGCTGAGTTCCCTTGCACCTGCGGTACAGGCCAAGACGCTGGTTTATTGTTCAGAAGCAAGTCCGGAAGGCTTCGATCCAGCACGCTATACTGCAGGATCGACTTTCGATGCATCGTCGAAAACCATCTACAATCGGCTTATCGAATATAAACGCGGCTCCACGGAAATCGTGCCAGCTCTTGCGGAACGTTGGGAAATCTCAGAAGACGGCAAGACCTATACTTTTCATTTACGTGAAGGCGTAAAATTCCAGAGCAATGACATTTTCACTCCGTCGCGTCCTCTCAATGCAGATGATGTTGTCTTCAGCTTTGTAAGGCAGTCGGGTGATGCGGCTTATACGGCTTCTGCAGAAGATGCCGTGTGGTCGTACTACAATGATGTGGGCATTCCTCAGCTTGTAGAAAAGCTGGAGAAGGTCGATGATCTTACGGTGCGGTTTGTCCTCAAAGAGCCAACCGCTCCCTTCCTCGGTCTGCTTGGCCTTGATTTTGCATTCATCCTTTCAAAAGAATACGCCGATCAGCTCGCAGCCTCAGGACGTCTTAGCGATCTTAACCAAAAGCCAATCGGCACCGGACCGTTTCGTTTCATCGCCTATCAGACCGACGCTGTAATTCGCTACGAAGCTTTCAGCGAATACTGGGGCGGCAGGCAGCCTCTCGACACGCTTATTTTTGCCATCACAACTGATCCGGCGATCCGTATCCAGAAACTTAAAGCCGGAGAATGCCAGGTCGCCGTTTATCCCGCGCCGGCAGATATTCCGGTTCTCAAAGACGACAAAAGCCTCAAAGTTATTCAACGACCAGGGCTGAATGTGGGGTATCTGGCGTTCAACACCACCGAAAAGCCATTTGACCGACCAGAGGTCAGAAACGCAGTTACGCAGGCAGTCAATAAAAAGGCAATTCTGGACGCTGTCTATCAGGGTAGTGGAATTATTGCAGACAGTGTCCTTCCACCGGATATGTTCGGATTCAACAAGAATCTGAGAACTATCAGTTATGACCCGGATGCTGCACGTCAGAAGATCAAGGAGCTCGGACTGGAGGGGCAGAAGATAACACTGTGGGCTATGCCTGTCTCGCGCCCGTATAATCCCAATGGGAAGCGCGCCGCCGAACTACTGCAGGCGGATCTAGCGGCAGCCGGTCTGAAGCCGGAAATCATCACCTATGAATGGGGCGAGTATCTAAAGCGTTCCAACGACCCCTCGCATCAGGGTGCGGTTCTGGCGGGCTGGACTGCAGACAATGGCGATCCCGACAGCTTTTTGACGCCGTTGCTGAGCTGTAAATCGGTAGGGGGTAACAATAAAGCTGTATGGTGTAACCAGGCCTTTGATGCAGTGATTAGCGAAGCACGCAATACCACTGTTGAAGGGAGGAGGGCCGAACTCTATCAGCAAGCTCAGCAGATTGCAGCGGATGACGCACCTTGGATACCGCTGGCCAATGGTCTCATTACGGTCGTTACGGCTTCAAACGTTGAGGGCTATCTCATTGAGCCTTCTGACGCACACCGTTTCGACGGTGTTGATCTCGACAAATAATCTGCTCGTCAATCAGGCCCTGGCATTCTCTACAACGAGGTGTCAGGCGCCGTCGTGCTAGTTGAGAACTTTTACAATAGTTCTTCAGGGTGCTGCTCACAGCGTCGGGGCGATGAATATGAATGCGTATCTGGTAATCCTTGTTAGCCGGGTTGCCTCGCTTGTCTCAAATGACATGCCCTCGCGCATTGAAGCGTAATAGGCATCAGCGCTTCGCTGTCGGCAGAAGTTCCATTTCACGGATCTGCCAGACTGTTTAAAGTCTGTTTTCCATCGCAGTTCTCCGATCGGGTTGTGGTTTCGTCATGCGGGTAATTCGTTGCTCATATCGATTTCAACGATACGCGCTTTTCGAGTTTGGCTGCTTCTTCCTTGCGCTCGCTATAACGGTCTGTGAGATGATCCGAGATGCCACGCGTCAGAAGTGTGAACTTCATCAGCTCTTCCATCACATCGACTACGCGATCATAGAAGGATGATGATTTCATCCGTCCAGCGTCGTCAAATTCCTGCCATGCCTTGGCGACGGATGACTGGTTTGGAATGGTGATCATTCGCATCCAGCGCCCCAGAACACGCATCTGATTGACGGCGTTGAAGCTCTGCGACCCGCCTGAAACCTGCATCAATGCCAGAGTTCGGCCCTGGGTCGGACGAATTGCTCCACCGGGCAAAGGTATCCAGTCGATCTGCGATTTCATGACGGCGCTCATGGCTCCGTGACGTTCTGGACTAGTCCAGACTTGTCCTTCTGACCACAGCATTGCCTCACGCAATTCCTGAACCTTTGGATGCTCTGCGGAACCGTCGTCTGGCAAAGGAAGACCATTGGCATGAAAGATACGCGTTTCAGCACCCATCGCATCGAGAAGTCCCTGCGCTTCCAGCGTCAAAAACCGACTGTAAGAGCGATCACGAAGTGAGCCATAGAGCAAGAGGATACGAGGCTTATGCTTTGGAAAGTCGGCGCGTAGTGCATCCAGGTTGGGCAATGCGAAGGAATTCTGATCGAGGTTCGGCAGGTCCATGTCAGCGGGACTTTCTTTCATGGGTGATGACTTCTCCGTCCTCTTTGGTGAATGACGACACCGGATTTTCCAGAATGTCGAGAACCAGTTCTGACGGACGGCACAGTCTGGTGCCAAGAGGCGTTTCCACGATTGGACGATTGATCAGGATAGGATGCGCCATCATGAAGTCGAACAGTTCATCATCGGTCCATTTGGGATCAGACAATCCCAGTTCAGCATAGGGTGTGCCTTTCTCGCGAAGGAGTTGGCGAGGTGTCATCTGCATTGCAGTGAGCAGTTCGACCAGACGTTCTCGCGAAGGCGGATTTTTCACATATTCAATGACGACAGGCTGTTCGCCGCTGGCACGGATCAAGGACAATGTGTTGCGAGATGTCCCACAGTTCGGATTGTGATAGATCGTAACTGACATCAGAGCTTTCCGGCTTCATTGACTGGCTTTTGATTTGCGCCGCGTTCGTACCAGTCCTTTGAGCGGTTCACGATCCAGACGACCGAGAGCATGACAGGCACTTCAACAAGAACGCCAACCACCGTTGCAAGTGCTGCTCCAGATGAGAAGCCAAACAGGCTGATTGCGGCTGCTACCGCCAGTTCAAAGAAGTTTGAGGCGCCAATCAATGCCGAGGGACCAGCAATGCAATGTCGCTCGCCTGAAATGCGATTCAACAGATAAGCGAGACCAGAGTTGAAATAGACCTGAATGAGGATCGGAACGGCCAGCACCGCAATGATCATGGGTTGTGCGATGATCTGCTCTCCTTGAAACCCGAATAGCAAAACGAGTGTCGCCAAAAGCGCTACCAGGGACAGGGGCTGTAGTGTCTTGAGCATTGCATCGAACGCTCGTTCTCCTCCACTGGCGAGAATGCTTTTGCGCAGGATTTGCGCGACAATTACCGGAATGACGATATAGAGGACAACCGACAGAACGAGCGTGTCCCACGGGACAGTAATTGCCGACAGTCCGAGCAGTAGCCCGACGATAGGGGCAAATGCCACAACCATGATCGCATCGTTCAGTGCGACCTGTGACAGTGTGAAATGCGGCTCGCCCTTGGTCAGGTTGGACCAGACGAATACCATTGCCGTGCAAGGGGCAGCCGCCAAAATAATCAGCCCTGCAATGTAGGAATCTATCTGGTCTGCAGGCAGATAAGGGCGAAACAGCCAGCCAATGAACAACCAGCCAAGAAGCGCCATAGAGAATGGTTTGACGGCCCAATTGATAAAGAGTGTGACGCCGATGCCACGCCAGTGCTCAGCGACCTGTCTCAATGCGCTGAAATCGATCTTCAGCAACATGGGGATGATCATGAGCCAGATAAGAATGGCGACCGGAATGTTGACTCTGGCGACTTCAGCAGCTCCGATTGCATGGAATACTGTTGGAAAGAAGTGGCCCAAAGCTACCCCTGCGACGATGCACAGAGCCACCCAGACAGTCAAATATCGTTCGAATGTGGACATCAATCCTTCTCCAAGTTCCAGATTACCAAGAACAAAATTGAACATGCGTAGTCGTCCGTGCCCTAAATGAGCACGTTGTAGACCCGACCTGTCATTTCATTTGTCTATCTGGTGGAAGGCCGAATTCATCGACCCTGCGTTATTCAGTGGTCGTTTTCGGTTCGCAACAAGGTATCAGGCTCTGTATGAGAGGCCCGCAGAGTTCCGCATTGCCTCCGCAACAATCCTTGATCATGAAAAGGGCCAGTTCTCGAAACCGGTCGAGATCGGCGCGATAAATGATCAAACGGCTCTGACGCTCCCCTTTTACAAGTCCTGCGCGCGATAATGTTGCCAGATGTGCAGACATCGTATTCTGCGGAACATCAAGCATGCGCGCCAGCTCACCGGCAGGAACACCCGTAGGTTCGTGTTTCACCAATAGGCGAAATGTGTCCAATCTTGTTGGTTGGGCTAGGGCAGCAAATGCTATGATCGCAATTTCGTTTTCCATATATCCAGAATAATGGATATAACAAAACTGTCAATGGGCTAAACGGTCTTGTTTCGATAAGTGAGTTTTAAAATCGCATGACTGGCTTGGGCGGCAAGTTTGTCGCTGTGTGAGTTGCCGCTCAACCGCATGGAAATTCGTTCATGACATATTTTGCGTATATTTGGGAAAAGGCAACAGAGCGTAAGGAGTAGGCCTGCTAAGATGAATCGCGCGAATTGGCAGGTCAGCTAGCGTGTCCGACACGCTTCGATAGACGCGATCTTCAGCTTCCCAAGTTAGGTCTTCACCGTCGTAGTAAAAAACGTCGTAATCTTTGATTTCCCATTTGGGTCGCGGCCTGATGGAACGTTCCATACAATTTGGAAGAGGCAACCGGCCGTCAGATAGCATTGTCCAAGCTTCATGCTGGCGAGCCGCTGAAGCAATTCCCTGTTAATAGGGTTGTTTAGCACGGTGTTATAAAAATGTTTCGTCCATTAGTTACAAAGGGCACAAATGCGCGGTTTTCGTCAACTGCGCTTTGTGGCAAATGCCGCCGGGATCGGAAATGAGCTGACGCATGCGCAATTTGCTGGGAAGCATTCAATTGCAACTGACCAGCCGCTTGCAAAAGAGCTTTCAGTAGCGCCGATCGTCGGCAAAAAAGTTCGTAGTGTGCAGAGGGGCGAAGGAGAGCAATGCCCCTTATGCAATATTAGAATTTATGAACAGATGCTCGATCAGTTCAGATCACACAGTGGTAATCGGTGTCGCTAATCTATTGAGACTAATAGGCTAAGTCGGCCTTATGCCTGGCGATAAAATCAACCCATCGGGTCGGCTGACGGCCCGTAATGGCGAGGAAATTATCGAAAGTATCGTCAGCGCCAGGTATGGTACCCGCCGCATAGCGCTTATAGTGGTCGTAAACGCAGCCCATATAAGCCATTTCCGCGCCTGAACTAATCATATCCTGCAAAAAAAGTTCAGGCGGACGGGCTTCATAACGGAATGGCTGGCCGATAATACTCGTCATAAGGGGGGCGAGTTCCTCGTAGGTTAGGGCGTCATAACCAAGGCGATAAGTCTGCCCAGCATGAAGATCAGGGCGCGAGAGTGTTTCTATCGCTACCTCGGCAATATCGCCTATATCAACCCAGCTTATTCGCGCGGGGCCAACGAAAGCCTGAACAACCCCATCCTCTACGGATTTTTTGCCACCATAGCCCAAAAGATTTTGCATAAAGGCTTCTGGGCGCAAGTGGGTGAAGGAAAAGCCGCACCACTCAATATAGCGCTCCACTAACTGATGCCATGCCCAATGCGCGACCGTGGTATCATCACGGCCACAGGCACCGAGATGGACGATATGCTTTACACCCCCTTTCTTTGCATTATCCAGTAGAGCCTTGCTTTGTCGTAGCATGTCGACTGTGTAGCCGGTCACCAGGAAAATTCGATCGATACCTTCTAGTGCCGCCCGATGCGTACTTTCGTCATCAAGGTCGAGCATCACTGTTGCAATGCCCTTTTCATTCAAGGCGGCTGCTTTTACGGGTGACCGCGTGGCAGCCACCCAATCAATCTCAGGGTTGGAGAGGCTGAGGTGGAGCACTCTGCTGCCGACTTGGCCGGTAGCGCCTGTGATTAGAATTTTAGGGCGATCAAAGGACACCATTGCTTTACTCGTTCATAAGCCAGAAAGATGCGTGTAACCTATTGTAGAAAATGATACTTGTCTCTGACGAAGAATTCCTATTACTATGGAATTTTATTCCATAATGAAAGAAGAGCAATGACATCGCCGGAGAGGCTTAAAGGCATCGACGCCTTTGTCACCGCTGCCGACTGCGGTAGTTTTACAGCTGCTGCTGCTCGGTTGAAAATTACCAATTCAGCGGTAGGCAAAGCGATCGCTCGGCTTGAACTGCGCCTTGGCGTTCGTCTGTTCACCCGCACCACGCGCACTTTGTCTCTTACGGACGCTGGTGCCGCTTACTACCGCACTTGCTCAAGAATTCTCGCGGACCTCGAATCTGCAGAAGTAACAATAGCAGCTGAAGGGTCAGAACCTGTTGGGCGCTTAAGAGTTGACGTTCCAGCTTCCTACGGCCGTTTACATGTTATGCCGATATTGCTCGAGTTTGCCGCTGCGTACCCAGGTCTGCGTCCACATGTTTCGTTCTCGGATCACTTCGTCGATCTCATCGAGGATGAAGTCGATATTGTCGTCCGGATCGGCGGTCCCGATGTCTGGCCTCCCACGATCGGCCATTATCATCTCGGTTCCGAAACGGCAATTTTCTGTGCTTCGCCCAGTTATTTATCCCGAGCAGGATCTGTAAATACGGTGGCTGAACTCGAAGCTCATGACAAGGTGATTTACAAAAAAAACGATGGTACTCCATCATTTTGGTTGTTTCAGGATACTCCATGTGCGCCAAGTGTGCGACGGGTGGTAGATGGAAGGATTGCACTTGGTGACGCGGCAAGCAAAGTAGCCGCTGTCGTTGCGGGATGCGGGATCGCTCAGTTGCCGACTTGGCTCGTGCAGAATGAACTTCTGAGCGGCAGTCTGGTTCACGTTCTTCCCGAACACACTGCAACCGGCTTGCCGTTCCGTCTGATTTGGCAGAAAAACAAAGAAAGTTTGCCGAAAGTGATGTTGCTGACCGAGGCGTTAAAGAAGCTTAGTCCAACTTGTTTGCCGCGGTTGTTAGATTAAATAGAGTTTCCCTACCCAATCTGAAATCAGACCAATGAAAACCAATTTATTTTTCGGTTAGCATAATGACGATCGTTTATGCTGCAGCAATATACTGCACTGCGGGATTTGAAATCCTAATCCATACAAAAATCGTCATAAGACCGTTGTGTAACGGGCGGCGATAAGTACCGTGAGCCGGCACTAATCTTGGGGCCGCAGGTATGCCTAACAGAAGTGCAGGAGTTTGGTCATGGTATCGATTAAGTCGACTAACGGATTGCAAATGGCTTTCCCTCGCACCTATTGCGAAGCAAAGGCTCTGGAGAGCGCTCACATCTTCCTTCTTGCTGGCTGACACAATCAGACGTGAACGCCCGCCGCGCTCAGCGCGCGAGGGAACGTTTGAAGCGGGTTTCAAGTTTGGCTTGACCATATTCGAGAACAATGGACAGGGCCCAATATATCATCGAGGCGGTGATCAGCATTTCGATATGTCGGAATTCAGTTTGTCCCTGGGTACGAGCGAGATACATAAGTTCCCATACACCAATGACTGAGACGAGTGATGAGTCCTTGAGCATCGCGATAAATTGGTTGCCGGTCGGCGGAATTATGATGCGCATCGCCTGCGGGAGAATGACCAGCCACATGGTCTGCGAAGAGCCAAGGCCAAGCGCGAATGCACCTTCCTGTTGTCCACGTGGAATGCTTTCGATGCCTGCCCGGAAGATCTCAGTCATATAAGCGCCGTAGCATAATGACAACGCCAGAATACCTGCGGGAATTGGTCCGATGACGTACCCCACCTGCGGGAGCCCGAGGTAAATGATATAGATCTGCATTAACAATGGCAGGCCACGGAAGAGCGAAGTGTAGAACGTTGCCAGCCCGTAGACGAGGCCGTTCTTAGAAAGTTTGGCCACAGCACCAACCAATGCAATGATGGTCGCGAAAAAAATGGATGCCGCAGAAATATAGAGCGTTGTGACGACGCCCTGACTGATCAAAAATCCGATTTTCCGGGCAATGAATTCAAAGGACAGATTGAACGAGTAGAAGAAGATCATCAACAGAAGGAATAGTTCCAGCCATATTCCACAGATCTGCGCCCAACGCGGGAAAAGCTTAAGAAACCTCCAATTGGCAAAGATAATAACGCTTAGCAATACCGAGGAGATGAGGGTCGACTTGGTGAAGCCTGCCTTCGCGACCTTCGGGTCTATACCAAGCCAGTTTGTTATCCCTGAGAACCGAATGTTCATGAAACAAAAGAGTGCTGTCAGGATAACAAAAAAAGCTATCTGAACAGTACGCTTGGCGGCTTCTGGCCGCGTCAGAAAAAACCTCCCGAGCATGTTCTCTCCTCTGCTAGCTCGCCTTTCGCTCAGCAAGCCAATCCTGCATCTGCAATTTCCAATAGGTAATCTGTGCGGCTGCAAGGCCGGCGTGTCCTCCAGCCCAGACAAGTCCGAATTTTTCGAAGAGTTTGTAGCGGTCGCTCTGTCCGCAGATGGCTTCTGCCACCACCTTGCCGCCAATTGCAGTCGTGTTGAGCCCATGACCGCCGAAAGCCGTGCAGTACCACGTGTTGCGGTCAAGTTGGCCGATCTGTGGCATCTTATGCCTCGCGTAGGACATTAAACCAGACCAAGCCAGCTCAGTCTTGAGAGAAGCAAGTTGGGGATAGGTGCCGACCATTTCGCGGCGCAACTCGCGGACCACGCCGGGAGTGTCGGCCGCTCTTGTAGTGATACGTCCACCCCACAAAAGCCTCTGACCCCCGTCTATCACGCGGTAATAGTCTCCGGCCCGACGGTTATCACCAATCGCAGCCATAGTGTGGATTGCCGATGATATCAGTTCGGGGGCCTTTTCACTCACCATCACATAGGTCGAAATTGGCAGATAAGCTCGCCGGATCTGTCCCACCAGACCGTCAGTGTAACCACCCGTGGTGATCAGAACTGAGGCCGCCTTGATGTGTCCACGGTTCGTTTTGACAAGCTTGCCATCCTTTTCGTCGAGCAGCTGCATCACACGGCTATGCTCAAATATCCGTCCTCCAAGTCGTTCAATCTCGCGCCCGAGGGCTCGGAGGTAATTCAATGGATGGATATGGAACGCGTTAGGGTCGTAAACCGATTGGAAATAGCGCCGCGAATTCAGAATCCTACGTGTTTCCATGGTTGAATAAAAGTCAATCTCGTAGCCATAATCGCGCTGAAGCGCGTCGGCGTAATGTCTTAGATTGTCACCGTCGTCATATCGGCGCACGTGCAAAATACCGGGAACGGACTGTGCTTCTACGATCTTCATCGTGTCGATATTTTGTCGAACAAATTCGACGCCCTCAATCGACAACCGGTGAAGGGATTCAGCAACAGATTTGCCCACTTTGGTGCCAATTTCATCGCCGCCTGACGAAAAGCCTGGGCTCACGAACCCGCCATTGCGCCCCGAGGCCCCAAATCCGATGCTTTCGGCTTCCAGGACAACAACTTGCTTGCCTGCACGTGACATCTGCAGAGCGGCCGACAGACCGGCCAACCCTCCGCCGATCACGGCCACATCTGCCGTGATCTCCTGTTCAAGTGTCGGCCGCGCCACCGCGTCCGCCGCTGTTTGACTGTAATATGTGGTCGGGTAAGTCATCGCAACACCGGAATAACATAACGGTTGAGCCACCGTGGCGATGGCTCATTCCGAAAATGATTTAAGGGTAATGTCAGTCGGCGCTGTAATCTTTGCCGTACCACTTTGCAGTGAGCGTCGCCAAAGTGCCGTCAGATTTCATCTGCTTGATGATTTCCCCAATCTTGGCTGTCCATTCCGGATCGTTCTTCTCTGCAATGACCACGAGAGGCTCGCGGAATGCATATTCGCCCTCGAGGATCTTCACCGGGTAACCATTCTTGATCGCGTTCTGCGCCGTTTGTTCCGGCGCGATGATCGCATCAATGCGAACGCCGTCACCTAGTCTAAGATCATCGAATGGCAGCATGGAATCCGCGAAGGTACGAATTTCGCCTGGCTCAAGCTTATATTCGATAGGGGGAAGCCCCGGAGCGTCAATTTCCAACTGGCGGCGAGCAAAATCTTCCGAGGTGGTTGCGGTTTCTACGCCAATGACTTTGCCCTTAAGATCAGCAACGGATTTCGCCTCGCTGTCCTTGTGTACAACATAGACATAGGGGCTGTAATAATAGACACCGGCAAAATCGATGACATTGGCGCGTGCCTTGGTCGGTGTGACTGAACCAACGCCCACGTCATAGCGACCCTGCCAGCGCCCGCCAGTTAGTGTTGCCCAATCGGGTGTTTCGAAAGTGACGCTGACACCAAGGCGTTTGCCGATCTCATTGGCTACGTCTACGTCGAAGCCCACAAGCTTGTTGGAGTCATCAAGAAAGCTCTGTGGCGGCCAACCCGCATTGGTTGCAACAACCATAGCCTTCTTTTCCATGACGCGGTCCAGCGTCTCTCCTGCGTAAGCAGAAAATCCAGTAGCTAGAATAGCGCCTGCGATACCCATTATTGTTATGATTTTTTTCATTTTATCGAACCCCTCCACTGGTTTGATATCTCAGCATTGCATAAACGTCGAAGCAACGGCTAGCTTGGCCTAATAGCCAGGTCATGAAATAAACGCATCATCATATGCAGTTATTGCAGGATGTCAGCGTAAAATGGCTCGTGTGAAGCCGAACTTGTCAAATGTCGACGCAGCAATCAAAACTCGTTATGTCAGACCTTTCAATGGAATTGAAAAAGCCTTGCCAGCATTGCAGAATTTACTGTTGCTGTTCTGACAGTCATCCAAATGCTCCCGCGATCCTTCTCGGGTCGACCTTTGCCATCGGTACGGCGTATTCGATACAGATTTGCGCTGCAGTACTGGGGTCGATACGCGCCTTATACGCCGCAAACACATCTTGAAGCAAACCCGAATGAAGCTGGCCAGTATTCTGGCGGTACCTCGTATTGCTGCAGTGCCTCTTGAAATACCGACCAGAGAGGCTGAAGGTAATCAATTGGTGATGATCTGGTTTGCTTAAAGCTGGAAGCTGCGGCACGCCGAAGTCTTCAGAACCGATGGTCTGAGCTACGGGGCGCATCGCCTGATAGACGATATCAAGTGATATGTTGGCCCCATCGCTTTGAGCTGCACCTAGCGCAAGACTTAGGAGGGAAAGACGGCTTTCGATCAAATAACGATTGGGGAGATCGCCAAAGTAATAAAGATTGCCATCGTTGGTCTCTACAATGGTTAAGGCATCCGCAGCGCCAGAGGCAGCAGTTTCAACCTGTGCAGCCATAAGACAGGAAAAGCCGCCATTCGATGCGAGAGCTGCAAAGAGGTTCTCAGGTTTTATGATCTCATTTGAAACCGCGCTTTTGCAAGCAAGATCATGCAGAACTCGGCCTGCAAATCTGGGGCGAACCATCGGATCATCAGTCTCAGCCTTTCGTAACTGTTCCAACATCGCAAGATGACCTGGAAGAAGGGCATTGCTATCGTTGGTTTGTTCCCGCGACCTGTTTTGCCGCGATGAGTTTCGCCAAAAATTGAACAATTTCACGAATAATGCCTTTCAGTCGTAGCCACCCACCAAGCAAGGGTAATGAATAGAAAGAAGAGAGATGTTGTACGTTAAAGGTTTCGGGCAAAATTGTTCTACCTGCCCGGTTAGTCGAGCTAGACCAACCAGATCTTGACCCCAGCCTTTGCGAGCTCCAAAGCGCCGACATCTTGAAAAGATCCGCAACTCCTTCCGACTTGCGCTGAACGAATAGGCGCAATCGAAGGTTTCTACGCCGGCAGAATCCATGCAAGTTATCTCGATATGAGTGGTATAATGCATCTCAACGCGCAATAACGTGCGTTCGATCGTTGAAGATCGGATATCACCATGAAAAATGCACAATGGATACGTTCCGCTGTTGGCGGAGCGATAGTTGGCGCAATTGCAACAATTGTTGTTGGCTTTACCTTCGGCGGCTGGGTCACGGGAGGGACGTCAGAGCGTCTAATCGCGTCCAGTATGTCCGAAGGTGTAGCAGTCGCGCTCACACCATACTGCCTGGAAAGATCGAAAAATGATCCGGAGGCCGTAAAGGTGATGGCCGAGTACAAAGCTGCACCGGCTTACTCGCGCCGAATGCTCATCGAAAAATCAGGCTGGGCGACACCGTTGGGAGCGGAGCAACCGAATGCTGCGCTCGCCGCAGCATGTGGCAATGAGCTCGCTAAAGCGCTGTAAAGCAGTTGTACGGGCGCATAACAGGAGGCTGACATGCAAAAAGAGCTTCTACCACCAATTCCGCAACGAAATCACTCTTTACGTCCGCGCCATGAGGAAGATCGGACAGCTAGCAAGGGTGACCTCACAACCGTTCTTTGGCAAATGAGAGCAGCCTCCTGGGATTGGAACAATATGGCAAATATTTTGCGACGTGTGTGCGGTGGGTTTTCCCGCAAACGCACGACACGCCATGGATCGACAGGGAGTGAATCCAATGAAGAATGATGCAACCGCGCTTGAACGGAAGGTCCTGGCTCATGAACAGATACTTCAAGTCCTTATCGGCCATCTCGCTGAGACAGAACCCAAGTTTCTGGATCGTCTGAAGGCAGTGTTTACCCGCCATCACAATCTTGGAGTAAACGAGCAGGACTACGTTGATACTGCTCAATTTGCGGAGCAATTCATTCGCGAAATTGAGAAAATGCAGGAATACAAAGCAACAAGGTAATCTTCTTTGGCTCTTGAGAAATCCGAAAATCTTTTGAGCCAACTATTATTGCCGTTGGTCGCGACTGGTATGGTTTTCTTGCTATTGCTCAGCTAAAGGCGCATAATTTAGGTACTGGAAAAAAATTAATTGGGCATTGCGATCCCAAGGATCCGCAATTCGACCCTAACGAGGAGGACATGCTATGTCTTCCATCACTCGCCAAAGATATTCGGGTCCCGAAGATTTCCCTTTGTTGCGCGCTTTTTTGCTTCGTTCAGGCTACTCGCTTGACGGTGGCGATGATCGACTGGTGCAAACACAGTCCGCAGACCAACTTTTCACAATAATCCGAGAAGGACGCCATGATCCCGGTCAGATGCTAGATGCCCTTATCGCAATACGCACGATACGGCTATGCGGGAATAACCAACCGGATCTGGATAGATGGGAAAATGAAGGGGGCTCATCGACATTGTAGTCGAGAGGCTCTTGAAAAAGCACCGTAATCTTTGCAAAACCATCCCATTTCCGCTCTAGTAATGATGGTCTATATGAAAGACACCTATACATCCGCCGAGCGTTAGGGTCGCTAATTTTCTGCAAGAATCTGTTTTGAACCGGGGTGTTTCTGCCGCATCTACCGGCCGAACAAAACCTAATGATCACCGATGCAACGTGGCTGCAACGACGCTCCACCGAATGAAAGACAAGCTTCATGTCCATACACGAAGCTTGCTATTCAAAATCAATCTCGTGATCGGATGGTATCACGCGAACCTAGAGCCATGTTAGCTGCGTCGCGTGCTAGTGCCTCGTCGATCTCTGTGGACGATACCTGAAGCACCTGGTGGCAGGTGATCGCCACCGAGATCGCCGGAAGCTCAAGATAAGTCGCGACTTTCCGATAGGCCGTGAAGCTCACGCCTTCTATCAACTCCTCGTCAACGACTAGACGATATGTGCCTGCTTCCAATGGCTCTGAATAAGATTTCAGGCGAAACGGATGCAGGAATGTGATTTCGGTTGTCGTCGTTCTCTCGGTCATATCGAGCACCACCTTCCTCGCCACACCTGCTTTGGCCTATCGAAACCACTGCTCGCCCAGAATGTACACAATCATGGCAAGGCTGGCTGCGGATAGGACGTAACCGACGATGGTCTCGTACTCGGGCTTTCTGGGATAATGAAATAGGGAAGACATGGTGTCCTCCTCGTTTGGGGCCAGGGTAATCAACCCTCAAACAGCAGCGCCCGTAAAATGGCTGCTGGAATGAGTACTGTGAACCTATTTCACGACTTTAGCAACAAATCGTTTTGGCGAGTGTGAGATGCAGCTCGCTGTCACTGCTTTAATCTGAGGGTTCGAACTGAGAGTAACGGGCTTGTTTGCACGATTGCATGACGCGCCCATCAACCTGTCATCAGTGGAATATCGAAGGTTGGCGTGAAGGGTATATTCAAGTCCATCCGGAGCGCCGAAGTTCAAAAAGCCGACGCTACGACGCATAGGGGTTGTCTGAGGCACTCAGCCTCGCCATCCAGATGAATGCAGGTGCTGCGTCCCACCCGCGCGCCAAAGGTCTTCGACGCTGCCAAGCTGGTTTGATACGCTGTCACCGCACAAATTTCTAAACTTTAAAGCTTAGGGGCGATACCCGCCGCAGCTGTGTTACATTTATTTTCAAGATAGACTTTTTCTTAGCCTCGGCGCGGCAAAATCGAGGAATGTCCTGAGCTTGAGGGGCATCAAACCCTGAATAAGGTGAACGAGGTGGACGGGGGAGGTTTCAAGTTCGAAATCCTCAAGGACCGGCTGGAGTAAACCCTCATCAACCGCCCGTTTTGCCTGGTAGGCCATGATGCGGGTCACGCCGATTCCAGACACGGCGGCATCCACAGCAGCCTCGGCAGTGTTGACGGAAAGGCGAGGGTTGATGGGTACCGTAATATCCTGCTTTGCATCCCGAAACATCCAGAAACGGTGAGAGAACATCCCCTCGAACGCAATGCAATGGTGATCGGAGAGGTCGTTTGGATGTTGAAGCTGCGGGTTGCGTTTCAGGTAGTCCGGATTGGCATAGACAGTCGTGCGCATGTTGCCGAGACGTGTCGCGATGAGATTACTCTCTGGAAGCCTGCCGATGCGCAATGCGACATCGATTTGTTCGTCTGCGAGGCTGACTGTGCGGTCGCCCAAGGTGAGCCGGATATTAATGTCCGGAAAAGCCTTGAGGAAATCGGTTACGACGGGCAGCACATGCAGGCGGCCGAACACGATCGGCGCTGTCACCATTAGGTCGCCTCTCGGAGCGAGATACTCACCAGATGCGCGCTTTTCTGCCTCGTCCACACGCCCGAGGATTTCACGGGCCGCTGCGACATAGCTTTCACCGGCTTCTGTGAGCAAGACTTTGCGGCTGGTCCGCGTGATTAGGCGAACTCCAAGATGGGACTCGAGATCGGAAACCTTACGGCTCACTGTTGGCAGCGGCGAATGGAGTGCACGCGAGGCTGCTGAGAGGCTGCCGGTTTCCACCACCGCCAACAGAACGGCCATTGCTTCAAGACGATCCATTGAACACTTCCAAAAAACGAGAGGATACCTCTATCAAAGGTAATCTACTACAGAAAATTGGATGCTGTTAGTTTCAAAGTATCGAGGAAGCCGCCTCCTCAATCTCAAGGGACCCTCACATGAAACTCCACTATTTTCCACTCTCAGGCCATGCACATCGGGCTGCGCTTTTCTTGTCGTTG
This sequence comes from Brucella sp. NBRC 12950, assembly GCF_030268145.1. NCBI lineage: Bacteria > Pseudomonadati > Pseudomonadota > Alphaproteobacteria > Hyphomicrobiales > Brucellaceae > Brucella > Brucella sp. NBRC 12950. The sequence continues at coordinate 113,089 of NZ_BSQC01000007.1, forward strand.
TTGGGCATAAAGACAGAAATCATCGAGGTCGATCTCGGGAATGGCGCCCATAAGAAGCCGGATTTCTTCAAACTCAATCCGTTCGGTCAAGTGCCGGTGCTCGAGGATGGTGAGATCGTTGTCAGCGATTCCAATGCCATTCTGGTGTACCTCGCTACCAAACTCGGTCGCAAGGACTGGCTTCCGGATGATCCGCAATCAGCTGCGAAGGTGCAGAAATGGCTCTCGGTGGCTGCCGGCGAGATCGCCTATGGTCCCGCGGCAGCGCGCCTCATCACCGTGTTTGGGGCTGATTTCCGCGCCGAAGAAGTGATTGCCCGCGCGGATCACATTCTGGCTTTGATCAATGCCGAGCTCGAACAGCATCGGTTCATAACAGGCGACCGCCCCACGATCGCTGATATCGCACTCTACAGTTATATCGCCAGTGCGCCAGAAGGGAACGTGGAACTCGCGCCGCATCGAAAAGTCAGTCAGTGGCTTGCCCGTATCGAGGCACTGCCAGGTTTCCTAGCGTTCCCCAAGACCCCGATCGGTCTTGCTTCTTGATACCGTCGCGACGTCCGGCTGACTCCGGCCGCGTTTTTCCCAGATAGAGGCGACGATATGCCCGATCAAGCAACGATACCAGCTTCGCCATGGCACGACGGCGAGCTCCAAATGCAACGCCAAGCTGGCGTTGCAGACCAAATGGATGCGCTCGGTCGCAAATTCATACGGGAGTTTCTGGTTGATCAACATCGGGAATTCTACTCCTCGCTGCCATTCATCGTAATTGGAGCCGTCGATAGGCACGGTACGCCATGGGCGAGCATTCGTAGTGGTCGGCCAGGGTTCCTGTATTCACCGGATCCGCTGACATTGGAGATTAATGCCATCGACGATCCGAGCGACCCTGCGCAAGATGGTATGCGCGGCGGCGACCCGATCGGCCTGCTTGGCATCGACCTGCTCTCTCGGCGTCGCAATCGCCTGAATGGTAATATCGGCCGCGGGCAAAGTAATCGTTTCTGTGTAGCCGTTGATCATAGCTTCGGAAATTGTCCGCGCTACATTCAGAGCCGACATTTTGCTTTTGTCCGCGATCCAGCTGAGCCATTAAATTCACCGGCAATAATTTTAGACCGGCTAGACGACCACGCCCGTCGGATCATTGAGAAGGCGGATACATTTTTTGTTGCTTCTTATGTTGATCGTCAGAACGAGGGTCGACAGGTCGATGTCTCCCATCGCGGTGGCCGGGCAGGTTTTGTGCGTATTGATGCCGACGGTGGCCTGACAGTGCCGGATTTCAATGGCAATTTATTCTTCAACACGCTCGGCAACTTCCTCGTCAATCCGCGGGCTGGCCTTTTGTTCGTTGATCATGAGGCAGGCGACGTTTTGCAGCTCGCGGGCAGGGTGGAAGTCATCCTTGAGGCGCCCGAAATCGCTGCTTTTGAAGGGGCCGAGCGGTTCTGGCGGGTCATTCCGACGACGTTGGTCATGCGTAAAAATGTGCTGCCATTACGGTGGACATTGGCTGAAAATGGCATGTCGCCTAGCAGCATAAAGACGGGCATTTGGAATGAAGCCGAAGCACGTCTTGACGCATTGGCGAAGGTGAAGACCTGAAGACGATTTCGTATTGAATTGTTCTGCCGCAGCTACACGTCGCCCAGCGCGCCGTCCAACGGATATTGTAGGTGAAGAATCGAACAAAAGCATAGCGTATCGTTTCAAGCCCATCCGAGGCGGGAAGGCGACAAAATCAAAATGATGCCTCTTGCAGGTTGATTTATCATTTAAGCTATGGAGCGGACGCGATTCACTGCTGATGCTTGGTGAGCGTATCTGGCTCAGTCAGGATTTTGGCCGCAGGGCGGGCCTTTGCGGTACCTGCTGGACCTCAGTTATTGAAGGTGCGCCAGCTATGGCACAGAGCCGACTTATCAGGCTGCAAAATGCAAGGAGCTGATGCGTTGGTAAATTGATGTCCGCCATCTTCCATACTAGTCTACCATCTGCTAATCAGGACGTAATAGATGGAGGCAGAACGTGAGACAGACTTGGAGATGGTTCGGTCCAAAGGATCTGACGTCAATCGACGATATGCGGCAGGCAGGTGTGGAGGGTGTTGTTTCGGCTCTGCATCATGTGCCGACAGGAGAGATCTGGAGCCCGGATGAAATTGCCCTGCGACAGGCACAAATCGGACGAATGAAGGACGGCGCGCAGTCCCGATTGGCTTGGGAAGTGGTCGAAAGCCTGCCCGTATCCGAAGACATCAAGCGACAGACTGGCGACTGGAAGACCCATATCGCCAACTGGAAAGCCAGCATGACCAATCTAAGCCGTGCTGGCATAGAGGTCATCTGCTATAATTTCATGCCGGTACTGGATTGGACACGCACGGATCTCGCCTACCGTTTGGACAGCGGCGCGACATGCATGCGTTTTGATCTTGTTGATTTCGCCGCTTTCGATATTCACATACTGCAACGCAAAGCCGCGTCAGATAGTTTTCCCGCCGACGTGGTGCAAGCTGCAAACGAGCGTTTTGCAACGATGAGCGATGCACGCCGCGAGGAACTTGCTGCCAATACCGTTTATGGCCTGCCCGGTGCAGCCGAAAACTTTACCCTTAACGATGTGCGCGACCATCTAGCTAAATATGACAATATCAGCCCAGACAAGCTGCGCGGTCACCTCATTGATTTTCTTTCAGAAGTGTCTCCGCTGGCCGAAAAACTTGGTATGCGGCTGTGCTGTCACCCGGACGATCCTCCGTTCCAACTCCTGGGGCTGCCGCGCGTCATGTCCACGGAGGCGGATTATCGCCAGATCATTGAATCCGTAGATATTCCGGCCAATGGCATCACGCTTTGCACGGGCTCACTCGGCACCCGGCGGGACAATGACTTGCCCGGAATGATGGCCCGCCTTGGCGATCGCGTCCATTTTTTGCATCTACGCAATGTCACGATTGAAGATGCGGGCCAGTACGGCTCTTTCCATGAGGCAGGCCATCTGGAAGGCGGTACGGACATGGTCGCCATGGTCGCTTCGATTCTGGCTGAAGAACGCCGTCGCAAGGCAGCAGGTCGAACGGATTGGCAAATTCCATTTCGTCCCGATCATGGACAAGATATTCTGGACGATCTCGGCCGTCGCGGACAGCCAGGATATCCGTCCATTGGCCGCTTGAAAGGTTTGGCTGAATTGCGTGGGATTATGACGGCGCTCGAACATCCGCTGACGAGGAGGGAGGCGTAATGAGACTTTCGGCCAAAAGCAGCCCAACGGACAAAGCCCAATGGCCCGTTTATGAGCCACAGGTTCTTGATGCAGGCATTCTGCATCTGGGACTCGGCGCTTTTGCCCGTTCCCATCTGGCTGCTTATACCGACGCGGCCTTGACGCAAACGCCATCCGATTGGCGGATCGTCGGTGCCTCGCTGCGCGGAACTGACGTGGCCGATGCGATTAACCCGCAGGACGGTTATTACACGCTGATCGTACGCGGTGTAGAAAGCCGCGCTCGTGTTATCGGCTCGGTAAAACAGGTGCTATCTGGAGCGACCGTCGGCGCTGAAGCGCTTGCCTTTATGTCAGAGCCAAAGTGCCGGATCGTTAGCATCACCGTGACGGAAAAAGGGTATGGTCTGTTGCGCAGCGGTTCTTGTGATCGCAACCATCCGGCAGTTATTGCCGATCTCGCAACACCTGAACAACCCAGAGGCGTGCTTGGCCTCATTGTATTGGGGCTGAAACAACGCTTTAAGCTGGGCTTGCCGCCATTTACCGTTTTAAGCTGCGATAACCTACCGGATAATGGCGCGCTGTTGCGTGCTGCGGTCATCGATTTCGCTACACGCGCCCATGGTTCTGAACTGGCAAACCGTATCGCTCAAGAGGTTGCTTTCCCGGCCACCATGGTGGATCGCATCACGCCGCAGCCAACCGAGCAGACGCGCGCCGATGCGGCACTGGCCATCGGCTGCGAAGATGACGCTGCGATCGAGACGGAAGCGTTTTCGCAATGGGTGATCGAGGATCACTTTCCTGCTGGGCGGCCGGCATGGGAGGCGATGGGTGCTACCTTTACCCAAGACGTCCGCCCTTTTGAAAAAATGAAACTGCGCATGCTTAATGGCAGTCATTCGATGCTCGCCTATGCCGGGTTTCTCACAAGCAAGACCTATGTGCGCGATGTGATGGCGGACGCAGCACTCAACAGGCTGGTGCAGCGCCATTTGCGAGCCGCCGCTCAAACCCTGCCCAAGATGAATGCTGATCTGGATGCTTATGCGCAGGCTTTGGCCAGCCGATTTGCTAATCCGGCTATCGCACATGAAACGCGCCAGATTGCTATGGATGGGACGGAAAAGATGCCGCAACGCATCTTTGCGCCAGCCGTTGAATTGAATGAAAGTGGCGGTGACACGACGCCCTTCGCTTTCGCAACAGCGGCATGGATGCGCTACGGTCTTGGTCGGGATGAGAAGGGAAGGTCATATCCGCTCAATGATCCACGTGGTGGAGAAATCGCCACAGCTCTGGGCAATGCGCAATCTGCCTCAGATATATTTGTCGCTTATGCAGCATTGCCAAATTTATTGCCGCAAGTGTTGAAAGAAGGTCCATTTGCCCAACAGGTCATTTCTCGCCTTGATCGCATGTTGGTCGACGGCATATTCGCCGCTATCCAACATGAAATAGAGACTTTCTGATGGGGCGGATCAAAGATCGTTGACGATGAGATCGGAGTAGCGTTGAGCCAGATGTTCGGTGACTTTAAGGACTTCCGAAAGATGGACGTGCACGGCTGCTTCCGCAGCAATCGGGTCGCGACGTCGGATTGCTGATAACATGGCCTTATGCTGCTCAATGAGCAATTCCACTGGGGTCACATTGGGCAAGCTCAGAAAGCGCAAGCGATCAAACTGCGCTTTTTCCCGTTCGAGCAAGCTCCAAATGTCCCCCATTCGGATTCCATTGGCGACAGTGCGGTGAAAGGCATCGTCAGCGATGGTAAAATCCTCAGGAGATCCCTTGGAACCTTCCTGTTTGGCGATGACGGCGTCTAGTTCCGCAAGGGTAGAGGGGGAAAGTCCTTCCTCAGCGGCGCGCTTGAAAACTGCAACTTCGACCGCATTGCGCACGAAACGAGCACGCTGCACGGCGGCCAATGAAATCGGCATAATGAAGGTGCCGCGCTGCGGCCAAACTTCGACAAGCCCTTGATCAACAAGGCGTAACAGGGCCTCACGGACCGGCGTGCGGCTCGTACCAAAATGTTTAGCCAGTTCGTTCTCGGAAACGCGTTTTCCCGGCATGAGGCGCAGGGTTATGATATCGTTGCGAATGGCATTAAGAATGCTCCCCACCGTGGGAGGGGCGCCCACGCCAGGTACCGGTCTTTCAGGATTATGTGTCGATCCGAGAAGCCCTGCCATGCGTCAACCGTCCCAGCCGAGGTGGCTCAGGAAATCTTTTGTACGCACAGTTTTCGGATTCTCAAAAATCTGCTCCGGCGGCCCTTGCTCGATGATCCGCCCATCAGCAAAGACCACGACCTGATCGGCAACACGCCGGGCGAACGTCATTTCGTGGGTCACGACAATCATAGTCATTCCGTCATCCGCCAGCCGTTTCATAACATTAAGCACTTCACCAATGGTTTCGGGATCGAGTGCCGAGGTTGGTTCGTCAAAAAGCATGACTTCCGGTTCCATTGCAAGGGCCCTGGCGATGGCGACGCGCTGTTGCTGTCCTCCGGACAGGTTGGACGGGAAATTTTCAGCTTTATCGGAAAGTCCGACTTTGGCGAGCAAAGCCAATGCGCGTTCCTTTGCTTTCGCCTCCGACATCCCCAAAACGGTGGTCGGTCCCATCATGACATTGCCAAGCGCATTCTTGTGCGGAAAAAGCTCAAAATTTTGAAACACCATGCCCATGCGTTGGCGCATGGCGCGAACCTGTTTGGGGTCCTGCGTCAGTAAAGTGCTGTCAATCCTGATCTCTCCGCTATTAATGGCTTCAAGACCATTGGTACAACGCAATAGCGTGGACTTGCCCGAGCCCGACGGACCAATGAGGCACACGACCTGTCCGCGCTGCACTTTCAAACTGACATCCTTGAGAGCTTCGAATGTGCCATAGGATTTGCAGACATTGCGATATTCAATAACGACATCGCTGCTCTTTACGGCTGCTTTTTTGGAAGATGTCATTCGGTAACCCCGTATTTGCGGTGAATCCAGTCAACAATTTTGGCCTGCGGATAGCCCAGAAGCCAGTAAATCGCAGCCATTGCAGTAAGAAGTTCGATCACGCGGAACGTCTGTGAGCGGATCTGCAGCGCCGTATGTGCCAGATCACCGACCGCGATCACTGATACCAGCGAGGTGTCCTTGAACAGTGTGACCCATGTGGTCGCCAGCACCGGCAAAACACGGCGCGAAGCTTGCGGTAACACAATCTTTCGGAATGCCGTCCATTCGCTCATTCCCAGTGCCAGTCCTGCCTCGGTTTGTCCCTTGCGGATTGAGCGGATACCAGATCGGAACGTTTCCGAATTATAGGCTGCATTGTTGGCAACCAGCGCAACCAGTCCGGTCAGGAAAGGCGAAAATGCAATGCCGCTCATCATCGGCAGCACATAGAACGCCCAATAGACGACCAGAATGATCGGTAGATTGCGCATCAGTTCCACATAGCAGGTTGCAATTAGGGCTACGAACCTGAAGCGGGATTCACGCATAACCGCGATCAGGATGCCCAATGGCGTTGCAAGCAGCATCGTGAGTACAGTCAGCGCAATGGTGATCAAGGCGCCATGACCCAATGCGGGGAGGCTTTTCCAAATGATGGACCAGTCGAAGCTCATGAGCGCCCCAGAAAGGAAATGCGGCGATAGAGCATGTCGACGCCTCGGGTCAGCGGGAAGATGATGATGAAATAAAGGATCATGACGGTGGTATAAGCTTCGACAGGCGCATATTTCTGGCCGGCAATTGCTTCGGCGCGGCGCATGAGTTCCGGCACGGCGATCACGGTGGCGATAGCCGTATCCTTGACCGCGAGTGACAGTAGCGATCCAAAGGATGGCAGCATGCGTACGAAAGCCTGAGGCAGCACGATCTTGCGCAAGACCTGCGCCTGCGACATGCCGAGCGCCAGACCGGCGCGAACTTGACCGGGGCGCACGGACTGAATGCCAGCACGCATCACTTCAGCAACGTAAGCGGCCAGATGCAATGATAGTGAAAGTAACGCCGACCAGAATGGCGGTAGATTGATGCCCGTTGTGATCGGTAAGGCAAAATACACCCAGACCAAAACCACCAGTACCGGGATGGCACGCATGGTATCGATGTAGAAAATCGTGATGCGGCTCAGCCATTTCGGACCGTATAGGCGGGCGACGGTCAGCAGAAGCCCTAGAAAGAAGCTCAAGACGCTCACACTGGCGGCAAGCAGAAGTGTCACCATCAAGCCGCTGAGCAGGAACTGCCAACTATCAAAAACAGCGCTGAAATTGAATTCCATGTGTCAATATCCAGAGATCCGGAACCATGAAAGTTCTGACTGAACAGAACCTGCTTTGCGCGCACTGAAGACCAGTGCGCGCAAAATCCATCCGGCTTACATTTTGGAGACTTCTGCTTCTTCTTCCTTGAGTAATTCGGGAAGCATCGGCTCGGCCACGGCTTTTAACCATTCGAGATATTCTGGCTGGTTTTTGTCAATGGCCAGACCAATTTCATTCACGGCCTCGGTGCTGTCTTGACAGTTATTTTCACGCGGCAGTGCTTCAAGTCCCTTCACATTGCGGCTGAGGGCCACAAAAGGAATGCGATTGATCGGCGCCACATCCGCGCGTCCCGCCATGATCTCTTCCATCGGAGCCGCTGTTCCCGCGCTCGTCACGCCGCGAAGCGTCGCGTTGGGGAAACGTTCCTTGACCCAATTTTCCTCTCCGCCGCCCGTGAAATAGGCAATGGTCACTTCCGGCTTGTCGAAATCGTCAACTGACTTGGCGTCTGAAACCTTTGGGTTGGAAGCCTTGCCAAATACACACAATGCCGTTCGCGAATAAGTGACGAAATCAACCACTTCCTGCCGTTGCTTGGTCATGGAGAGCGGCGAAATCGTCATGTCCACCTGATTGGCAGCCAGAACCGGCACTTTGGTTTCATGCGAAACAAGAACTGGAACCAGTTTGACACCAAGCTTCTCGGCGTAAGTCTGTGCAAGTGTCCAGGCTGGTCCGCGCCATGGCTCGCCTGAGCCGGTGGTATCTTCCACAAGCCAGGGCGGGTTGGCGAGAACGCCAGCGCGTAATTCACCCGACTTCTTGATGGCGTCAATACGCGCGCTCTTGCCGGCCGCGGGAACTTCCTGCGCCTGCGCCATGCCAGCAAGTGGCAACATATTCATAGCTGTGGCGGCCACCACTGCCCATAGCAACTTTTTCATTGAATTCACTCCTCCCATAGCACGGCCAGCACTCCATCTGGCTTTTGATATATTCTAGTATACAAGATGCAATACACTTGCAAGGTCTGCCTAGAAATATGTCTAAATGTATGTTGCTACAGGCTGGATTCTCATCGACACGAAGAGAAGAGTTCGCTGTGTGCAAATCCGCTCACATCCCGTGATTGGCCGATTGCCCCAATCTGAAAGCTTTAGATTTGGTCTCTCCACCTGTGAAATCAGCAAGGCCACGTTTGGCACTTGAATGGCGGGGTATCAGATCACCGATCGCCATCGGTGCTAACAAGGAAATCCCGAGCTTTTCCACTTTTTTGCGCCTAATCTTGTCGTCGCAAGGATGCGGTCTTCAAGTCAGCATCCCACTCTGGTGATCGCATGAAACATTTCTCGAGAAATTTGCGCTTAAATATGCATCGGTACAACCAAGGTTAGCCCAACTGAACGAAACACTCATCGCCTGCGCCACTGCTGAGGAAGAATGCTCTCCGCCACGTGGAAGTTTGATGCAAACGTCGCATAAATAGTCGGGATGATCTGAGCTTTGCTCGAAGTTTTGTTTTGGGGATCAAAACTCATACAAAAAAAGAGATAATCGCTTGAAAGGACGCTCACGCCCTCCCAACGAAAACAGTGAGTTCGCTCGATTTGTCAATTCGCCTTAGTGATGAAGTCGTAGGCAAATCTTTCGGCGATGGCCTGAATAGCCGCGTGGATAGGGCCGGCGGTCAGGCTTGGCAGAACGGATCCATCGACGACATAGACATTGGCAAGCCCATTCAGGCGCAGGTCGGGATCGACCACTGCTGCATTGTCCTTGCCCATGCGGCAGGTTCCTGAGGGGTGGTGATGAGTGATTGCTGCCTTGGCAATGAAAGCGTCGATATCGTCCTCGGTATCCACTACACCAGGGAGAATTTCGTGATCGCGCCACTCGTCCAGTTCAGCTCGATGGCCGATCTCTCGCGCTGCCGCGAGCGCTGCCCTAAACAATCGCCGGTCGTTTTCAGTCTGAAGATATTGCGGGTCAATCTGAAGAGGATCCTCCAGCTCTGCACCGGTTATGCGTACTTCTCCACGGCTGGTGGGATGTGTCACGCCGAACAGCAAGGAATAGGCACTGCCTGGTTTTGGGGCGGTAAAATGTTCTGACACAATTGGTGCAACGCCGCATCCGACGACGATCTCGGGCTGGCCGTCTTTCATCGCGCCATCTGCGCGCATATAGGTCATGCTCTCAGAATGCTGCAGACGAGACGGGGCCAGTTCTTTTTTTGCAGCATATAGATTTCCCGCGCCAAGCAAGTGATCCATCAGGTTACGGCCGAGTTCAGGCGCGTTGACGCGGCAGGCAACACCAGCCTCTCGCAGCACGTCTTCCGGCCCGATCCCGGAACGCATGAGAAGGGCCGGTCCTTCCAGTGCTCCTGCCGAAAGAATGATCTGCTCGGCGGTGATCGTAGCGAGACCTTCGGGACCAAGAACTTCGATTCCAGTCACGCGTGCGTTGTCGAAGTTGAGATGCCGAGTTCTACTCCTTGTCACCAATGTGAGATTGCGACGCGCACGTACGCTTGGCGTCAACCATGCTTCGGCGACCGTCACCCGTCGGCCGCCGCGGATCATCAGTGAGTTCGGCGTGACACCTATCATCTGCCCGCTGCTGTGACCGGGTATACGGGGCAGGCCAAGCGCCGCCCCGGCTTCGATGAAGGAGCGGGTCAGCGGGCTGACTTCCTCGTCCGGAATCCAAACCGGCATAGGACCGTCCTTGCCGTGGATACCGTCGCCGCCCAGCACATGGTCTTCATTAGCCATGAAGGCGTTTTGCAAGCCCTCCCAACTCCAGCGATCATCGCCTGTTGCTTCCGCCCAAGCGGCGAAATCGGCAGGGTGACCGCGCATGTAACCCATGGCATGAAGGAGGCTAGACCCGCCAACCGCCTTGCCGCGGGCCCACGCAAAGCTGCGACCAGCAGCGTGCTCCTGCGGAACGGTTTTATAGTCCCAGTCGTAAGCGCGATGCTGGATCGCAGGCCACATGGCCGGCTTCCAGATGTCGGGGTCGGTCGGCTCTCCGCCGGCCTCAATCAGCGCAACTTGACGGGATGGATCCTCGCTGAGCCGTGCGGCGAGAAGAGCGCCAGCAGATCCGGCGCCGATGATTGCCACGTCGTATTGTGCCATCGACTTACTTCTGATCCGCAGGAACGACGACACCTGCCAATGTCATGACTTCGCCATCAAGAGAGACAGAACAATTGCGAAGCGGAATGTCGAGGTGGCATGGTGTGTCGCGATCGCCGCCCGCCTCGGTATTGGGACCCGATGACCACAGGAAGTTGCCTGCGAAGGAGCGAGCATCCATGCCGAGCTGGGCCTCGGGATTGTAAAGGCCGAGCACAGTCCAGTTGGCACGGTTTTCCAGACCCCAGCCAACATGAGCCATGGCATAGGCGCGGGGATCATTGAAACTCTCTATGAACTTGCGCATGAACTCAGCGTCGTATCCACCTTTGATATCGACGATAAAGCCCTTCTCGATGGTGACGGTAATTGGCGCGCGAGCGTATTTCTTGAACGGTAGCAGAATGTCGCCTTCATCGATGACGATGGTGCCTTCAGCGCTACCTTCATCGGGCCATCGGGCGGAAAAGCAACTTGGCCAGTGATCCCAGCGGCCAGGTTCATCGGCAAGACCATATTGCGTGAGAACCGGATATTGCCCAAGGCGGCAGCGAAAATCCGTGCCGGCATCCGAGGTCACGTGCATTTCCTTCGCCGCACCGATCTTCTTGGCTGCAGCGAGTACGCGGAGCTTGTCTTGCGGACGCGGAATCTGGCGCATCATGATTGCTGGCGGTTCGACCGCCAGCAGCATGCGCGTTCCCGATTTCAACACTTCCTCCTGTTCTTTGGAAAACAACAGCTGCAACGTGTCGATCACCATATCGGATGCCATGAGGCAGGCCAATGCCGCTGAATTGCCGTCGAGTGGCGTCTTGCCAATATAACCCGACTTGTCAGGCGAAATTGCCTTCTCGCTGTTGACTGGAGTAAGGTTCAGTTCAGTCACGATTGCGCCGAGATCGGAAGCCGCGAGCTTGGCGATATAGGCGATCTGCTTGTTGCTGTCGTCACTCGTCAGAATCGTGACCTGTTCACCAGCTTTCAGGTTGCACATTTCGAGCACCTGTCTCCAGCCCTTTAGGAACTGAGCGTCGCTGATTGACATGATATGATACCTCCATAGGGCGTCTGCCCGTTTGACATTGTGGCTGCACCAAAGAGCACGTCGGTCAGGCCCGCTGAAAACGTGCGCTCTATTGGTTGTTGTTATTTTTCTCGTGCAGCCGGTTCCCACTGTTTTGGGTTGTTAGAGCGCGTTTTGATTAGCCAGTGTAAAGAAGTTACGGTTGTAGTGCAGCAGCGGCGACGTCTCGGGTCCGAAGCGGATTGCCTTAACATTGCCAATGAAAATCGAATGACTGTCCGTCTCCGAAACTTTGGCGATCTCGCAATCAAGATTGGCCATTGCGTCATCAAGAGCAGGAGCGCCAGTCGCAAGACGCGTCCAGCGATAAGGCGCGAACTTGTCATCGCCCAGCTGTCCGATCTGGCCTGCAAAGCGCATGGCGACTTCGCGCTGGCAGTCGGCGAGAATATTCACGCAGAAGCTTCCGGCTGAGGTGATGGCTTTATGCGCTTCACCGAAACGATTTACACAAACAAGCATCGAAGGCGGCGTCAGCGACATAGAGCAGACGGCAGTTGCCGTCAGGCCGCGCTGTTGATCGCCTTCGCCGGCGGTGATGATGTTAACTGTCGCTGCAAGCTGTCGCATGGCGGAACGAAAATCATCGGTCAGCTGATCAGTGGCTGGCTGGATCATAGGGTGCCTCCTTTTTCAGCAAGCACGGTTTCAAGGAAGAGCGCCGCAGATGCAAGGCGGTGGTCCGCGCCACGTGCACCTACAAGCTGGACGCCGACGGGCAATCCGTTCGGGCCCCTGCCTGCCGGAAGACAGATGAGCGGTACCTGCAGAACACTCCACAGCCGGTTGAAAATCGGATCGCCCGTCGGCGCTCCCTCAGGCGCTTCGCCGGGAGCTGCGAGGGTCAGAACTGCGTCGAAACGCGAAAGGATCGCGTCCATCATCAGGCGGCAGCCCGGGATTTCGAGCATGGCCGCGCGATAACGGTTTTCGTCGACGCGACCTTGATCCTCCATCATGGCGCGGGTAACGGGCGTCAGGCGATCCCAGTGACGGCTGGTCTCGAAGATCAGAGACTGTGTGACTTCCCATCCCATGACGGCTTCATGCAAATCGAAGATTCCGTCAAACCATGACGGCGCAGCCAACACGGTAACATCTGCGCCAGCCGCCTGCGCAAGCGATGCCAGTCGGTTGACAATGTCGATTGCATAAGCTTCCGCCTTATTCAGACGCGTTCCGAGCAAAATGCCGATGCGAGGGCGTTGAGGAGGTGTCAGGTCAGTGAGTTCGGATTTGCCGCTCAACACCGCAGCGCAATAAGCAGCATCTCCAATATTGCGGCTGAGAATACCGAGCGTATCCAGCCCATGGCACAGCACCTTGATCCCCACCGTATTAATCGCACCGAAGGTTGGTTTAAAGGCGGTCACACCGCAAAAGCTTGCCGGGCGAATTACCGAACCGGAAGTCTGCGTACCATAGGCCAAAGGCACCATGCCAGCGGCTACCGCTGCACAGGAACCCGATGATGATCCGCCCGGTGTGTGCGCCGGATTGTGTGGGTTGCGGGTCTTGTTCGGGCTCGCCATTGCAAGTTCGGTACTCACCGTCTTTCCCAGGATCAAGCCGCCCGCATTGCGGGTAATCTGCACGGCCGGGGCGTCCCACGGCGGCTGAAAGCCCTCATAGATACTCGTGCCATAGCCGGTCGGCATATCGGCCGTGTCAATGACGTCCTTGACGCCGATCGGGACGCCAATCAGTGGCCCTGTGGCTTGAGCCGCATCCATCACATCTGCGGTAGCTCGTGCCTTTGCAGCGTCAAGATGCTGCCATGCCATGATCGGTTCGTCTTTATTGGCAATGCATTCAAGATATGCTTCCGTTACCACACGGGCGGTGAGGACGCCTGAAGACACCGCAGCGGCGACTTCGCGAGCATTCAGGGCAAGGATTTCAGCGTTTTTCATCAAACAATTCCTCAGCCGAATAAAGATGGGCGCCGGTTGCTCCAGGGAGCGGCGCGTTCAAGCTCCGCAGCCAGCGCGAAAAGCAATGCGTCTTTTCCAAAGGCTGCACCCAGGTGCGAGCCGATTGGTAAGCCATTGGAACTCATGCCAAGTGGGACCGACATTGCCGGGCAGCCAGATGTGTTGAAAACGGCAGTGAAAGGCGAATGTGACCAGAACAGATCGTAGAATTCATCGATGTTCTTGCCCTGACCAGCAAGCTTTCCCAACAACGGTGCGGGTTCTGCGCTGGCAGGCGTCAGCATGATGTCATAGGTGGTGAAGAAGCGTGCGAGGGCGCGCGACGAGGCATGGAGCTGGTTGACGGCCCACAAATAGCGCGTGCCGGGCAACGCTAAGGCTTCTCTGACCCATTGCTGATTAACGGGTTCAAGCATAGCGATATTGGCCGAGGACACGTCGCCGCCGCTAACCCCTAAAGCCACATTGACGCCAACAATGATGCGCCACGCCGATTTGAGTGCATCTGCATCATAGCCTGCATCAACAACCTCTTCGACGCTGTGTCCGAGGTCTTCTAAAAGCCGCGCCGTGGAGCGCACGCTTTCAACCATTTCGGGTTCGATAGGACTGCCGTCCGGCGAAGCGACAATCATCGCAACTTTGAGGCGCGGCGGTGTCTTGTCGAGAGCCGCCAAATAGCTGCCTGGCGTCGCGGGGGAGGCCCAGGGGTCGCCGAGATCGCTGCCGCTTGTCACGTCGAGCATGGCGGCACTATCGCGGACAGACCAGGTGACGGCATGTGGTGTCGACATGCCACCAATGGCTTCAGCTGCGGCGGGTCCGACCGGATTGACCAGTCGCGATGGCTTGAGACCAAAAAGCCCGCAATGGCTTGCAGGCAAGCGCGTGGAGCCTGCGCCGTCCGAACTGTTGGCAAGCGGCACCATGCCGCTTGAGACAGCTGCGGCCGAACCGCCGGATGAGCCGCCAGCGGTTCGGCTGATGTCCCACGGATTGCGGGTTGGACCGAAGGCATCGGATTCGGTTGTGAAGCTCAGCGCAAATTCAGGCGTATTGGATTTGCCGACAATCACCATACCCGCCGCCTTGTAGCGCGCGGTGATGGTGGAATCGCGTTTGCTGACGGCATGTCGCAGCAATTCCGATCCGCTAGACAGAAGCATACCTGACGCTTCGAACCCCGTGTTCTTCAACAACATCGGAACACCTGAAAGCGGGCCTTGCGCCAAGCCGTCGGCGACCTGCTTTCGCGCGAGATCATAATGTGGATGCACGACGGCATTGAGTTGCGGGTTGAGCCGCTCGATCCGTTGGATAGTGGTTTCGAGGACTTCGCTTGCGCTGATCTCGTTGCCGGAGATCAGAGCGGAGATTGCGAGCCCATCGAGTTTCGCCAGATCATTCATCGTCTCAACTCATCTGCGCTTTGAATAGATCGAGATCCCACATGTCTTTGGTACCCGCCAGGAGGCCATCGTGGAACTCGAATATATGCAGGCCGTCAAGCGCGATCTGGCGAGGTTGAACGTTGTCGCCACGCGGTGTGAATGTGCCAGTCATGTGATAGGGAACCGCAACTTGATTGCCAGAGCGGATATAACCGCGCCGTTCCCATGCAACATCGGGCAACATACGCCAGAAGCCGGTTAGGCCCTCGGCGAGGGCAAAATGTCCCTGGCGGCGTTTTGCCATGGCGACTTCCTCATGCCAGCCATCGGCGTGATAAAGCGAAGCCGCTCCTTCGGCATCGCGCGAAGTGTAAGCGCTATAAAAGCGGTCGATAAGCGTGGACTGATCCATCGCAATCTCCAACATGTCGCGAAAGAAAAAACCCCGCCCGATTGGCACCAGGCGGGGTGGCCAGAGCTTACTCGATCCCGGCGATCTTCTTCACCTGGGCGACATAGCCGTCACGTTTGACTTCATTGTATAGTCGAGCGCGCAAGGCGGGAGCCGGGGTGGCGTTGACGTTTTCAAACAGTGCAACGCGGCCAGCCAGAGAGCCGGAGGTCATGTCCCAGATGAAATTCATCAGCTGTTCTTTCACCATGGCCGATACGCCGTGTCCGGGCAGCAGTTCATGCAGGAAGTGGCCAACTTCCGGATTGTCGAAGGCTTTCTTGCCAAAGCGCATCACCAGTCCCTGACCGCATAATTCCTGAAGGATATGAATGATCTTCGGATAGTTTTCGATCGAATAAAGGCGACCGGCGGTCAGCATGCCGACATCAGGCCGCATGACGTCGCCTTCGGTCGGGACTGCCAATGCTTCGGCCGCAGTGACGAAGGCACGGAGCGTCTGTGCATATTCGACCAGCTGACCCAGCATCATTTGCACGGCTGGAATTTTACCAGTGCCGAGATAATCGAGAACCATCTGACCCGCACCGACGAAGAGTTCCGCTTTCACGGCGAGACGGGTGAGAACGTGCCAATGCGCGAAAACGCAGACCGGACCGTAATAGCTCATGGCCGTCGGATCGCCGAGGTTGAAGAGCCGTTCCTTTGGCACGAAAACATTATCGAACACGATGAACTGGTCAGCTTCTTCGCCAAGGCTCGACACTGGATGGTCGAACTTGCTCGACAATGGCTGCGAAACCATTTCACGCGAGATCATTTTGATGCCGGGCGTGTCGATCGGGACCGAACCCCAGATGCAGGCATCCGCAGGGGTTTCCTGAATGCCGCCGAGATTGGTGAAAAAGATATCGTTGGCCTGCGCGGCAATCGAACCTACCGTCTTTGCACCATATATATAGACGCCGTCTTTGGTAACCTTGCGCGCTTTCAGCAGTGAGGCTTCCGAGGCCTTGGGCGATGAACGGTCTGCCTGCGGGCCAGCAAGGCTTTCCGAAGCGGTCAGGTTATTATTCTGACCATATTCCATGTATCGTTCGATGTTTTCGGCGAAGTCCGGATCAATGCCGTCGATAAGCGACTTCTTTTTCTTGAATGTCGGCAGATAGGCATAGAGACCCACCACGATGGAGGGCGCGAGGTCTGGCGGACGTCCGAAGGTGCCAGCGGTTTTAAGCGAGGTATATTCGATCATGCGGCGGCGGGCGGCCAGGTCTTCTTTCGTGCGTGGGATCTGCCACGAACGGCTAAGAACCGCACCTGCCTTTTCATCGTAATAGGTGGTGGCATCGGCATGTTCGTCGGTGAACTGATCGTCGAACATCGAAGCCAGAAGGTCGATGCCCTTGGCCAGCGCCGGTTCATCATAGACGGAGTTGAGTTTTGAGCCGCCAACCCAGATCTGGCGATTGTCCTTGAGGGACTCCTTATATTGCGCGCCGGTCTTCAACCGGTGCGGCGTGCTGGAAGGTTTTGTAGCTGTTCCCTGTGTCATTGGGCCTCCTATTTGCAATTGGAATCGCCGGTGTTCCCCGGTTTTATGAAGCGTTTCCGATTATATAAGTCAGGCGCTTTCGGCCCTTTCTTCACGCATTTGCCGGATTACGTCCGAAGCAACGCGCATGGCGTCGAGCGCGGCAGGCACACCGCAGTAAATCGCGGCCTGAAGAATGACCTCGACGATTTCGTTCTCGGTCACGCCATTGTTCAATGCACCGCGAACGTGAATCTTGATTTCATGCGGACGGTTCAAAGCCGTCAGCATGGCGAGGTTGAGAAAACTGCGTGTCTTTCGCTCGAGACCAGGACGGGTCCAAATTTCACCCCAGCACCATTCGGTCACGAGCTTTTGAAGCGGTGCGGTCAAATCGTCGGCATTGGCCAGCGAAGGCGCGACATAAGCCTCGCCAAGCACTTCGCGCCGAACCTTCAACCCCTTCTCGAATTGTTCACCTTTGAATTCAGGACGAGTCATACATGTCTCCGTTAAGGTGGCAGTGCGCCAGCTGGTCCCCATAGTTGTCTTGTTTATTGAGCCAAGGTTAGACATGTCGGACTTGACCTGTCAATAGATTGTATGACAAGATTACGGTCATACTGTAGGCTGGGATAAAATTGTTTGACGCGCCGACGTTGAATAAGCTTTGGGGCGGGAGGATCATGGCAGAACCGATAGCCGAAACTGACGGGAAAATAGCGCCCTTCGAGCTTTATGCTTTGCGTTACGCCACACATGGCGGACGGACTGTGAATGACAATTTTCTTCATGTTTCCGACCCACATGAGTCGGGCGCTGATCTCGATTATTTCGTCTGGCTTGCCCGGCGCAGCGACGAGGTCTTCGTGATAGATACTGGCTTTGGGCAGGATGCAGCCGATGCGCGTGGCCGGACCCTGCTACGCAAACCAGTCGATGCCCTTGCGCTTCTTGGCGTCGATGCAAACCATGTGTCGCAGGTTGTGCTGACGCATCTCCATTATGATCACGCAGGAACGCTTGGCGATTTCCCGGCTGCGCATTTTCATTTGCAAGTTGATGAAGCGGGACATGCCACAGGCCCCTGCATGTGCGACACGAAAGCGCGCGCTCCTTTCGATGTAGAAAACATTGTGGCCTATGTTCGTAGCCTCTATGCGGGCAGGATAGCGTTTCACCGGGGCGACCATGAGCTCTCGCCTGGTTTCTGGCTTCATGCCGTGCCTGGCCACAGTGCGGGATTGCAAGTGGTTCGCGTCTATACCGCCCGGGGCTGGGTGGTTCTTGCTTCTGATGCTACCCATTTTTACGCCAATATGGAGCGCCGCAATCCATTTCCTGTGCTCTATGACGAGGCATCTCTCATCCGCGGCTATGCCCGGCTGAACGAACTTGCGCCGAGCCTTGATCATATTGTTCCCGGCCATGACCCCGCAGTAATGCGTGCCTATTCATCACCTTCGGCGGAATTGGAAGGCATTGTTGTCCGCCTTGATGTTGCACCGCGTTTGACTTGGGCGGAGCTGGCGCGATGACGTTTGCAACACGACGTCGTGTTCTAATCACCGGTTCGGCTCTCGGCTTAGGTCTGGAACTGGCCCGTAGCTTTGCGAAGGCTGGTGATCACATTTTCCTCACCGATATTCAGCCCGAAGTAAGCGATGCCGCAAGCGCATTGAGCCGGGAAACAGGACAGACAGTTGGCTCGTTGGTGGTGGATCTTTCTAAGGTCGGGGCAGTCGATCATCTTGCAGCAACTGCCCGTGACCAGTTGGGCGGTATTGATATTCTGATCAACAATGCGGTTCTTCGCAAGATGTCGCCAGTCGAGGCGCTGGCTGACTCCGATTGGGACAAGGCACTCGAGGTTAATCTCTCGACACCCTTCCGGCTAATTCGTAACTGCCTGCCCGGTATGCAGGCGCAGGGGTGGGGTCGGATCATCAATATGGCCTCAGTTTACAGTCTCATCGCACTCGCGGGTCGCGCGGATTATGTCACCACCAAACATGCGATGATCGGCCTGACGCGGACAGTGGCGCTTGAACTGGCTTCCACATCGATCACCTGCAACGCGATCTGCCCCGGACTTATGGCAACCGATTCCGCACTTAACCGCATCAAAGTGCTGGCTTCGGAAAAAGGCATCACCACCGATGAAGCGACGCGACTTTTTCTTTCAACCCGTCAACCGGGTGGAAAATTTATTCCGATGGAGACGGTGACTGCTTTGGCGCTGTTCCTTTGTGGCGCTGCCAGCGAAGGAGTTAACGGTGCGGCAATACCGGTAGATAATGGCTGGTCGTTTGCATAAGTGCTGACCGCAATAAAAGGAGAGTGGAATGAGCGAAGTCGGTTTTGTCGGCCTTGGCAATATGGGACGCCCGATGGCGGAGCGTATCATCAGCGCAGGTTACAGCCTTGCCGTGAATGACCGCGCCGAAGCGGCCGTAGCCGCTTTGATTGCCGTAGGAGCGCAAGCAGCTGACACGATCGGCGAATTAACCGCACGCACAGAGACGATTTTCCTCTCTTTGCCGACGCCTGAAGTAGTGATTGCCGTTGGTCGCAGCATTGCTGCCAATCCCGGTGTCGTTAAGCGCGTTGTAGATCTGTCGACCACCGGACCGAAGGCGGAAATGGATCTGGAAGAAATATTGTCGGCCGCGCAAATCGCTCTGATCGATAGCCCAGTTTCTGGCGGCGTCGCAGGCGCCAAGAAAGGAACGCTTGCGCTGATGGCCGCAGGTCCTTCGCCGCATTTTTCTGTCGTCGAGCCGATGCTGCTCGCGCTTGGTAAGGTGATCCGCGTCGCCGAGGAACCAGGCAAGGCGCAGGTGATGAAGCTGATCAACAATATCTGCTCTGCTGCCGCACTTGCGATTACCTCCGAAGCCATGGTGATGGGCGCCAAGGCCGGTCTTGATGCCGATGTGATGATTGAAGTCCTCAATGCCGGTTCGGGCCGCACTTCCGCCAGCGCAGATAAACTCCCCCGCTTCGTGCTGCCAGGCGGGTTTGATTTTGGCTTTGCAATCGGGTTGTCGCTTAAGGATATTCGTTTGTGCCTTGAAGAAGCTGAACGGCTCGGTGTGCCTATGATGGTCGGCAACGCGGTGCGTATGCTCTTCTCGATCACCAAGGCCGAGCTTGGAGCGGATGCCGACATGACCGCAATTATTCGCCCGCTTGAAAAATGGGCGGGCGCCGAGGTGCGCGGCAAAGCTGCTGGCAGGTGACATGAAGGGTTTAAGCCTCACTCTGGCGGAGTTTGTCCATGCGACGCATGCTTTGCCTGAAGCAGTGCTCGTTGCAGGACGACGCTCCTTGCTCAATATAGTCGGCACCGCCATAGGCGGTTCGAATGAAGCTGCGATAAAAAAGCTGGTGGCATTGCTGCCAGCTTTCTCAGGTCCCGCAAAAGCAAGCATCATTGGGCGCTCCGAACGCGCCGATGTACTCTGGGCTGCCTATATCAATGCTGCGTCCTCCAATATTTTTGATTTTGACGATACCCATGTGCCGACGGTCATTCATCCCTCGGCACCGGTTGCGCCGGCTGTCTTGGCGCTGGCAGAAGCGATGGCTGGGGAGGGGCGTCCAGTATCGGGCACCGCGTTGATAGAAGCCTTCGTGCTTGGCACGGAAGTCACATGCCGGTTGGGCAATGCGCTGTACCCGGTTCATTACGCACGCGGCTGGCACATCACCTCCACCACAGGGACCTTTGGCGCAGCATTGGCGGCGGGTCGACTGTTGGGGCTTTCTGCGTCGCAACTCGTCGATGCTTTGGGTCATGCTCTGGCGCAGGCTTCCGGTTCCGTCGAGACCTTGGGTACGATGTCCAAAAGCCTTTCAGTGGGGCAGGCGGCACGATCAGGCCTCATGTCCGCTTTGCTGGCATCTGATGGCTATACGGGCCCGGCTGAGCCACTAGAGGGAGCGCGTGGCTTTCTGGCCCTGCATTCTGATGCCCCCGATTATGAAGCACTGATCGGCGGACTTGGTGGCGATTGGGAAATCTTGAAGAATACGTTCAAGCCCTATCCGTGCGGTGTTGTCCTCAATCCGGTGATTGAAGCCTGCCTTAAATTGCACGGTGAAGGTGGCCTGCGGGCTGATACGATTGCTGCTGTGATCCTGACTGGAAATCCGCTGTTGCGCCAGCGTACGGATAGGCCCCACGTTACCACTGGCAGGCTGGCGCAGGTCAGCGCCCAACATGCTGTTGCCGTCAGCTTGTTGTGGGGAAAAGCAGATCTGTGGGCGTTCTCCGATGCTGCCGTAGCCGATCCTGAACTGAAGGCGCTGGGCAAAAAGCTGGCTTTTGTCGATGATCCGTCGTTCTCCTTTGAGGCGGTGGAGGTTAGCGTTCTCTTGCAAGATGGGCGCAAATTGGTGTGCAAGATCGACGGCGCCAAAGGTGGACTTGCTCATCCGATGAGCAACGCCGAACTGGTGCAGAAATTCAGAACGCAGATTGACTGGCGCGGGATCGAAATCGACGCGGGGGCATTGATCGCTACTCTTGAAGGGATAGAGGACGCAATCGACGCAACATCATTTCTCAATTTGGCGCGAGCCAACTAGCGCATCAAAATAAATTATAATTAAGGGAGACCGAAATGAATGCAGGAAAAATTGTTGATCCGATTTTTACGCTGACCACTGGTCCAGTCGATGCCTATCCGGCTGTGCTGCGAGCCTTGTCGCGTCCTGTTCTCTATGATTATGACCCGGCGTTTCTTGCATTCTACGAGGCTGTGAATGCAAAGGTGCAGCGCGTATTTCATACCAAAACACCGCCGGTTATTCTGCATGGAGAGCCTGTTTTGGGGCTGGAAGCGGCAGCCGCCTCATTGATTGCAAGAAATGATGTTGTACTCAATCTCGTTTCGGGCGTTTATGGAAAAGGCTTCGGCGCCTGGGCTGCGCGTTATGCAAAGGAAGTGGTCGATCTCGAAGTGCCTTATAATGAGGTGCTGAGCGCTGAATTGGTGGCTGATTTCCTCAAAAAGCGCCCTGATGTGGCGATTGTGGCGATCTGCCACCACGATACGCCATCTGGTACAGTCAATCCCGTTGCGGAAATCGGAGCCGTTGTTCAGGCCGCTGGTAAATTGTTCATTGTTGATTCCGTGTCGGCCTTCGGCGGCATGGACGTGTTGCCTGAAACTGCGCATGCAGATGTGTTCGTGACTGGCCCTAACAAATGTCTTGGCTGCCCGCCAGGATTGACTCTCCTACATGTCAGCGACGCTGCCTGGGAGAAAATCGCCGCCAATCCCAATGCGCCGACGGCTTCCATCCTGTCGATCATTGATTGGAAACGTGCTCATGAAGCACATATGCCATTTCCGTTCACGCCATCTGTTTCCGAAATCAACGCGCTGGATGCGGCGCTTGACCTTTATCTGGAAGAGGGCGAACGGGCGGTATGGGCGCGTCACGCATGGACCGCAAAAGCATGCCGGGCAGGCATTCAAGCCGCCGGTCTGAAACTATGGGCCGCACGGGAAGAAATTGCGTCGCCGACCTGTACGGCTGTGGCCATCCCGGAAGGAGTGGATGAAGCCAAACTGCGGTCGGCGATCCGAGAGCGTTACGGTGTCGTCTTTTCTTCCGGGCGTGGTGAAACGCTCGGCAAGCTAATCCGTATCGGACATATGGGGCCAACGGCACGGCCGACCTATTCGCTGGTTTCGGTTGCAGCAATTGCAGGCGGTCTCAAAGCCGCAGGGGCTCCCAATATCGACATTGGCGCAGGCGTATCTGCGGCAATGTCGGTGATTGAAGAGGCATCCGCGTAACGTTGTGCACCTAAAATGGGCAGAGCGCATAGTGGCATGCTTTCAAAAAGTGCAGTTATCGTATAGTAATACGGTAATATGCCCGCTTTTCGCTTATGGGGGCACAAACTTATGGCGATATTAATGAACGGAAAAACCCCACCTATTGATTTCAAAGTGATAAAGGCTGCCGCGCCTGTTCGTCATAGCGTTACGGAAAGTATCCGTAATTCTATTGCGATTGGATATTTCACCGCCGGGCAGCGTATCACGGAACGTGATTTGTGCGAAATGACCGGCGTGAGCCGCACAGCTGTGCGCGAAGCGCTACGCCAGCTCGAAAGTGAAGGCCTAGTGGAAGTGGTGCCGCATCGCGGTCCCATCGTTGCAAGGCTGAAGCCCGAACAGGCCGAGGGTATCTATCAGGTTCGTGTCGAACTTGAAGGTCTCGCCTGTGAGCTGTTCGCCCAAAATGCGACAGATGATGACATCGCTGCCCTAAAGGCAGCATTCGAAATACTGAAGAATAGCGACAAGATCACTGATCCTCTGGAGCGGCTGACGGCGAAAAACGCCTTCTATGAATGCCTGATCTATGGGGCGCACAATGAGGCGCTGGGGCATACGCTGTCTTCGCTAAACGCCCGTGTCATGGTTCTGCGCGCAACGTCGCTCGGCGCACCGGGCAGAACGCGCGAAAGCCTTACCGAGCTGGAAGAGGTCGTTGGGCATCTTGCAGCAAGGCGCGGCAAACAAGCCCGCAAAGCCGCGGCCTATCACGTCATGAATGCGGGAAAAGTCGCAATCGCCATTCTGCGTGAGCGATTGGCCGAGGAGGCCAGCGCTTCTTAAACCGAAAGTTTGACGCCGGGGTCATATTCCCGGCGTCGCTCCACCATCGACATTGATGACAGTGCCGTGCACATAGCTGGCGGCTGGGCTGCACAGGAAGCGCACAACGTCGGCAACTTCTTCTGCTTCTCCGTAGCGCTGGATTCCTTGGGCTTCGCGTAGCGCATCACGCGCCGCATCCACAGGGATATTACGTTCCTTTGCCAGCGTCTCAATTCGACGCAGCAGCCGGTCAGTCACGATATGTCCGGGGCAAAGTGTATTGATCCGCATCCCGGTGCCTTGGGCGCGCTTTGCAATCGCCTTTGTAAAGTTGATAAGTGCCGAATTGACCGAACCGCCAATTGCGAAATCGGGTTCTGGCGTATGTGCGCCAACGCCCGATATATTCACGATGCTGCCTTTGCTTTCGACTAGCGAAGGCCATGCGGCTCGACAAAAGCGCACAGTGGCATGAAACTTCAGCGCAAAGCCTTCGAGAAAGTCATCGTCTGTAAGCGACAGGAAGTCGGCGCGTTTCGTTGCGCCCGCGTTGTTGATAAGCGCATCGATCCGACCAGAGACGGCGAGAGTATCTGCAACGACTTTTTCTGCTGCACCAGGCTGCGAAAGATCGGCGGCAATGACGACGACTTCCGGCGCGCCACAGGCGCGAGCAGCCTCCGCTGTCTCTTCAAGAGCAGCCGCATCGCGGGCGCAAAGACTAAGTGCAAATCCGTCTTTTGCTAGTCCGATCGCGAAAGCTTTCCCCAACCCGCGGCTCGCCCCGGTAACAATTGCTGTGTGCATTTTCTCTCTCTTGTAATTGCTGGACTGCCGGCGTTTCTGAAATTGTCCTTTATACCCAAATGGATACAAGGATTTCTGCAAATTCACCGTTACTCGATTTTCAATATTGTATTACGGTATGATCATGCTATCGTATTCTCGCACTGTCAATCGGGGTGAGGTTCATGGGCAGCAGAGATCTTTCGGTGATCTGCGTTTGCGACCCGCTTCGTTCCAAATGGAGGGGTCAGATGCAGGGCTGTAACAGATTGGCAATTCGCCCAATCCAGGGCTTGTTCGAGCGACGCTATGGGGCGGCGCATCGGGTCGCATTGACGCCCGCCTCGCAGACCAGATGCACAGCTTTCGGTGTAACGCCTGCGCGACGCTCCATGGGTATTTCGGCGCGTGTTGACCAGTCATCACCCTTGTGCCCGCACCAGATGCGCTGCACGGCCATTTTGTCACCTACCGAATTCAACTGGAAGACATTGCCCGTCTTCACATCGACGCCAAAACTGAATGAGCGGCTTGCTCCAGGCTTAACTTCACCGAGATCAGCAGAGAACCAGTGCGCGAAAGCGGCCGAGCAAACCAGTGAAGTCTTACCACTGTTCTCGACGGTAATGTCGAGATTTGGTTCACTGATAGCAGAATTAGCTGAATTCAAACTAAGAAATGCCGTAGCAAGAAAGGTAAGGTGAATTCGCATTTGCAAACATTGCTCCCATTTGTACTGAAGA
Organism: Brucella sp. NBRC 12950; assembly: GCF_030268145.1. Classification (NCBI taxonomy): domain Bacteria; kingdom Pseudomonadati; phylum Pseudomonadota; class Alphaproteobacteria; order Hyphomicrobiales; family Brucellaceae; genus Brucella; species Brucella sp. NBRC 12950. Next base: position 138,270 of record NZ_BSQC01000007.1, read on the forward strand.
GTTCAACCGGGAGGTAAAAAATAGTCAACAAAAATCTACAATAGGGAACGATATAATGAAAAAAATGGGAATCAGTGCAGTAAGTAAAACTGTGCTTGCTCTTGCAGTAAGTGGTTGGATGGCCAATGCTGCATTGGCGGAAGATATCAAATCAATTGCTATTCTGGCCCCGGAAATGGGAACTGACATGGGCTGGAACCAGCAAGGCGTTGCAGCGGCAAAGGCCGCGGGCGAGGCTGCCGGTATCAAGGTCGTGGTTGCGGAAAACCTCGGCTATGGCGATGTGCGTCCAACGCTACGCGAACTCGCTGAAGATGGCGCTGGCTTGCTGATCGCGCATGCCTCTGGCTACAACACCGCCGCTCCGGAAATCGGCGAGGAAATGAAGATTCCTGTCGCGATTGTCGATAGCCCAGATAAGCTTTCCGCAGGCAAGGTTGCCGATTACACCGCCGCTGGCAGCGATGGTGCTTATCTCGCCGGTCGTCTCGCCGCCAAAGTCAGCCGTACGAAGATCGTCGGTATCGTCGTTTCGGGTGAGCCGCCATCGTGGAACAACATGTCGGTTGCTTTCGCGCAGGGTGTGAAGGCTGAAAACCCAGCGGTTGAAGTTCGTTATGCCGTCATCGGACCAGCTGCCTATGCCGATGCCGCAGGTGGCAAGCGCGTGACCGAAACCGTCATTGCTTCCGGCGCTGATGTTATCTTTGGACAGGGCAACGGTTCCAGCTTTGGCATGCTGCAAGCCGTCGAGACAACGCCGGCCACGGATGGTGGCAAGGCCTATTTCATCGACGTCATCGGCGACAAGAGTTCGATCGACAAGGGCTTTCTTCTGTCCTCCGTCATCTGGGATTTGCAGCCCGTTTATGCGGCCATGATCGAGGATCTCAAAGGCGGCAAATATGGGAGCCACAACTATAATATCAAACTGGATGACGGTAGCTTGCGTCTTTTGAAGACCAAAAACATTCCGGACAATGTGTGGAAGGAGATCGAAGATCTTCAGGCCAAGATTGTCTCCGGCGAGATCAAGGTTGAGCCGAAGTTCGATGCCGACAGCGTGCATGCGTTGGTCAAAACGGTCGCTTCCAAGTAACCAGCTTATTCAAGCATCGGCCCAGAAATCTGTAACAGCTTCTGAAACGTTCGATGCCTGGACCAAGCAGTGAGAGCGACAATGTGCGACCGATACAACGTACAGCGCTCGAATACCCGTCTCGTTGCTTCCGGGCATAATCGTGATCCGTCCGGTCGCGACGAGCCGGCTTCCATGAAGGACAGTTTGATGCAGGTGACAACACAAAAAGTAGTCCCTCTTTCATCACAGGCAAAAAGTTCTCCGGTCAGTTCTTCGGGCGTGCCCTTTGTCGCTTTGCGCGGCATAACCAAGCGCTTTCCCGGCGTCGTCGCCAATAATAACGTCAGTACAGATGTCTGGCCGGGGGAGGTCCATGTTCTGTTGGGCGAAAACGGCGCGGGAAAATCCACACTCGTTGGCATGTTGGCAGGTCTTCAACAGCCCGACGACGGCTGGATCGAGGTAGATGGTACGAAGGTAAACATTACATCGCCCCGCCATGCCTTGTCGCTGGGGATGGGCACTGTGTTCCAGCATTCGATGCTGGTACCGAGTTTGACGGTTGTCGACAATTTTACGCTGGGCGGGACCTGGTGGCGGAAACCGGATCGCAGCGGCGTTGCAAAGCGCATTAACGAAACGGCGAGCCGCGTGGGATTGCGGGTCGATCCCTTTGCGCTGGTTTCAAGCCTGTCGCTTGGAGAACGCCAGCAGGTAGAAATTCTGCGTGCCTTGATGCGCGGCAGCCGATGCCTGATCCTTGACGAAGCGACAGCCATGCTGACCCCCAACGAGGCGGTGTCGCTGGGGCAGCTAATGCGGCGGCTCGTTGCGGAAGGATTGGCCGTCATATTTATCACCCACAAGCTCAATGAAGCACTTGCCTATGGCGACCGCATCTCCGTGCTGCGCCTAGGTAAGAATGCAGGCGCTATCACGCCTGAAGAGTTGCAAACCCATACCGACGCGGAAAATACTGCTAATATCATTCGACTCATGTTTGGCAATGCTGTTACGGGCGAGGGTGAATCCGAGCCACGGATCAGTCGTGAGCTTGGTGGGACGGTCCTCAGCGTCGATAAGCTTAATTCCATCGCAGGACGCATCCCCCTTCGGAATGTTTCATTGACAATCCGCTCCCGCGAAGTGCTCGGAATTGCCGGGATTGACGGCAACGGTCAAAAGGAGCTTGCAGAGGCGCTTGCTGGACAATTGCCGTCGGTTGGGAGTGTTTGCTTACACGGGACCGAGATCGGTGCGCTTTCGGTGGGCGAGCGTCGCATGGCCGGATTGCGTTACGTGACGGATGATCGTCTCGGAGAGGGGACGGTGGGTGCATTCGCGGTTGCCACAAATTTTCTCCTAAAGGACATCGGCGCTGCGCCGTTTTGGCGCAAAGGGCTGGAAAAGCCGCAGCATATCCGCGCGCAAGCTGCGGAACATGTACGCAATTTCGATATCCGAACGCCGGATGTTGAGACGCCGGTCGGCACCTTGTCGGGCGGTAACATCCAGAAGGTATTGTTGGCGCGTGAACTGACAGGCACAGCCGAAGCGGTGATTTTTGCAAAGCCGACATATGGGCTCGACGTAAAAAACATTCGCGCGGTCCGCCGGCGTATTGGCGATGCCGCAGATGCTGGCAAGGCAGTGTTGCTTATTTCAACCGATCTGGACGAGCTTTTGGAGCTTGCCGACAGAATAGCCGTAATCGACCAGGGCAGACTGCTCGGCACGGTCCAAAATGGATTAGGCGCGCGCGATGCAATCGGCCGCATGATGAGTACCGGAGAAGAAGAATGAGCGATCAGCAAGCCGGCACGGCCAGAATAGCTGGACAGATGACGCGTCCGCCATTTTCCGCATGGGGCAGAATCCTTGCCGTAAGCGTTGGACCGCTGATCTCAGCCCTTGTCTTGGGTGGACTGATCCTGCTTGCTATGGGCGTCAATCCGCTAAGTTACTATGCCTATGTGGTCGAGCGGGGAATTATGTCGCCTTCCGGCCTTTCGGCAACACTGACACGTATGGGGCCGTTTCTCCTGATTGCGGCAAGCTTGATTGTGGCTTTCCGTGCTGGAATCTGGAACCTTGGCGGTGACGGACAGTTTCTGCTGGCTGCAGTGATTGTTGCGGCCACGACGCCGCTTTTGTACACGGCGGGGCTGCCAATCTGGCTTAACCTCGCTGTCGGTCTGGTGATTGGTTTGGCGGTTGGTGCGGTGTGGGGCCTGTTGCCTGCAATACTCAAGGCATGGCACGGCATCAATGAAATCATTACCACGCTGATGATGAGTTTCCTCGGCGTTTCGCTGGCCAATGTGCTGGTGAAACTCGCTTTTCTTGATCCCGCGACCACCACTCCGCAAACGCGCACACTTCCTGTGGATGCGCGCTTGCCGAAGTTGTTTGATACCACCATTTCGTCTGGCCTGATCATCGGTCTCGTCGTTATCATAGCTATGCATCTGATGATGACGAAAACGTCGTTTGGAATGAAATTGCGACTGGTCGGGGCCAATCCACGTGCCGCTGTTCACGCGGGACTTTCGGTCCCCAAACTGACCATAGCCGTCTTCGCCATTTCGGCAGGCCTTGCGGGGCTGTCGGGCGCGGTCGACATTCTGGGTACGCAAGGCAATGTCCGCGCGGACTGGAATCCGGCCTATAGCCTGACGGTGGTACCGCTGGTTTTCCTTGCGCGGCTCAACGGCTTTGGTTCCATCGCTTATGTCTTCCTGTTTTCCGCGCTCACGATCGGTGGGGAAAGTGCAGCACGCCGGCTCGGTGTGCCGAGTTTTTTCTCGCTAGTTATCGTGGCGTTGTTGCTGATCACTTTGGCGTTGGCGGAATATTTTGACAAGAACCGCCGTTACCGAGCCAAGATCTGAGAAGGAGAAGAACATGGCACTTTTTACGGAAAGTTTCATCATCACGCTGTTTCTCGGTGCAATCGCTGCGGGCACGCCGCTTTTGCTTGCAGGACTGGGAGAGCAATTGTCGGAAAAGGCAGGCGTACTCAATATCGGGCTGGAAGGCATGATTCTGGCCGGTGCCTATGCCGGTTTTCTTGCGGCGTGGACCACCGGCAGCATGGGGCTCGGCTTTGTAGGCGGTATCGCTGCGGGCGCGTTCGTCGCGTCGTTCATGGTGCTGTTTTGTGTGCGGCTAGGCCTCAATCAGATCGTCATCGGTATTGCTCTGACATTGGCAGTTCAAGGCATGACCGCGCTCCTGCATTTCGTACAGTTTTCGCAAACGTATCCACGCCTGGACGGGGCGCCGAAATGGTCTATCTGGCCTTTGGTCGAAATTCCGGTTCTTGGACCGATCCTGTTTAATCACAATCCGATCGTTTATGTAGCTGTCGTCCTTGTCGCGGTTTTCGCCTGGATTTATCGTATGACGCATCTCGGCACTGCCTTGCAGGCGGCAGGCGATAAACCGGCTGCGCTCGATGCGACCGGTGTGGATGTTGTCCGAACGCGAAGCGTTGCTGTGCTGATGACGGGCGCACTGGCCGGTCTCGGTGGTGCTTTCATGTCTGTTGCAGTTGCTGGCGTATTCATTCCGTTCATGAGCCATGGCAATGGTTTCATCGCCATCGTACTAGCAATGCTGGCGCGGGGTAGACCGTCATGGGTATTGGGCGGCGCACTATTGTTCGGTGCCAGCCTATCGCTGGCAACAGCCTTACAGGTCGCCGGTGTCAACGTGCCAACAGACGTCATTCAGATGTTACCATTTGCCATGGTGATGCTGGTGCTGTTGATCGCTGGTCGCAAAGCAAGCCTTCCACAAGCACTGGGCGAAAGCTTCGTGCGCGGAGCACGTTAGTCGCTGGGTACGCAAGGCCTGTTATGTTGTGGTTTATAAGAACGAGGATCGGTGCACTAAACCGTAGGTATCGGATGCTGGTGGTACGGAATTGCTTTGGATTGAGACTGATCCCCCGGTCTCAATCCGGGGCAACATCTCCATATCTTGGCAGAGGCTGTAGTGATGGGGGGTGATGGCAATGGAGATGCGCACCGCAAATAGCGCAGCTCGGTGTTTTCGTCCGTTCGATGCTCACGCGGCGATGTGTACATTAACTGACGGCTCGAAGCCGGGGGGTAAAGTCATCGCCCTGGCGGTTCAAGTTAATCGAGTTTCCAATGGCCATTTTGGCAGAAATCGCTGACGAGTTGCTTGAGTTGGTTTTGTACAGCCAAAACCGCGTTGCTTGTCCGGCTACGTTGCGCCGTGAACATAGCAAATTTTCTATAAAGTGCAGGCTTTGAGATTAGTGCGCTCGAATAGTTGTGAGGTGTACTTTCCGGTTCTGTCAGGCTCCAGCCCATGACCGTCATGCCCAAGCCAGCACGCACTGCGGCTTTGATGCTACCTGCACCTTCTATTTCAAGTGAGACATTCAGACTGAAGCCGGCTTTTTCGGCTTCACGCTCCATCAAAATACGTATGGCGTGCTTCCTCGACGGTAAAATCAGCGGCAAATCTGCGAGGTTCTGAAGCTCAATCTGCGGGCTTTTTCCTTTGAAATAGCCAGCTGCCCCAAGGACATATAGGCCCTCCCTGAAGGCCAATGGCGCATCCTTTCCTGCGACGTCTGAAAGGTTCACAACAATGTCGTAGCTGCCGGCTTCAAGCCCGCTTTTCAGCGTCTGGCTGTCACCTTCGCGTAAAATAAGACGCAAGCGCGGATATTTTTCTCGGCAGACCTTGATGAGAGGAGGTGCCAAAATAGGGGCAATCGAACTCACGACCCCCAAAATTACGTCGCCAGAGGGGACAGAAGCTTTCTCGCGTGTCGCATTCTCTGCACGCTCTAGCGCGTGAAGGATGCTTTGACAGTGAACAAGTAGCGTATCACCAGCCTCAGTGAGCACCATTCCACGGGCAGTGCGCGTTAGCAGCTTCACATTCAGCTCGTCTTCAAGAAGGCGAATGTGGTGACTAAGAGCTGGTTGCGCAATCCCAAGTTCGGCGGAAGCTTTTGTGAGCGAGCCATGCTCTGCGATGCTTACAAAATAGCGCATCCGGATGACAGTCAGGATCATGCGAACTCCTATGCGATAGCAGTGACAGCGGTACGTCGCGCCCATCCACTGGATGCGGGATCTATTGAAACCTAGTAATATAAAAATACTTTATGAATCATATTAGCATTATATATTTGATTGATTTTAATGCGCAATATATTCCTTCAAGCAATAAACCCTAAAAGCAAAAAAGCAGATTTTTTGGAGGAACAATGGTCCATCTTCACAGATTGGTCGATCGCCCAGACGCTACCTTGGTGTCTGCGCTCAGTGCATATGCACCCGCTACGATCCATGAAGCACAAGGAAGGCGTGGTGCGTTGTCATCGCGGATCAAACCGGTTGATCCTGCCATGAAGCTTTGCGGACCGGCATTCACCGTTAGCTGTGCTCCTCGCGATAATATTATGCTGCAGGTGGCAATCTCTTATGCATCGCCAGGCGATATCATCGTAGTCTCCGCTGGCGAATACGAGGAGGCGGGCTCTTTCGGTGATGTGCTCGCGAATGCATGTTTGGCAGCGAAGATCGGTGGCCTTGTCACCGATACCGGTGTGCGCGATACCGGGCAATTGCGGAAGCTTGGCTTTCCGGTCTTCTCGCTCAGTGTTTCGATTAAAGGTACGGTCAAGGAAACCTTGGGGGCAATCAATCAGCCAATCATTATCGGAGGAGAAACGATTAACCCGGGTGATGTGGTTTCTGGTGATGCAGATGGCGTCGTGGTTGTCCGTAAGTCCGAGGTTGCAAACGTAGTGGAGCAATCCCGGCTACGTGAAGAAAACGAGGCTGAATATATTGCAGCTTACAAGGCTGGAAAATCGGTTATCGAAGTCAGCAATCTAGAAGACAAGCTCCGTGATAAGGGCTTTGTGATAGGTGCCTGATCGAGCCGTTTTAAACCGAGGAATAATAAATTCGACCTCGGAAATTTAACAAATGGGGAATGACATGACTTATCTGAAATCGGTGTTGCTTGCGGGCTGTGTCTTTGTGGCTGGCGCAGCTGTTGTGACCTCCGCAAGCGCGGACGTCGTGAAAGACGTCAAGGAACGCGGCAAATTTATCTGCGGGACACTCGGTACTTCTGAGCCTTTTAGTTTCCAGGACGGCAAAACACGTGAGGTTGTTGGATATGAAGTTGATATCTGTCAGGCAATTGCTGACAGTCTCGGCGTGCCACTTGAGTTGAAGCTGATTTCAGTTGAGGCCCGCATCCCGGAACTCATTGCAGGCCGCGTCGATCTTGTCGCTGCCAATCTTGGCTGGAACCCTGAACGTGCCCAGCAGATTGACTATTCCAACCAGCATTTTGTCAGCATGCAGAAAATCCTTGTTCGTGCCGATTCCGGGTTGAAATCCTCTGACGAATTGGCGGGCAAGCGTGTGAGTGCCGTTCGCGGATCTAGTTCGGAGCGCGGCGCGCGTGAACATATAAAAGACGTGAATGTCCTGACCTTCAAGGATGGCGCGAGCGCGTTTCTTGCAGTTCAGCAAGGGAAGGTGAGTGGCATGGTGTCCTCTGAGATGGCGCATATAAAGTTACGCGATGCTGCGAAGAAAGATGGTGGCGTCGAAGTTACTATTCTCGAACCTGCTCTGTTTGCTGAACCATGGGGTCTTGGTATCAAAAAGGGGGAAGATGTATTCAAGGACCATGTGAATAAGGTTCTGTCTGATCTCGAAACTTCCGGAAAATTCGACCAGATTTTTGATAAGTGGTTTGGCGCTGAAACGTCGTTTGGCGGGTTGAAGCGGGAATTCAAGATTGAGGAAATCAAGGAGTAATTCGTTTGCTCCGATAGCAGCCCACAATGTGGGCTGTTTCTTAAATGAGTTTTCGCTTTGCTCTGCAAAGCGTACTTACCGGGAAGGCCATCACAAAGTGAGATGAGGCCATGCAGTACAATTTCGATCTTGGTATTATCTTCCAGGAACAATACTTTAATCTTCTCGTCTCCGGCTTCTCGACGACAGTCTTGCTCACGCTGACTTCGCTTTTGCTTGCATTCTTTGTCGGCAGTGTTCTGACAGGTCTTCGGCTCACGGGCTGGTGGATTGCGGACAATTTTGTCGCCGTTTATGTGGCTTTCCACCGAAACGTTCCGATGGTGGTCCATATCCTGTTTTGGTATTTCGGTGTTGCGGCCCTTCTGCCACAATCTGTGACGAACTGGCTTTATGACCACAATGCTGAATTCCTGATGGCGATGATCGCGATCGGTCTGGTCGGATCGGCCTACATTTCCGAAGATTTGCGTAGCGCCGTTCGCTCGATACCGGCAGGCCAGACAGAAGCTGCCCGTGCGCTTGGGCTAAACTACATATCGACATTGCGACGCATTATCCTGCCTCAGGCATTTCGCATCGCAGTACCGCCACTGGTCAGTCAGACAGTATTGATGTTCAAAAACACCAGCCTGGCTATGGCAATTGGTGTCCTAGAGCTTACGGCTGCGGGTCGTGAGATCGAAAACTACACCTTCAAAACATTTGAAATCTATGTCGTCATCACCGTGTTCTATCTCGTGTTCTCGCTATTAATCATGTGGGGTGGTAGTGTCCTTGCGCATCGCTATTCTACTGTCGTGCGCACAGACCCAGCATCCGTAAAGGCTGGCTGAGATGCTTGAAATCATTCAAAACAATTGGCTTTTGCTTCTCATTGGCTCCTATCCACATGGTCCTATTGGTGGGCTCGCTGCAACTTTGGGAATGGCAATAAGCAGCATATTGCTGGCACTGCCGTTAAGCATTCTGCTCGCTCTTGCCCGGCTTAGTCCTTTCGCAGCTGTTCGACTGCCGGCTATCGCTGTCATCTACTTCGTGCGCGGCGTGCCGCTACTGATGTTCATCTTCTGGGCTTATTTTCTTATTCCCCTTGTTACCGGTGCTTCCGTTCCTGGTTATGTCGTCATGATTGTCACGCTTGCCTTTTATGAAAGTGCATATCTTGCGGAGATTATACGCGCTGGAATTCAAGCACTTCCTGCTGGCCAGTACGAGGCAGGAAGAACTCTGGGGCTGCCGTATCTAAAAGTTATGCGGGTGATCATTCTTCCTCAGGCACTCTTCAACATGCTCCCGAGCATGCTCAATCAGTTGGTCTCGACGGTTAAGGAAACTTCACTGGCCTATATCATTGGAACGCAGGAATTAACTTTTGCTGCAGACCAGATCAACAATGTCCTGTTGACCAAGCCTTTTGAAGTATTTGGCCTGCTGGCACTGACCTACTTTGTTTTGAACTTCACGCTGACATCTATCGCGAAGTTTGCCGAGAATAAAATCAATGACAAGCGTTCTGGCGCCACGTCGACAGTCGAAAGTGCAACGGTATGATAAAATTTTCGAACGTCTGCAAATGGTACGGCGAGTATAAGGCACTCGATGACATCAACGCTGGTGTCAGCCGCGGGGAAGTTGTTGTTATCTGTGGACCATCCGGTTCTGGTAAATCAACTCTGATTAGGACGATAAACCGTCTTGAAGCGATCCAGTCAGGGGAAATTCAGGTTGATGGCGTGAATGTAAATGCGCGGTCTACCAATATTGATGAGCTGCGCACGCATATCGGCTTTGTCTTCCAGCAGTTCAATCTATTTCCTCATCTGAGCGTGCTGGAGAACCTCACTCTTGCACCTTTGGAACTGAAAAAGGCCAAAAAGGCAGAAGCTCAGTCGCGGGCGACGGAGCTGTTGACCCGTGTTGGCCTTGCGCATAAGGCAAACGCCTATCCCCTCCAACTTTCAGGCGGTCAGCAGCAACGTGTAGCAATTGCGCGGGCTCTGGTGATGCGGCCACCAGTCATGCTTTTTGACGAGCCGACAAGCTCACTTGATCCTGAAATGGTCTGTGAAGTCCTGCAGGTTATGAAGGGGCTCGCCAGTGAGGGCATGACGATGGTTTGCGTCACCCACGAAATGGGCTTTGCCCGCGAAGTCGCAGATCGCATTTGGTTTATGGACGAAGGCCGTCTTATCGAAACCGCAACGCCATCTGAGTTCTTCGCAAACCCAAAAAGTGAACGAGCTAAAAAGTTCCTTTCCGAAATTTTGTAGGACACCGGTCCAGCACATGACAAGGCAGTGGCTAGCGGAGCGCTGGCTTGGTTCAGCGCCAGCCATAAAAGCAGAAGGACATTACAGTGATTGAGTTTCAACCTGCATCCCGGGTAAATCGTATCAAGCCATCTCCGAGTTCACTTGCTTCAGCGCGCGCACGGGATCTTAAGGCGGAGGGGCGCGATATTGTCGACCTCACCGTAGGGGAGCCGGATTTCGACACACCTGACAATATCAAGGAAGCGGGTATTGAAGCAATCAGGTCGGGCGATACGAAATACACTCCCGTTAACGGCACGGCGGCTCTGCGCAAAGCAATTCAAGCTAAATTTAAGCGTTCATCCGGCCTTTGCTACGAAAATGATCAGATATGTGTTGGGGGCGGCGCCAAGCAGATTATTTTTCTGGCGCTAATGGCAAGCGTTGAACGTGGAAGTGAAGTCATTATTCCTACCCCTTATTGGGTCTCCTATCCTGACATGGTGTTGGCTAACAATGGCAAACCAGTCATTGTGGAATGCCGTGAAGAAAATGGCTTCAAGCTCACCGCGGAAGCGCTCGAACAGGCCATTACCCCGAACACACGTTGGCTGATTATCAACTCGCCGTCCAACCCTTCCGGTTCCGTTTATACGCGCGAAGAACTCACTCAGCTTGCGGCCGTGCTTGTCCGGCATCCGCATGTATGGGTGCTCGCCGATGAAATCTACAATGAGGTCCTTTTTGACAGCAACGCACCGGACAACGTTGCAACTGTTGAAGCGAGCCTTAAAGAGCGCTTGTTTATCATCAACGGCGTCTCAAAGACCTATGCTATGACCGGTTGGCGCATCGGGTACGGTGTCGGAAACGTGAAGCTTGTTGCAGCGATAAATAAACTGCAATCACAAATGTCTTCCTGCCCGTCCTCGATCAGTCAGGCCGCTGCGGTGGAAGCACTTGATGGCGATCAAGCTTTTATTACGACAGCTGCAAGCGTTTATCGTGGGCGGCGTGACCTTGCAGTCGGTCTTCTCAATGCAATTCCCGGCATTCGTTGCACGTCACCCAACGGCGCGTTCTATGTTTTTCCAAACTGCACCGGCGTTTTTGGCAAGGTAAAGCCAGATGGCAAGCAGATCGAAACTGATCTCGACTTCATCATCTACCTCCTCGAAAGCGTCGGTGTCGCTGCTCTTCACGGCAGTGCATATGGAATGCCGGGATACTTCCGGCTTTCAATTGCGACTTCGGAAGAGGTAATCCGGGAAGGCTGCACTCGTATCGCTGCTGCAATACAGGCACTGCGATAATTATTCATACATCTACGATCAAGAACAGGGACGCACGCCAATGAGTGGTGACGTGTTACGCAGTAAACTGGCAACTGGTGCGAGCGTTACGATGTTCAATCCCCATCATGTTTCAACTGGACTGGCAGCTCGTCTGATTGAGCTCGGTGCCGATTCCGTGTTTCTTGATTGTGAGCACGGAACCTGGGGCTTTGATGATGTCCGCACGACGGTGCAGATTACACGATCTGTTGGCGGCGCTGCCGTCGTTCGCCCACACTCACATGAACGACCTATCATCATCCGCTATCTTAATGCAGGCGCAGATGGCATTATGGTTCCAATGGTTGAAACGGCGGAACAGGCGCGGTTAATCGTTGATGCTGTGCGTTATGCTTTACCTTCGGACCATGCGAAGCGACTGATCGTTGCGATGATAGAAACGACGTCGGCAATTGACAACCTAGAGGATATTCTTGCCGTTGAAGGTGTTGATGTCTTCTTCATTGGGCCTGGTGACCTCTCACAGGACATGGGGTTTCCTCCGGCTCCGCCATTTGGCAAGCCACGCCCTGAAGAGGTAATGGCAAAGGTCGCGGAAGCCATCGATAAAATCCGCAATGCGGGGAAGATTGCAGGTACGCTGGCAACGCTTCAGGAAATCCCACACTGGCGGGCGAAAGGGGTGCAGTTCTTTTATATTCACTCCGATCCTTTCCTCCGCAATGGCATTATGGAAATTAAATCGATACTGGCATCTGTAGGACGCGATACATGACGTTTCCATTATTTGATCTTGATGGCCGACGCGCACTCATCACTGGCTCCTCGCAAGGTATTGGTCTTGCAATCGCTGGCGGGCTGGCCGCGCACGGCGCCGCCGTTGTCCTTAATGGACGCGATGTCGCAAAACTTGACGCGGCGGCTGCCTTTTTGCGGGCGCAAGGCTTTTCTGTAGAAACGGCAGCGTTTGACGTGACGAACGCCAGTGGCGTGCAGCAAGGCGTTGCTGCAATTGAGGAAGATCAGGGTCCTATTGATATCCTGATTAACAATGCCGGTATGCAGTTTCGCTCGCCGCTTGAGGATTTTCCTGTTGATCGCTGGGATGAGTTGCTTAGGACAAATATCTCAAGCGCCTTTTATGCCGGACAAGCTGTTGCGCGCTTTATGATTAAGCGCGGCAAAGGCAAAATCATCAATATCGCGTCCGTTCAAAGTGAACTCGCACGGCCAAGGATCGCACCCTATACCGCAACAAAAGGCGCTATAAAGAACCTTACCCGAGGAATGTGTGCGGACTGGGCTCGCTATGGCTTGCAGATCAACGCTATTGCGCCGGGCTATTTCAAAACCCCTCTCAATCAGGCGCTTGTGGACAGTGAGGAGTTTTCCTCATGGCTGCAAAACCGCACTCCTGCAGGACGCTGGGGTGAGGTGGAAGAACTGATCGGAGCAGCGGTGTTTCTGTCTGCGCAGGCATCGTCATTTGTAAATGGACACACTCTTTATGTTGACGGCGGGATCACCACTTGTCTCTGATTTAACGTCGCCGGCGCCGGTTATTGTGATGGGAGTTTCAGGCTGTGGCAAGTCATCCGTCGGACGACTTCTCGCGGTTAGCCTTGAGGCAGAATTTATTGAAGGCGATGATCTTCACTCGCCCCACAATGTCTCAAAAATGCAGGCTGGCATTGCACTCACTGACGATGATCGCTGGCCATGGCTTGATGCCATCGGCAACAGGCTCGCTTGGAACCCAAATGTGGTGGTGTCCTGTTCGGCACTGCGCAGAGTTTACAGAGAGCGGTTGCGGGTGGCGGCCGGGCGTCCGCTGACATTCGTTTGTCTGCAGGGGCCAAGGCAGCTGCTGTTTGAACGAATGACAGCGCGCCAGAACCATTACATGCCAGCCGCGTTGCTTGACAGTCAGTTCAACACACTTGAACTTCCGACAGACGAAGATGATGCGATCATCGTCGATATTGAGCGCTCGGCCCAGAATGTCGCTGATCTCGCGCTGCCGCTGATTGTCAGGCGGCGATGACGAACATTCCTCCAAATTATCACGGTGAAGCTATGTCAAAACCCGAAATTCTTCTGATGGGCGCTTATCCTGAATGGGATCTTTTAGCACTTCAAGCCTGTTATCATGTTCACAAGGTCTATGAAGCGCAGGATAGGAATGCTTTCATTGCACAGCATGCGCCGGAAATTCGCGCGATCGCGACCCGTGGTGAACTCGGCGCATCAGCCAGGCTGATGCAGGCACTCCCTAAGCTCGAAATTGTTGCCTGCTACGGCGTGGGTACTGATGCGATTGATTTGGCATATGCGCGAGGTGCCGGCATCCGTGTAACCAATACACCGGATGTTCTGACCGCTGATGTTGCCGATCTTGGCGTGGCATTGTTGCTCGCAACTGCACGCAAGTTACCGCAGGGAGATCAATTTGTCCGTGAGGGCAAATGGGCCAGAGGCAATATGGAAATGGTCACACGCGTCAGTGGGAAGCGTGTTGGTGTGGTCGGTTTTGGCCGGATCGGCGCAGCCGTTGCAAAACGACTGGCCGCATTTGATTGTGATGTTGCCTACTTCAGCAGAAATCAACGCGACGGTGTAGCCTATCCTTTTTTCAAAGATCTTCTGGAAATGGCAAAATGGTCGGAATTTTTGATTGTTACACTTTCAGGCGGTGATGCAACCCGAAACATGATCGACAGCGCTGTGCTAGAAGCGCTCGGTAGGCAGGGTATTCTGGTCAATGTTTCGCGCGGTTCAACTGTCGATGAAGCCGCACTTCTTAAAGTGCTGGAAAACAAAGCGATTAAGGGCGCTGGCCTTGATGTTTTCCTGAATGAACCAGAAATCGATGAGCGTTTTTTTGCTCTCGATAATGTTGTCGTTCAGCCGCATCACGGTTCAGGAACATTAGAGACGCGACAGGCGATGGGCAAGCTTGTGCGCGACAATCTGGCTGCCCATTTCGCCGGGTTAGACCTACTTACTTCAGTTGTGTGAGGAAACGCCATGCAAGCTATTGTCATTCATGCCGCAAAAGATTTGCGTATTGAGGAACGCGTGCCTGAAACGGCAGGGGTTGGTGAAGTAGAAGTGAAGATTGAAGCCGGCGGCATTTGCGGCTCCGATCTGCACTATTATAACCATGGTGGCTTTGGTACGGTTCGCCTGCGTGAACCCATGGTGCTTGGTCACGAAGTCGCCGGAACGATTGTTGCTTTGGGCGATGGCGTATCCGGTCTTGCCATCGGTGACCGGGTTGCTGTTTCACCCAGTCGTCCCTGTGGTGATTGTGACTATTGTCACAAAGGTATGCAGAACCACTGCATCAATATGCGTTTTTATGGAAGCGCAATGCCCATGCCGCATATTCAGGGCGCATTTCGCCAGCGGCTTGTTGCCCGACAGGCGCAATGTTTCAAGGTCGCAGACGACATCTCCATCAATGAAGCAGCATTGGCTGAGCCATTTGCAGTGGCTTTGCATGCGGCTGCGCGCGCAGGCAGTCTGTTGGGCAAGCGTGTCCTGGTGAGTGGTTGTGGTCCGATCGGTGCGTTGGCCATCATTGCAGCGCGCGCACATGGTGCCTGTGAGATTGTGGCAACAGACGTAATGGATGCGGTACTAACAAAAGCTCTAGCGGTTGGTGCGGATAAAGTTCTCAATATCCGCAAAGATCCGCAGGCCCTTGCAGCTTATGCTGCAAATAAAGGCTATTTTGACGTGCAGTTTGAGGCCTCTGGCAATGAACAAGCTATCCGCAGTGGGCTTGAGGTGTTGAGGCCGCGTTCTGTTCTCGTTCAGCTTGGGCTCGGCGATGAAATGTCACTTCCGCAGAATACCATCGTTGCAAAAGAAATCGAATTGAAGGGCACATTCCGCTTCCATGGCGAGTTTGGTCTGGCCGTTGATCTCATCAACACGAAGCGCGTCGACCTCAAGCCGCTCTTATCAGCTGTTTATCCGTACGAGGATGCAATCAAAGCGTTCGAAATAGCTGGAGATCGTAGTCAGTCTATGAAAGTTCAGCTAAGTTTCTGATCCAGGATGGGGAAACGCGCTTGCGCCGCAAGGTGCCGGCACTCTTCGGGAAAAGAAATGAAAATGGAGGAATTTAATGTCGCAAGCTGAAATAGGCCTGATTGGCCTCGGTGTTATGGGGTCGAATCTGGCGCTGAATATTGCCGAGAAGGGCAACCGCATCGCTGTATTTAATCGTACCGTCGAAGCGACCAGAAAATTTTATGAGGAAGCGGGCGAGCTACAGAGCCAGATCATTCCTTGCGAAACGATCGAAGAATTCATTGCTGCAATTCGTCCGCCACGCCCGATTATCATCATGATCAAAGCCGGCGAGGCCGTCGATCAGCAGATGGAGGCGCTCTCCAGCCACCTCTCTGATGGTGACATTATGATAGATGCAGGCAACGCGAATTTCCGCGATACCATGCGCCGTTTTGAAAGCCTCAAAAACAGTGGCCTGACCTTTATTGGTATGGGTGTTTCAGGTGGCGAAGAGGGGGCACGACACGGCCCTTCGATCATGGTTGGCGGCACCGAGGACTCTTACAATCGCGTTCAGTCAGTTCTCAAATCGATTGCCGCAAAATATAATGGTGAACCATGTGTTGCCTGGCTTGGTGAAAATGGTGCGGGCCATTTTGTGAAAACCATTCACAACGGCATTGAATACGCCGATATGCAGATGATCGCCGAAGTTTACGGAGTTCTGCGTGATGGACTTAAAATGTCGGCTGGCGAAATTAGTGAAGTGTTTGGGTCGTGGAACAAGCGACGCCTGAACTCTTATCTGATCCAAATTACCGAAAAGGTACTTGCCGCGAGCGATCCCGTCAGCGGAAATCCTGTTGTTGATGTTATTCTTGATAAAGCAGGCCAAAAAGGCACCGGGAAGTGGTCTGTAATTGAAGCGCAGAACATGGGCGTCGCTGCAACCACGATTGAAGCAGCTGTTGCCGCGCGTTGTATTTCCGCGCTAAAACAAGAGCGTATCGCAGCCGAGAAAATTCTCGGAATGCCGCCAGTCCCGGCATTGTCCGTCGAAGACAGAGCCATCTTTATTGATGATCTGGAAAATGCGCTCCTGGCCGCCAAAATTGGCGCTTATGCTCAGGGATTTGCAACACTTGCTGCCGCTTCACGGGAGTTCAACTGGAATCTACCAATGCCCACTATCGCGAAGATCTGGCGCGAGGGTTGTATTATTCGCTCCCAGTTCCTTAATGAGATTGCGAGTGCATTTGAAGCTGCGCCGGACGTTGCCAATCTTATTGTGACGCCAGCTTTTGCAACCTTGATCAATGAAACAGATGGCGCATTAAGGCGCGTTGTTTCGACCGCAGTACTGGCGGGTCTGCCAGTGCCTGCTCTCGCATCGGCACTGGGCTATTTTGACAGCTATCGCCGTTCACGCGGCACGGCCAATGTCATTCAGGCGCAGCGCGATTTCTTTGGCGCACACGGCTTTGAGCGGGTTGACGGCAAAGATATTCCTCACGGCCCTTGGGGCATCAATAGTTGAACCGAAAGAGCGAGCTAAGGTCATTGGAAGTTTATCATGTTGCCTATTTCTTGAGTGGCAATCAATCAGATCGGCAGATGCTTGTTTCTGCATTTAAATTTTATGCCGTTAAACCGGTCCTTCCGCCAATGGCCCCATTACAGTCGGTAGAATTCCGGGGACCCTGACTGGCGATCAAGCGGCCGTGCTGGCACACAACGATGGCCGCTTCGCTAGCTTATTCGTCTGGACCGTACTGCCTGTTTCGTGTCCCGAAGCCGCCCAAAAGCTATTGCGGTGGAGTTGGGGACGTACAAAATTGATGGCCGGTGCGGCGGCATCGGCCTATATGAAGAGGGAGCCGTTTCCAACGACGCAGCACAGACTGGGCTAAGAACGGTAATATCGCAGCCTTATTTGCTTTCTCCGTCCATAAAGCGCATGGTGATCATCACGACAGCATTTGAAACGGGCGCTGTCATTCAGGCTTAGAATGCCTGGCCCGCAACAAAGGAGGACCCCATGTCTTCCAACGCCTTGAATTACAGAAACATTACTATGATTTCGCGTCTACTCAGGGAGGTTCGCAAGCCCGGCGACACGCAAGAATTGCGCACCGATGCTGCACGCTACCTTGCGCGACGGTTTCAGGAGGGAACATGTGACGAAGGTCGACTGAATATCGCGTTGAAACAATTCGCCAAGAAGCATCGAACAATGGCGAAAGCCGTTGAGCGTTGGGATGATGAAGGTGGCGCAATTAAAAGCGAAACATAATGGCCCTTTCATTTCCAGACCCTGGCTGAAGTCTCGATGATTTAACGACGGGCGTCCGATTTGTCAGCTACGATTTAATGACTTCGGTTCCATTTTTAATCGATAAATCCGCACTTGAGAAATACGGTGTCATCGCTGCCCCGGAATCATCGCATCTGGTTGCCTTCGACGCTTTACGCAACTAGATCTACGATGTTATCCGCAAAGTTTATTCCCAGGTTCGGCAAACTTCCTATCGGATCACTCTGGAAGACATGAAGTAAGTCGGTCTACAGATCTTGAAGTTAAGGTAAACCTATCTGCGTTCACTTTTTAGCATTTATTGCAAGCGCATCAAAGCGATATGGGCAGCTTGCGTCCTCATAGATCGCACCGTTAAAGCATGTAATGAGGGTAAAATGCTGGCCATTAACGGCAGCTTTGTGTTTCCCTCACGAACGTTCCGGAGCCATGTCGACGCTCGACAATGCCGGCGAAAACCAACATCCCGATCGCCTCTCTTAAAGTGGCCCGCGACACGTTAAGAGATTGCGCCATGTCTTTTTCGTTTGGTAGGCGTTGATCTTCTTGCCAGCATCCCTCCTGGATCGCGAGCCGCACCTTCTCAGCGACTTGTATGGAAAGTGGCTGATTATCCAGGGGTCGCAACCATTCGGCGGGGTTATCAAGATGAACCTGGTCTTTTGTCATGTTAATCCATCCCCATAGCTTTGGACGAGTCGGAAATTCGCATTGCATAGCGTCGGGCCAGGATCGCTCCAACAAGGATCTGGATCTGATTATAGAGCATGATAGGCAACACGATCATGCCAAATCCTGGCACGCCTGCAAAAAGGACTTGGGCCAGTGGAAGTCCTGATGCAAGGCTTTTCTTTGACCCGCAGAACACAGCCGCAATTTCATCTTCACGAGCGAAACCTAACCAGCGCGACCCCGTCATGGTGAAGCTAATCACAAAAGTGAGGACAAGAAGGCAAAGCGCAACAGCAGTGATGAGGCCCGATGTCGGCAGGACATGCCAAAGACCCGCGGTGACAGACTGAGAAAAAGCAGAATAGATAATGAGCACAATCACCGACTGATCGTAGTTTTCCAGCCAATGTTTGCGCGTTGCAAGGAGTGGACCCAGCCAGCGATGGCAGGCTTGCCCCAGTCCAAACGGTATAAGAAGTTCAAATACTACATCGCCTAATGCATGTCCGAGATCAATCGATCCGGACGAACGCATAAAAATCGCCATCAAAATTGGTGTCAATAAAAGTCCGAAGACGTTCGAACCCGCCGAATTGCATACTGCTGCCGGAACGTTGCCTTTTGCAATAGCGGTATAGGCAATAGAGCTGGAGATCGCCGAAGGAAGAACTCCCAGATAAATGAACCCGAGGACAAGGTCGGGCGGCAGGATTGTTTCGGGAATGAGGCGCAGAGGCTGCACGATCAGTGGGAAGATGATGAATGTCGTCGCAAAAATAAATAAATGAAGCTGCCATTGCTTCAGCCCTGAAACGATTGCGCGATGAGACAATGCGGCTCCATGGCCAAAAAACAACAGGGCAACGCCGATAGAACCTAATGTACTGACGATGTCGGATGCGCTCCCGGTTGCTGGTAAAATGGTTGCCAGCACAACCGCAGCAATCATCAAAATCAAAAACGGATCAAAACGCATCAATTATTCACCTTAAATTGGTCGGCTTGACCGACAGTTGATAGGAGACTAGGTGTGGAGTGAAATGGTCTGCAAATTGGTATGGAAAAACAGTGATGAGTGACCGAATGTCGACCGCGGAAGCTATGCAACGGATGCTAAGCTTCTTCGAAAAAGAGCGGCTGGGTCCTCAGGACAAAATACCGCCCGAGCGGATTCTATCGACCAGACTTGGTTGCAGCCGTGAAACGACACGAAAAGTTCTACGCCAGCTTGAGATCGAAGGCCTGGTTTGGCGTCATCAGGGCAAGGGCACTTTCATGGGTAGCCCGTCCTCAGACGTCGAACGGCCGATTGAGCGCATCATCGAATCTGCATCCGCTCGGGATCTTATGGAAGCAAGGCTTGTTTACGAACCAGCATTGGCTGCAGCTGCAGCATTGAATGCCACTCATGACGATCTCGACAGTTTGCGTAACCTTGCTGTTGCCACTGGGATGGCCAAGGATTGGCGCGAATATGAGCGTCTCGATGACGCTTTTCATAAGGCCGTCGCACGTGCAAGCGGAAACGCCTTGCTTGCTGCGATCTTTCGCTCTCTCGCGTCTGTGCGAGCGCGCTCGAAATGGCAACGCACCCATGATGCGATCTTTCGCGAGGCACGTAAACGCGAATATGCGAGCCAGCAAAGTGAGATGCATATTGCGATCGTTGATGCGATTGAAGCTCGTGATATCGATCGGGCTCACCTGACCATGTATTCACATCTAAAGCTGATCAGTTCACTAGAGCATGCCTCAAGCTGATATAGCTATGAGATGCACGGAGGTGCCGATGATGATTGGATATCATTTCTGATTAGGAACGCTAGAAGTTTTGGGCAAGCGCTGCTCGTGACGGAACGCCTATTCACGCACGTACGCGGCCGCGGTCTTCGCAGATGGAAACAGCACAGGCGCAGCGCAGCTCCAGTTTCTTTGTGAGGCAGGATTTTCAGTTGATGCTGCAACGAATCCCCTGGTGACCATTAACTTCTATACGGTTGGGGACGTGCTTGAGGATCACGCCCGTGAAAGCGATACGAGCGAACGCAATGGCACAAGGAACCGTGCTTGCTCCGCCTTTGCTTAGTGTCGCGGTCAATAGTTGGAACGGAGTGAGACCCGATGCAACGTTTGATCGGGGCTCTCATTGATTGTCGATGGCTTGGCAAATAGAATGCGCGCAATGGATGAAGTCGGTGAACTCGCGAATTGACGAAGGTAATCCGGGTAACGGACTGCAGGGAACGCTCCACAAGTATTTTTGCTTGCCAGTCTATCAGTTCGTCCGAATAAGCGCGTTGAAGCAGTTCCACCAATAATTCGCGCGTAGACCCAATGCGGCATCTTGCGGCGGCGACCGATATGGAATCGAGCCAGTCTGCAATTTCGACAAATGAAAGAAATTAGGCCGCAGCTAGTGCTTCTCTCAGAAGGTATTTGAGACAAACAAGAGAATTTCACTTCGGTTTATCAAATGTTCTGATAAATTTGCTATCTTCTGGCGAATTTGGTCGCCGGAGAGAAAGTGCTCTGATGCTAGGTCCCGTTTTTTTCTCGCCGTCACGTGAACTTACGATTGGTGAGGTTGCTGACTATACCGGTGCGACCCTTCTCGACCAAACACATGCTTCGCGTATCGTCACCCGTCTTACTTCTATCGCAGACGCAGGCGAAGGAGCCCTCGTTTTTTTGGAGAACACGAAGAACTTCGGAGAGTTCAAGAACATGAACGTTGCAGCTGTTCTTTGTACCGAAGCCGTCGCCACCAGTCTTTCCGGCGACACAGCTGTTTTAATTACGCCCTATCCGCGCCGCGATTTCTCATCGGTCGGACGCATGCTGTTCCCTAATGCTGTACGCCCGGAAAGCTGGTTCGGAAATACGGGCATTTCTCCGGAGGCAATTATTCATCCCACCGCGCATGTAGGGGTTGGTGCAACGATAGAGGCCGGAGCGGTCTTAGGCAAAAACGTCATAGTCGGTGCAGGCTCACTCGTATCGTCCTCCGCTGTTATTGGAGCAGGATGCCAGATTGGGAGCGACTGCTACGTCGCGCCCGGCGTTTCTGTTCAGTTTGCCCTCATCGGTAACACTGTTTCCCTGCATCCCGGCGTGCGCATCGGGCAGGACGGCTTTGGCTTTGGGGCGGGCGTTGGAAGCGTAGAAAACGTACCTCCGCTGGGGCGCGCCATTATTGAAGATGACGTTGAAATAGGTGCGAACACCACAGTGGCTCGGGGAGCGCCCGGCGATACAATTATAGGCGCTGGCACCAAAATCGATAACCTTGTTCAGATCGCACAGAGTGTTCGTATCGGGCGCTTCTGTCTGATCGCCGCGCATTGTAGTATTTCCGCCAGTTGTATAATTGGCGACAATACTATGCTTGGGGGCCTTGTCAGTGTTGCTGACCACACGGTGATAGGGACAAGTGTGGGGGTGGCAGCCGGTAGCGACGTTATAAACAATATTCCCGATGGCGAACGGTGGGGAGGGGTACCGGCCCGCCCTATCAAGCAATGGTTCCGCGATATTGTGAATGTACGCGATATTGAACGGTCGAAACATAGCGGACAATACATACGCTGAAATAGAGAGTCGCGTTGACGCGTAAAATCATATCCGCTCGAACAATCTTCATCACTTAGTGGAAGTCCAGGACGACCTGGCAGGTTTTGCGTGTGTTTTCTTACAGGAAATGCATTTGGGCACCTACCTGCACAAGCTCTACGTAGATCGGCTATTTCAGGGAAATAGACTTGCTCCAAGGTTCCTCATCGAAAGCATCGGCCGTTTTCAGATGAGCGCCGCGAAGAGTCAGGTCGGGGGGCGTGGACTGAACTTGAAGAAAGGTATAGAGAAGACGGTCAGCCCACCAGAGAGCCGGTGTGCTCGTAGTGGCCATTGGGACAGATTGGGATAATTTAATATTAGCCGGCCAAATGTTTAACCGCTGTTTTGGCAATTCAATTGATAAGCATATTGACGAGTAGCGGAACGACAAGGGAGGTCGCAATTGCATTGAGCGCCATCGCAATCCCGGCAAACAGCCCCGCGGTCTCGTTGACATCAAAGGCGCGCGCAGTTCCAATGCCGTGCGATGTCAGACCAACAGCAAATCCCCGTGCCGCATAGTCGGTTATCCGCATTGCGTTCATGAAAGGAGTGACGACGAGCGCTCCGATGATACCCGTGAGTATGACCAGCACTGCAGTCAGCGGCGGTGTACCGCCAAGCGTGAAAGAGATTGCCATCGCTACCCCTGCCGTTGCCGATTTCGGAAGGAACGAAATCAATACTTCATTTGAGAGATTGGCCCATTTGCCCATTACAACGATGGAAAAAACAGAAAAGAAGCAGCCGGCGACCAACGCGGACACCATGGGTATAAGGGTTTTGCGCACCTGGTGCCATTGGCGGAACAGAGGTACGGCGATGGCAACGGTAGCGGGGCCAAGCAGGAAGTGGATAAACTGGGCTCCCTCAAAAAATCTCTCATAGGGCACATCGAAAATCAAAAGGAGGCTGGAGAGCAGTACGATGGAAATCAAGACTGGGTTAGCCAGCGGATGACGCCTTAACCGGACTGATATTTCTGTTGCTGCGATCCAAGAACATAAGGTGAGTGTGAGCCAAAGCAAGGGCGAAGCTGAAAGATAGACCCATAGTTCAAGGGGATGCTTCATGGCGTTATCTCTTCCCCATGACACGTTGAACGAGAATGAAGGTCCAGACCGTCACCGCCAATGTCAATATCGCTGAGACAACGACGATCGCTAGGATTGCAGTGGCTTGCCCCTGGATCTGGCTCCACATCGCAACTAGCCCGACACCCGCCGGAACGAAGAGCAGTCCGAGATTTCTAAGAAATCCGTCGGCCGCTGTTTCAGCTTGAGTAAAAATGTTCCAGTTGAGTGTTTTGCACAGCTGCATGGCTGCAAACAGGAGTACAAGTCCCACAACGGGCCCCGGTACGGGGAACCCACTCATGAATATGATACTTTCGCCAGTGAGCTGGAACAACAAAAGTAACGCGATACCCTTGATCATTAAGGCTTCGTCTCCGACTAAAGCAAGCTTCTCGAAAGTGAGATTGGGTTTGGGATCGATCATGCTTAAAAACAAATGGGTCAAGCAGTTTCAATAAGCGAGGAAGACTGGAATACCCGACA
Source organism: Brucella sp. NBRC 12950 (assembly GCF_030268145.1). Lineage (NCBI taxonomy): Bacteria > Pseudomonadati > Pseudomonadota > Alphaproteobacteria > Hyphomicrobiales > Brucellaceae > Brucella > Brucella sp. NBRC 12950. Next base: position 161,911 of record NZ_BSQC01000007.1, read on the forward strand.
AACTCAACAACAGTTAAAACGAGCCGCAGTCGGGTAGTCTATAGGATCTCCGGCGATAGTGTTTTTCAGATTTGAGTGGAATTCTACTTGAAGAGTTGAACTCATACCCTTTCCAGATGCCGCTTCAAAAGTGCGCAATCTGCATGCTGGTGGGAAGTGCGGAGATATGTCGCCCATGATGCGGCTCTAATAATTCCGATGAGTGGACATTATGCCCAAGGAAGCCGGCTTTTTGCGGCGTCGGTCATTTTTGTGTGGTGATGCCGATCCGCGGGAGCATTGCCTTGGCCGTAGTTCAACCACGGTAAGCACCGAAGTCTGGCGTCAGGTTCAAGACGGACCAACGTGGCTGCATCAGCTCGATCCTCCTTCATATTCTTTGAAAGCTAATTGGATCTGCGCCGCCGGCAGCGGTGCATTCTAGCCGAGGTGGTTCACTGTTGCAGGTAAGTTTAGTTTATAAATGTTACTTTACATTTCGTTCGAAATTGGGAAGGTGAAATTGCAATGTGCTCGCAAAATAGTTTCCATAGGAGCAATCCCCGCGGAGATACAAATATGCGTAAACTAACTGGCTATACGTTTGGAGTAGTTCTAATTGGGGTTCTTGGTCTTAGCCAACAAGCAATAGCTGCGAATCCTTGCTCAGGCGTCGATCAAAGTCTGACGAAGCAGAACAAAGCCGAATACGCTACCCTTGTTGCCAAGAGCCTCGATAAAAAGTTGAAGCCAGCGAACATTGAAATCGACGCGGCGCTTCATTCTGGAAAATGGACCGTTATATACGCGTCCACACCCGTTGCAGACCCAGGTTATTTCTTCTTTGACAGTTCATCGGGTGTACCGGTTTTCAAAGACGTGTGGGGAGGCATGGCCGAAGAGGGTGATGGCCCGATTTTGATAAAGTGGGCCCGAGATCTGGGTGCTAACAAGGAAATTGCTTCCTGCTTTTCGCACGTTGTCATGAGCGACTGAAAGTATGAGCGAGCCTACGCTGAGCAGCGTTTCGAGATGGCGCGCTCACGGACCAAAACTGCAACAACGGGCGGGATTAATTGCGTTAATCCGTTCTGCATGCACCTGACGAGGGAAAAGAATACCTTTAACTCAAACAACGTTAGCTGCATCGTGTCTTTTGGCCAATCTTATGCGGGATCACAAAACGAAATGTGGGTGCTGCTGAGCCAGTGTAAACGGTCTATGCCTTAATTTCTCCGATCACAACCCGAAATCGGCACAGATATGAGACCTGTATCTCAAAATATCGTGCATGCTTTCCTCACGAAATATGCGGGTACAGATGCAACCACTGGATTAGCCTCTTCCAGCTCGGGAAGCCAAAATGGCTTTGCAGATGACCAAGAAAATCTCAACCCTATCCGTCACGGCAGCCTTGCTAAAAGCTGTTCTGCATAATGTGCAGTCTGAAGGCGTACACGTGAGCGCAATCAAAGCCGGAGGACGCAGCGCATTACCCGCATTCTCGGTAACTTGCGCTTACAAAGACGGTAGCGAAAGATATTCGGTGAAAATTCTGTCTGGACTGGTAGCTCACGAGAGGTAAGCGGCCGCGATAAATTCGCCCCTGCATCTGGCGCTAAGGGCTCGGGGAGAAAACGAATCGAGCGCAGTCTCCGCAAACAGCTTTTGGCAGGCCGAGAAAGCGGCATTCAGTGCGCTCAACGATAAGGAGGGTTTTTTGCACAACCGGCCCAAATATTCTCGTCGACTTGTACCACTCAAATTTACAGTTGCAGAAAATCGATTTTTCCGTCACATTGATCGGGCTTTGTGGGAGGAGCTATGACAAAGAATGTAATTCTCGTGGATCCGTTACCGCGGACCCTAGACCTGATTGCGCGTCCTGAAGTTAGGGCTCGACTTGAAGCCCTGGGTGAGCTTGTCATCAGCGAAGACAAGCCAATGGACGATGAGGTTGTTGAGCGGTATTTGCCTGATACAGTTCTTCTGATCGGCCAAACGGCTATGCCAAAAGAGCGTCTTGACCGCGCGCCGAAGCTCAAGGGCATCTTCAACGTTGAAACGAACTTCCTGCCCAATATCGATTATCAGGCTTGTGTCGAGCGTGGCATTTGGGTACTCACCCCGGCCTCTGCCTTTGCCGGTCCGGTTGCTGAATCCGCCCTTGCGATGACGCTGGACCTGGCACGTGGGATTACCAGTGCTGACCGCGAAATGCGTGCAGGCACGGAGCAATATGGTCTCGAAGGCAACGTCGATACTGTGCGTTTTATGGGGGCAACGGTCGGAATTGTCGGCTTTGGTGACCTAGGACGGCAATTCCGCGATCTGATCCGTCCGTTTCGCAACAAGACGTTGGTTTATGATCCGTGGCTACCGACTGAAATCATCGAACGGGCTGAGTGTATTCCCGCATCCCTTGACCGGGTTGTTAAGGAGAGCCAGTTCATTCTAGTGTTTGCTAGCGTCACAAGCGAAAATCAGGGCCTGATTGGTGCCCGTGAATTTGCGATGATGCAAAAGGGCGCGAAGTTTCTTCTAATGAGCCGAGCGGCCGTAGTGAATTTCCCAGCAATGCTTGAAGCAGTCGAGTCTGGTCACATTCAGGCCGCAACCGATGTGTTTCCCGACGAACCCGTTGCCGCGGACGACCCGGTGCGATCGATCGACGGGCTTCTGCTCTCGGCACATCGTACAGGTGGAACACGCGACGCGTTTTTTGAAATTGGCTCGATGACGGTCGCAGACGCTGAACTGATCATGAAGGGGTTGCCGCCGCAATTGTGCCGCCGAGCCGATCCCGCAACAGCTGCCAAGCTCCGGTCAAAGCCGGTATCAATTTCATAATATAAAACCAGCCTACCAATATTTTCACGTTCTATGGAGGAGAATGAACATGAAATCCGGTAAAGCACTTTTGTTGTCAGCAGTTTTTGCAGTCGGTGCATTCATGAACGCATCTGTTGTTCAGGCCGCCGACTATGCGGTTATTCTGAAGACTCTTTCTAACCCTTTCTGGCAGTCGATGAAACAAGGGGTCGAGGACAAGGCCAAGGAACTCGGCGTTGAAGTCGATGTGTTTGCATCGCCAACCGAAGACGATACGCAGGCGCAACTCCAATTGTTCGAGGATGTACTCAACCGCGATTATAAGGCGATCATGTTTGCACCGATTTCACCGGTCAATCTGGTCCAGCCAGCAGCACAAGCCTATAAAAAGAACATCCCGCTCATAAATATCGATGAGAAGGTCGATCTTGCGGCTCTCAAACAGGCAGGTGCAAACATCCAGGCTTTTATTACAACAGACAATAAGGCTGTTGGTGCCAATGGTGCAAACTTCATCATTGAAAAGCTTGGTGCAGATGGTGGTGAAGTCGCAATCATCGAAGGAAAGGCTGGCGTTGCGTCGGGTGAGGACCGCAAAGCTGGTGCTACCGAGGCTTTCAGCAAAGCATCCAACATCAAGCTCGTTGCAAGTCAGCCTGCCGATTGGGATCGTCTGAAGGCTCTCGATGTTGCGGCCAATATTCTACAATCGTCGCCGGATCTCAAAGCCTTCTATTGCGCCAATGATACAATGGCGCTGGGCGTTGTGCAGGCGGTGCAGAACGCTGGGAAAACTGGCGAAGTGATTGTTGTGGGCACGGATGGCGCGCCGGAGGCACGTGAATCTGTAAAGGCCGGACGCCTTGACGCGACGGTTGCCCAGAACCCCGCAACAATTGGAGCAGATGCGCTCGTCGCCGCTGTTGAGGCAGTTAAATCCGGCAAGCTTATTGCGCCGGATGCTGAGGCACCACAGGTCAATATTGAATCTGTGCTGGTGACCAAGGAATAACGCAAAAAGTCAGAATATGGGGTGCGGTCTGAGTTTTCTGAGCAAAGGTGTGAAGCACGTTTGCGGTGCACAATGCGAAAAACAGAGAATTTGACCGTACCCCAATTTTCAACAGAGCCTAAATCGGGGAGAGTCTCATGCCGGATTCTGGCGACGAACTATCGCGTCCTCTTATCGAGATGCGCAACATCGCGAAGTCATTCGGCGGTATTCAAGCCTTGAAAGGCGTAAATCTCGATATTCACGTCGGGGAAGTTCATGTGCTTTTGGGTGAAAATGGTGCTGGCAAATCAACGTTGATGAAGGTTTTGTCCGGTGTTTTCGCGCCAACGAGTGGTGAAATCAAAATTGGTGATGAAACCCATACGCGCCTGACGCCGGGTCAGGCTGCACAGGCGGGCATTTCCATTATCTATCAGGAACTCAGCATTATTGATGAGCTCTCCGCGCTCGAAAATCTGTTTGTTGGCAATCTTCCCGTCAAGCGAAACCTTCTTGTGTCCAAGATCGACTGGACACTGATGCGCACGCGAGCCCAGGCAATTCTTGCCAAACTTAAGATCAATATTAATCTTGACCGGCGGGCCGGTGATCTGCCGATTGCACATAAGCAAATTCTAGAAATCGCCAAAGCGTTGATGGGCAACGTCAAAGTTCTGGTGATGGACGAGCCGACATCCTCACTCACACGCGTCGAGATTCAGAACCTTCTGCAACTGGTCAGCCAGCTTCGTCAGGAGGGAATGGCAATATTGTTCATTTCTCACAAATTCGATGAAGTGCGTCAGATTGGCGACCGTTTCACGGTACTCAAAGATGGTAGCTCCAATGGCACAGGATTGATCGCTGACTTCACCAATGAGGATTTGGTGCAGATGATGGTTGGCCGCGCGCTCATTCATAATTATACCAATCAGGCGCTCACCGATGAATCGCCCGTCGTTCTCAAAGTTAGTCATGTCACGTCTGCAACCAATGACCGTGTCTGCGACGTAAGTTTTCAAGTGCGCCATGGCGAAGTATTTGGCTTTGCAGGTCTGATCGGTTCAGGTCGTACGGAACTTATGGAATGCCTGTTTGGGGCAGATAAGCGATCATCCGGCAAAATCGAACTGAATGGCCGGGATATTACGCCCCAATCACCATCCGAGGCTTTAAAGAACGGGATGGCGTTCATTACCGAGAACCGCAGAAAAAGCGGCTTTTTTCAAAATTTTACTATCCTGGAAAACATTATCATTTCCAAGCGTGTGAAGGATGCGCCGCTCGGTGGCATGAGTGCGGTGGTAAATAGACATGAAGATCGCAGGCTCGCGGAAATAGAGCGGAAGAAACTTGCGGTCAAAAGTTCGTCTGTCGACCAGATGGTGACCGAACTTTCCGGCGGTAATCAGCAAAAAGTCATTGTTGCCAAATGGATGGCGACGGAACCCGATCTGATCATCTTTGATGAGCCGACACGCGGTATTGATGTTGGTGCCAAAGCTGAAATCTACGCCATCATCCGACAACTGGCATTGCAGGGCAAGGCTATTATCGTCGTGTCTTCGGAACTTGCGGAGGTGCTTGGTGTCTGTGACCGCATCGCTGTCTATCGTGATGGCAGCATTGCCACGATCGTCGACGGACATAGCGCAACCGAAGAAACACTCTTAAGCCATGCAATTGGTGGAGCAGCATCATGAGAAAATTTCAGGAAAACTGGGACAGATACGGTACACTGTGCATTCTGGTAGTCATTCTCGTCCTCTTTAGTGTCCTTTCACCTGAATATTTCCTGCGTCGCCAGAATCTAGTTCAGATCATGCTGCAAAGCTCGATCACGATCCTTTTGGCGTTGGGCGAGTTCTTCCCTATCCTGATTGCGGGTATCGATCTTTCTGTCGGCTCTATTTTGGCTCTGGCGGGTATTGTGACCGGAAAATTGTTGCTCGCAGGCTTTGATCCCTATAGTGCAGCGATCATTGGCGGCGCGGGGGTAGGGCTTAGCCTTGGGGCATTCAACGGCCTTCTTGTCAACTTTACGGGTTTGCATCCATTCATCATCACCTTGGGTACCAACGCCATTTTCCGTGGCATAACGCTGATTATTTCCGGCGCCAGCCCGGTGTTTGGTTTTCCATATAGTTTTATGGACACTTTTGCAGGTACCATCCTATGGGTCCCTGTGCCGGTAATCGTTGCTTTTGGTATGGCTGCTATTCTTTGGTACCTCACACAGCAGACACGACTTGGCCGTAACATTTATGCGATTGGCGGCAACCGCGAAGCGGCCTTCTTTTCGGGCATTAATGTCAAGCGCCATACGCTGATTGTCTTTATGATTTCCGGCCTTTGTGCAGGCCTTGCTGGCGTATTGAGTACGGCACGTCTTGGTGCAGCTGAACCTGCTGCAGGGACTGGCTTTGAAACGTTTGCAATCGCTTCTGCCATCATTGGTGGAACAAGCTTTTTTGGCGGGAAGGGCCGCATTCCATCGGTGGTGATCGGTGGCCTCATTATCGGAACGATCAGCAACGGTCTCAATCTGATGCGAGTTCCCACATTCTATCAATTGGTTGTCATGGGGGGCCTTATCATTGTAGCGGTTACGCTGGATCGATTGATCGCCACCAAGAAGTAAACAGGAGCTGTTGCCTGAAATCATGACGCGAAAAACCCAGCCAAAGGCTAGCAGGCCGGTCACTATTCAGGACGTTGCTAAGTATGCAGGTGTTGCGCCCAGCACCGTTTCCAATGTGTTGACCGGTCGCAAGTTTGTACATCAACATCTTAGGAAAACAGTTCTCGCAGCTGTAGAGGAGATGAACTATAAGCCAAATTTTGTCGCCTCCAGCCTGCGGCAGGGACGGACCAACTCCATCGGGATTATCGTGCCTGATATCACCAACCCGTTCTTCTCGGAATTTGTGCAGCGTGCAGGCACCATCGCCATGCAGCATGGAATGCAGCTTTTGCTGATGAACAGCAATGAGCTTCTGGCAACGCAGACCGATCTTATCGATACCCTGGTTGCCCGTCAGGTGGATGGAATGATTGTTTTTCTCAGTGATGAGGAAATATCTTCAAGTGGTTGTTCGCTGATCCGTTCTGTCCCAACTGTGCTGGTGGATCGTGGCGCAGAACTGCCTGATTTCGATACGGTTGCGATCGACAATATCGCAGCAACCCGGGCAGGGACATCCCATCTTATTGAAAAGGGACATAGTGACATAACCTTTGTCGCAACGCGCGATACTCTTGTTCATATGAACCAGCGTGTCGAAGGCTATCGACGCGCGATGACAGAGGCCGGTCTCTCGGACCGGGTAAAGGTGATCTATGCAGGCGTCACAATAGAGGAGTGCCGTCAATCCTTGCAGCAACAAGTGTTTAGTCAAAAGCCACCGACTGCAATGTTTGCGTCTGCCTATATTGCCACGCTTGGGGCAATCAAGGCGGCACGACAGGCAGGACTGGAAATTCCACGCGATTTGTCGTTGCTGGGTTTCGACGATTCCGATTGGATGACGGTGCTCAAACCGACAATCAGTACAGTCGCGCAGCCCATCAATGCTATGGTGGATAGCGCATGGCAGCTTCTTATGCAGCGAATTGGCGAACCTGAACGCCCGCTGTCACACGTTACGCATATGACGGATATGCGCGTGCGCGAATCTGTTGTTCCGTGCAACGGCTAAATCCCAAACTGGTGATGGGGAGAAAATCATGCAGAAGATTAGATTGGCGATGATCGGTGGTGGAGAAGGTGCCCTAATCGGCAATGTGCACCGCATTGCCGCCCGCCTTGATAACGAGTTTGAGCTGGTCGCAGGCGATTTCAGTTCGGATCCCGAACGCAACCTGAAGTCCGCAGCCTCCTTCGGTATTGCGCAGGACCGTGTTTATGACACCGTGCAAGCCCTGATTGACGGAGAGAAAAGCAGACCAGACGGTGCGGAGGTCATAGCAATTGCCACTCCAAACCACCTGCATTTTGCAGCGGTGAAGGCCTGTCTTGAGGGAGGATTTCACGTTATTTGCGATAAGCCTGTTACATCCAGGCTGGAAGATGCGGTAGCACTTGTCGATATCGTTCGAAACGCACCTGGATTGTTTTTCCTCACACACAATTATACAGGCAATGCCATGGTGCGGCAGATGCGGGACATGGTACTCTCTGGTGAACTGGGCGATATTCGTTTCGTTAATTGCGAATATGTTCAGGACTGGCTGAGTGAACCTGTCGAGTTGCACGGCTCCAAAGCGGCTGAATGGCGTACCGATCCACAAAAGGCGGGCGCAGGCGGATCAATAGGTGATATTGGAACCCATGCATATAATCTTGCATCCTACGTGACCGGGCTTACGCCTGGACAATTGTGCGCGGATCTCACATCTTTTATCAAAGGTCGCAGGGTTGACGATAATGCCTCGATCCTGCTGCGCTACGAGAATGGCGCGAAGGGACAATTTTGGATCAGCCAGGTTGCCATTGGTAATGAAAATCGTCTGAATTGTCGTATCTTCGGTACCAAAGGCTCACTTGAATGGTCGCAGGAAGATCCGAACCGGCTCTGGTATTGTAAAGCCGGTCAACCACGCAGCATGCTGACGCGTGCTGGCGCTGGCGCAAGCTATGGAAATACGAGTTCGGCTCGAGTTCCTCCCGGCCATCCTGAAGGATTTCTGGAAGCGTTCGGCAATATTTACAAATCCGCAGCCACTGCCATTCGCTGCCATCAGCAACGCATCAGCGATCCGAGTAAGGTTGCCTATCCGACGATCGAAGATGGCTTGAACGGCCTTTATTTCATCGATGCCTGCATCCGATCCAATCAAGCCGCAAACGGCTGGGTCGATGTACAAACCTGTTCGAGGGAGAATGCATGATGAAAACCTATGACAATCTGATTGGCGTTCATGCACTGGTGTGGACCGGCGATACATCAAAAGCTTCAATTGAACTGGCTGCTAAGCGCAGTGTGGAGGCCGGTTACGATTTGCTGGAGCTCTCGTTGCATGACCTTGATAATCTTGACGTCGAGCATGCACGCTCTGTCCTAAGCGCATCGGACCTTTCGATTGTCTGCTCGCGCGGGCTGGCATTTGATGCCGATGTTTCAAGCGATGACACATCCGTGGTTCGCAAAGGTGCAGAATTATTGCGTCAGTCGCTTATCGCAACACATGGATTGGGCGGAAAATTACTCACTGGCGCGCTTTATAGTGCTCTTGGCAAGTATGGCAAACCAGCAAGCGCAAAAGGGCGCGAGAATGCTGTCGCTGTTATCAAGGATCTGGCAAATGATGCCAGCAAACTCGGCATCACACTGGGTCTTGAAGTCTGTAACCGCTATGAAACCCATCTCGTCAATACAGCAAGACAGGCGTTGTCATTGGCTGATGAGATCGGTGCCGACAATATGGTTATCCATCTTGATACTTATCACATGAATATCGAAGAGGATAACTTGATCCGTCCGCTGCATGAAGTTGGTGAGCGCTTGGGATATATCCATATAGGTGAAAACCATCGCGGCTATCTGGGGTCAGGTCATATAGACTTCACGGGCTTCTTTCATGCACTGGTGGATATTGGCTATAAGGGGCCCATTACATTTGAGTCCTTTTCGTCGGCAGTGATTGCTGAAGGGCTTTCGAACGATCTCGCTATCTGGCGCGATACCTGGACTGACGGATTTGAACTTGCACAGCATGCACGCTCATTTGTCGACACCCACCTTTGCGTCGGCTGACTGTTGATTTCAACACGGTGAGTTCAGGCTGAAGCGCGGCTTTTTTTGGTCTGAATTCCCACGCGATTATTTCCTAGCATCACAATGAACGGATTTCACTGAGAAAAATATATCCCTCGGGACGCTATACCGTCAGCCGCTCCGCTGCAGCCACTCGACGAAGGGCAGGCCCGATACTGGGGCCGACTAATCTTTTTCCAAAGGGCAGGTTTTGCAGACTGATAAACTGGGGATGAAATAACGCAAGCAGCAAATGCGACGTTTGCGTTGCGTTTCTGCGTTATGGCAAGTGTACCGCACCGGTTCGAACAGCGGATTGAGGGAATTGTCGTCAAAACGGCGCGTTGCAAGATAGTGTTGCCCGTCCCGGACGCCCTGGTGTTCGGGGCCTTGGAACGCAGTGCAACGCTGCACCACAGTTTCAAGAATATTTCCGGCATTGCTCCAAAGAACCTTGCGCGGCAATCCGCTGACTTCCGACAGTATTGGAATGACATGGCTAAGGTGCGCGTCAACAAGAAAAGAAAAACGGTCCTTGGAGTTGAGCGGGGTTTGCTTTGTGCCCTTTGAGCGCAAACCAAAACGCATATTACCGCCATCGTCATCCAGAGCGATCCGCATGGTTGAAAGATCAAGCTCAAGCTTCCAATCAAACAGGATTACGGCTGCGGCGGCGGGTAAAATAAGCCGAGAGAAGTAAAGTTTAGACCATTGCGAAGCCACCGCGCGCGGCTCAGGCTCCTCATACCGGGTAGAGAATTTTTTCAAAACGCTATCTAAGCGACTTGCAGTGAATATTGAAAGTGCGGGCTCAAAATCTGGCGCCGTTTCAACCATCAAAAAAAGCGTCTCAGCCAGTTCGGCAAGTGGTCCTGTAAACTGATCACCAAGCACTTTGATCATCGGCGACCTGCTACCGCGCAGACAAAGAAACCACCAACAAACGTGGCGATTAGCCCGGCTGGTATTTCCCAAGGAAACGCGACATACCTGCCCACCCAGTCTGCTAGTGTAAGGATGGCAGCACCCAACATGGCTGAAGCAAGCAAAAAAGGGACCGGCCTTTGCTGGCCAGTTAATCGAGCAATATGCGGCGCCAGCAAACCAATAAAGCTGATTGGGCCAATAAGGAGAATGGAGGTGCCTGTCATAATGCCAGTCAGAAGAATTATCAGCAGACGCGCTCTGCTCAACCTTAAGCCTAGTGAACGGGAGACTTGTTGGCCGAGTGGCAGGATCTCGATCCAACGCTGTTGTAGCAATGCCATGCAAAGGCCGGTCAAACAGATTGCTGATGCGATCAAAGCGTCGGACATGCGGACTGAATAAAGCGACCCCGACATCCAGCCCAGCAATCGGGTCAGTCTCATATCCCCAAGAAAAATCACAATTGACATGACAGAGCCAGAAAGCGCCGTGATTGCAATGCCGGTCATCAGCAGTCTTTCCGGCGAAAAACCGGATCTTGCCGTCAAACGAAGGGAGAGGGAGAGAAAAAATATGCTGCCGAGCGCCGCAATTATAATAGTTTCTGATCGACCGAGCGGCGGCAAAAACAGGACAACCGGGATCATTAGGAGCGCTGCTCCAGAGGAAACGCCCAGTAATTCAGGACTTGCCATCGGATTGCCGGTCATACGTTGCATGAGACATCCCGAAGTAGCAAGCATGGCCCCGCTCGCAGCTGCAGCTATTGTGCGCGGAACCCTCCAGTCAAAATAGCTTCTCCATTCACTGGGCGTCAGAATATACCAGCCTTCCGGATTTCGGCCGATAAAGAGGACCAATATCATCAAAGCCGGCAGTGCAAAAAGGCTAACTATGAGAAATCCGTAATCGGGGCGGTTGATTGAGGCGGCTGAAGTTAAAGTTGATATCTGGACGCCCAACGATCTTGATTTTCGCAGAATGATCAAGAGCAATGGCGCACCAATGACTGCCGTCACGCTACCCGCTGGGATATCAATCGAGGGCAGAAGGAATACCATCAGTTGATCAGTCGTCACCAACAGCCCGGCCGCAATCAGTGGTGCCGCAATCAACCGATCTTGGAACCGCCTTGCTCCAGAAAACTGGGCTATCGCTGCGCCGCCAAGGCCTATAAACGCAATCACGCCGCACGCAGCAACTACAATCGCTGATCCGACAACCGCCGCGACCAAAGCGATCCCCCGGATGAGTTTAGGTGATGAACCCAGGCTGGTTGCCACCTTTTCGTCGACACCCATCGCCGTCAAAGGGCGCAACAGCAGAAAAGCCACCGAGGTGAGAGCCAGAACTGAACCCAAAAGCAGCAGCGTCACATGCCAGCTATTCTGTGACAAAGATCCCGATTGCCAGACGATCAGTTCACCTAGATCTTCAAAATGCGCAATCAATAGCATTGCAGTTACGGCTTCAAAACAAAGCGAAAGCACCATTCCGTAGAGGACGATCCTGAGCGGAGCGAACCGTTCTGCGCGAGTGAGAAGTAGAATGATTGCCAGCGCAATGCTGCTGCCAATCAGTGAGGGAAGAATAAACCCAGAGTTTGCCGCGAGGGGAAGGAAGAGGATCGTCATAGCAACGGCAAGGCGCGAAGCCGAGAAAATGCCTAAAGTGCCAGGCTCGGCGAGCGGATTGGAGAGCACCTGCTGCAGTAGCGTTGTGCACAGACCAAGCAGTAAACCAGCTAGAATAGCGACCATTACACGTGGCAAATAGCCATAATGAACGAGCATTTCAGTAAGCCGCGCGTCATCGGGAATAAACATCGCCCTAATAGTGACAGGCCAGGCCCCACTTTGCCGAAGGTTAAGAGCGAAAAGGACAAGCCCCAGAACAATCAGAGAGCTTCCAAGGGCGATACTTTTATTGCGAGGGGTTTCAGGTTGCGACGCTGCAGTGGAGGTGGCTTTAGGCACGGGAAAGCCCTTCGCTCAATTGTATGGCCAATCGTTCAGCCGAACGCACACCCCCATTGGGATAGATTACAGGCATACGAAGAACGCGACCGGCACGCACCGCCGGAAAAGCATTCCAGATTGGATTTTGTGAGAGCCTTTCTAACGCCGCGTCTGTTTCTGAACCTCTGTCAAAGTGGACAATGACTGCTTCAGAATTCTCCGTAAGACGGTTGAGCGCAGCCGATGTAACACCAGATGCATTCACGCGGCCAGTAAAAGCATTTTGCAAATCAAGGCGCTTTAGCATATCACCGATCAAACCATTGCCGCCGAATATAGCTAGATTTCGGCCGTCACGATTGAAGCGGCAGACGTAAACCGGGCGGTCAAAGCCAGTAAGTGAGCGCGACGCTGCACTGATTGCACGTTCGCAGTCATTGATTGCTTGGTCTGCAACCGCAGAACAATCTGTCTGTTTGGCAATTTGGCGAAGAAGCGCCTGAACATGGTCAACGGCGGGGGTCTTGCCCGCAAAGACCGGGTACGCTGTGACTGGGGCGACTTTTCTAAGGGCATCGAGCGAGGGAGCCTGCCAGTCAGCGATCAATATGTGATCAGGTCTTAGTGAGAACATATATTCGATATTTGGCTCGTTCAGTGGGCCAAGATCAGCAACATTGCTATCAAGTACCGGATCGCCCACAAGACGTTGATAAAGCGGGACATTAGCCGTTGCCACCGGTTGTTGGCCCAGCGTCACAAGTAATTCAGTTAACAGCAAATCCATGCTGACAATGCGTGAAATCGACGATGTATCGCCTGATTGGTCGGTCTTGCCGGACGTACTAACAAACGCGAAAAGAGCGGCTAATGCCGCCCCAAGTAACTCTCGACGCGTGATGCTTCTATCGATTACCATTTATATCCGAGAGTCGCTGTGACTGTAAGCGGCTCGCCATAGCGGCATCCGTCCTGAGCAACACATGTGTAATACTTTTTGTCGAAAAGATTGCGTGCATTGATCGTCAAAGAGGTCCCCTCAAGTTCGTTTTTAAAGGCACCCAAATCGAACCGCATCATCGCATCGACCATCGTGTAGCCCGGGACATCCTGCTCCATATCCGGCAAGTTGGTTTTTCCAACATAACGAAGACCTGCTCCGACATTCACCCCGGTCACGCCGATCTTATCAAGGTCATAATCAGCCCAAAGTGAGAAACTATGGCGTGGAACGAGGGCGACCTGCTCTCCGATTTCGTAGGGTCTAGCGCTTTGTTCGATCGTCGCATCGGTAAAAGTATAGGCTGCAATCAGGCCAAGATCCCCAACTTGCCCTCTAGCTTCCAGTTCGAGGCCGCGCGAGTGAACTTCACCTTGTTGAAACGCCTCACCGAAAGAATTGTAGGTAACCACATTTTTTTGGGTCAGGTCGAACACTGCAGCGCTCAACATGAGATTGGTTCCATCTGGTTGATAGCGAATGCCAGCTTCGTATTGCAGTCCCTTGTTCGGCTCAAGAGCATCACCCTTTACATCTGCTCCGATTTGCGGATCAAATGACTGGCTAACGCTTACATAAGGGGCTACACCGCTATCAAAAAGATAGACGAGACCAGCTCGTCCGGTGAATGCGTTATTCTTCTGATCTGTGACCTTTCCATTTTGATAATTCGTCGTTGTGCTCTCAGACCAGTCATGTCTGCCACCAAGCAACAACGTCCAATGCTCGTCAAAATTAATTTGGTCCTGTAGATAAAGCCCGTATTGATTACCTAATGCTCTCTGACCGCGATTGACGGCGTGACTCACTGCAGGGCTACCAGTGTATTGGCCTGTTTCAAGATCGAGCACGCTATAAGCTGTGCCTCTGTATCGATTTGAATCATATGACCGTCGATAATAGTCGAAACCACCTATAACTTTATGTTCGATCGAACCCGTGTTGAAGGTATATTCAAGAGACGTGTCAGAGGTCGCGCCATACGACGTCTCAAAACGTTCACTCGCAAGACGCGTAAGCTTTCCATTGCTTGACGGAGCCAGATTGCCGAACATGTAGTTCCACTCAACGTCAGAATGAAAATAGCGATTGTTGCTACGCAACTTCACGCCATTTTCAAATTGGTGCTCGAACAATCCACCAATTGTATACATATCGACGTTGTATTTATCGAAGCCTTCAATTCCCAGAAAACGATCGCTCGGAATAGTCTGCTGGCTGACATCTTCATAACGAAGTGGAGTGGCAAAACCAGTTTTGATACGCTGATAGCTGCCAAGCACGGTAAGCGATGTCGCCTCATCCGGCTTCCACGTCAAAGCTGGCGCGATGTAAAACTTGTCGTCTGGAGTATGATCGACCCAGTTGTCCGCATCGCGGAATAGGCCCGTTAAACGATAGGTCAGACTGCCATCATTGGTAATTGGGCCCCCGAAATCGGCCGAGAGCTGCTTGCGATTATAGCTGCCATATTCAACATTGACTTCATGCAAAGGCTTATCGGTAGGGCGCTTGGAAACACCATTAACTACACCACCCGGAGAAAGTTGCCCATAGAGAACTGAGGAGGCACCGCGCAGAACTTCTACTCGTTCTAATCCGTAGGGCTCTTGCCCACCGTCATAAACGTTGGATTGCAGTTTCATACCATCGCGCAAAGTTCCACTGTTGCCGGAAGCTACATTGAACCCACGAATGGTCAAATCATCAACCATCCGGCTGAATGAGCCTGATTGCGCGGAGACACCAGGCGTATAACTCAGTGTCTGGGCGATCGATGTGGCTTTCTGATCTCGCACCTGATCGGCAGTAACAACCGTGATTGACTGCGGTGTTTCAATCAGTGGCGTATCCATTTTGGTTGCAGATGAAGTGCTGGGCGCGAAATAGCCGTCGACGGGACCAAATGCGCTCTGACCGGCATTTCCTTCAACCGTGATCGTGTTGAGCACCAAAGCACCGTCGGGCGCAACGCCGCTCGGATTGCTAGATTGCTGCGCCGATATCGTGACCGTATTGCTTTGCAGGCTATAGCTGAGACCAGAGCCGGAGATAATCCGGCTCAACGCTTCTGTACGTGTCAGAGAACCTTGTGCACCTGCTGAGTTTTTGCCACGCACAATATTTGCGTCAAAGAACAGCTGGACGCCGGTTTTGTTTGAGTATTGAACCAGGGCTGAGGAAAGCGGCTGTGCTGGAATGTCAAATGACGTGCGCTGCACCTGGCCATTTCCTGCAACTTGCGCCCAAACGGTACTTGGTGCGAGTGCCGTAATCGCTACCAGCGCACTGGCTGCAAGCAAATGCACAGAGAACCCGGTTTTAAGAAGAGCCTGAGAACCCTGGCTGTTACAGTTCCGAAGTTGGCTCTTCATATCGACGCGCATAGTTTAATCCTCGATGTCTGACGCCCCTGCGTTTGGCAGGATTTTCCTGTTAATTCATGGCCGCCGCGCAGCCCTCAGAGGAATAGACACCTCGGAAACACGATCTAATGATCGCCTTCGTAAAAAATCTGATTTTTCTGATTCAGTTACTATCGCCGTGTAACGACAGTTATCCAGCCTAAACCGTTGAGCACCCTAACCGGCAAGGCTTCGGCAATGGTCGCAAGAGCCGCTTCGGCATCACGCGTATCGAAAATGGCGGTCACTGGCATATTGCCGATTTCAGAGTCGGTGAGGAAAATCCTTCCGCGACGATAACGTTCCAACTCGCTGAGTACCCGGCGCAGCGGAACATCCTCAAAGATGATCCGGTCGTTCCGCCATGCTTCCACCGTCTGCGGGTCAGCGCGATGAGGGAAAGTTGCTTCATCGCCCCCATAGCTCAGTTGCCAACCCTCATTAAGGCGCACGGGTGTACCCTGATCGAACGCCACAGAAACCGCGTGTTCGATAACTGATACTGTGACTGCTTGATCTAGCAGTTTCACGTCAAAAACAGTCCCGAGGGCGGTTATCGTGCCTCCATTGGCACTAACTACAAAGGGACGTGACGGATCGGAGGCGACCTGAAAGAATCCCTGTCCCTCATGGAGCACAAGATTGCGGGTATTCTCCGAAAAATCGACGGAAAGAGCCGAATAGCTTCCCAGTTCCACAGAGCTGCCATCGGCAAGCCTAAAGCTGCGGCGTTCGCCGACACTTGTTTGATAAGTGGCAAAACGACCGTCGCGCGACATGAGATAGGCATTTGTAATGAGAACGAGAGCTGCAATTCCGCCCAAAACCACGCCACGCCGACCCACACGTCGAGCCGATGGATGACCCGATCGACGGAACCGGTCATATTCAGGCTTAACTGTGTCAAAGCGTTGCCATAGCGTTTGCGCACGCTCATAGGCCATCCGATGTGCAGGATCAGAATCAATCCATGCCGAGAACGCACGCCGGTCATCAGCGCTGACGCTTTTATCCTGCAACAGGACAAACCATTCCAGCGCTTTCATATAAACCGGATCGGTTTCAAACTCCGTCATGCGCGCCTTGATGTCCCGCTTATTATTATTCTGAAAGCCGTCGGTCGAGTTCAGCCAAGGCTGCAACAATTTGCGTTATAACAGTATTTCGCGAAATTCCCATACGTTCGGCGACCTCGTCATAACTCAATCCTTCAATTCTGTTGAGAACAAAGGCTTCGCGTCGACGGGGCGGAAGCTGCGTAATCGAATGTAAAAGACGATGAAGCTCACTGCGATAAAGCACAGTCATTTCCGGCGAAGGTCTTGAATCAGCAAATCGCTCCGGCTCATCCACCGCGACTTCGACATCCGCCCTGCGACGGGAATCGCGTAGGTGATTAAGCGCGAGATTGCGCGCTGTCCGCTTCACATAAGCGGGACCTGGCGCCTGTGCCGTATCATCATAGCGGGAAAGGAGGTTCAGGAAAGCTTGTTGAACGACATCCTCCGCAGTGGCAGAGTTTCCAACAATACGACGCACAAAAGCCCGCAGACCGCTCTGCTCACTTTCATAGAGTTCTGTCAGATCCCACAATCGGGAAGTCATTCCTTCGCGCACTCCGTACAGGGCATAAATCGTGACATCTGCAAATTCGCAGAAGCTCTCTCACGCATTAATGGTCTGAAAAATATTGCGCAATCACAGTGATTTAGAAGAATTCCAAGCAATCAAATAAAATATGTATTGGAAACTCATCTTTTATCTTTGCAAAACAGAGGCTTCTGCAAGACGAGGTCGCTGCTATCATTATTTGCAACAAGAATATAAGCCGAAGCCTTTGTCGTACTGATGTACCTAAAATATCACATTCACGCTCAGCCTGTCCAAGATAGAGTGGCGATGAAGCTCATCAACCCGGATCTGATTGAAATCGTCACCGACATAAATGCGTATCGGTGCTTGCGTGTACGCCGCTTTAAACCTCCTTTTCGGTGTTTTGCTTGTCATTCACACGCTTCTTAAAGCGGTTGTGCCGCTTCATTGCAGCCAATGTCTGTAAAATGGTGAATGGAAACTCTTCGATTTTATGCGCAATCGTTGATTTCCCCAGGCTTAGTACGCTTCTGCAAATTATGGTCTTTTAAAAAGAATTAGTATCGTGAAAGCAAGCAGACCTAAGCCAACGCTTGTCGGGACAGCACTTGGCGAAACCCATTCCAGAAGCAGGCCAGTGCCCGTTGATCCGATTGCGCTGCCGATGGAATAGGCCAGCGAGAAGCTGGCGGTTCCCGCTATCAGCATCCCGCCATCAAAACGTTCTCCCAGAATTGTGAGGGCGCAAGTGCTCAGTGCAAAGGTCGCGATGCCAATAATGGCAAATATAATCAAAATGAGGGTTTGGGACTGAAGGAATGGAATGATCAGGAATGCGATCGCGCCCAAAAGGCCACAGCTGATCGTCACACCGGCCCGCGAAGCCTTGTCTAGCAGCCACCCGACCACCGGCTGGGCAAAAGCTGTAGGAAGCGACAGCACAGTGATCGCGTAGGCTGCAAACGCTTCTGAGTGACCGACGCGAACAAAGTAGACGGCCATACCGGATATAGCAGCAATATCCGAGAAGCCGAAAGCTAACTCAATGAGTACCAGCATAGGCGCCGTGCTGATGAAGCGTAGCAAACCGCCAGCTGGCGCGCGTTCTGGTACTGTGCGCGTCCTGCCGTTAAAAACTGCGCACGCAAACCCAATCGTTGCAATATATCCAGCCACAACCGTAAAGGCCACGCCGCTGCTCGTGCCCAGAAGCGGAATGGCCAATGGGCCGGCTGCAAATCCCACACACATTCCGGCCCCGTAGAAACCGGATACCCGTCCGCGTATGGCGTCGGGGGTTGCGGTGTTAAGCCATGCTCCGCTGAGGATTGAGATCAAACTCGCACAAAAGCCAACAGTAAAACGGGCAATGAACCAGACTGACAACAAGTCAGTCATCGCGAACGCCGCGAGACTGGCCGAGCAGCCAAATAACGCCGCGACAATCAAGCGGCTTCCTGGAACTTTCACAGTGAGCCGATCTATAATCAGAACAGAGACAATGGCACCGGCAGCGTAGGTGGCGGCATTTAGACCGATCAAACTTCCCGTCACGCCTCTTGCTTCAAGCGCAAGTGATATGAGCGGAAAGGTGAGACCCTGAGCGACTGCAAAGGCTGTTACACTCAATATGACGATCACGATAGCGGCCCAATCCGTCACCACGTTCTGGTGTGTTGAAGTTGCGACCATGGCGGCAATGTCCCTTCGCTGTCCCAGTTTACGGCAAGAATAGCGGAAAACGCACTGTCTTTCTGTCGACGATTGATCTATCTATATCTAGATTTCGTCAAATCGACACTTGGTGCCACAGCGATGCCTGACGCAATGCGACCTCGATATATTCGCGACATTGAGAGCCAGGAGGCAGGACGAGACCTCGGCTGGCATACCCACGACTTCGGGCAGTTCTTTTCTGCCATTCGCGGATCAATGTATGTTGGAACGCGCGACCGTGTTCTTCTTCTCAATCCCGCTATGGCTGTTTGGATACCGCCTCATGCTGACCATTGGCTCCGCTATGTTTCGAACAATGAGATCATTTATGTCGACGTTAACCGGGCTGAGGCAGACAAACTCGGAACAGAGGCGCGCATCGTTCAGATGACACCGCTTCTTCAAGCCCTCATGCGCGTTATCCCAAACAGCGAGCGGTCTAGTTTCACAAAGCCACATGAGGCTGCTTTATATGACCTGCTCTGTCACGAAATATTGGCTGCCAGAGACATCCCACTTTCAATTGCAATGCCGCAGGATAAGCGTACCACGGCACTCGCCCAGGCTGCGCTAGATGATCCGGGCTCGATTACGTCTGTTGATCAATGGCTGTCTGGTGCCTCGGCTAGCCGTAAGACAATCGAGCGGCTTTTTATAGCCGAAACCGGAATGGCGCCTTCGCGCTGGTTGAGGCAAGTCCGCATTCTTCAAGCCGTTTCCCAACTAGCCGCAGGTAAAAAAATCAGCTCGGTAGCGCTCGATCTAGGATACCAATCGCCCAGTGCCTTCACCTACATGTTTCGTAGTGCCATTGGGTTGAGCCCGCGCGCCTTCCGTCAAACAGAGAAGAGAGGCGGCAGCTAGCGTACGCAGAGAATATAGTTTCGCTGCCAGGACGTTAAGACATGGCTACAGAGCAAGATGATTTGGGATCCTCAGATTGCAAGATGTCAAGGCGCGAATTCGTCGAACGGCAACTCCTATTCGGTCCAGCTTCCAAGATTTGTTCATCGCCGTCATAGTATCTAAAGCGACTGATCGCCGTTCTCGTCACTGACAGATCATAGCGGAGAGCGAGCGATCTTGCTGCTATCAAGGCATGGAGCAAAGAATGCTACCTGGCTGATCTCAGGATTGGTTGCATCCAGTCACGGGCGTTGTATTGAGAAATCAACTGATTTCAGACATTTAGCGCAAGTGCTTTTGAATTATTTATGTGCTCTGATAATGCTTCAATCGCCTTATCGGGATCTCGCGTTTCGATAGCATCGATGATGCGCAGATGTTCTTGCATGACGGGAGCGACGCGTCCCTCAATCGTATAGCGTTCTTGGTTTATCAGTCTGGTTTTAACTGAGTTTACCCGATAAGCCGTCGAGATGATATTATTGCCCATCGCGTCTATGAATGTGTTGTGCATTTTCCAGTCAATTTGCTGTGCCGCCTCTTCCTCCTCGGACGTTAGTATGCGTGACTGAGCGAGAGTCAGCATCTCTTCATGTTCTGCCCGGAGCGACTTTATGACAGCATCAGACGCATTGCGCGTAAATAGCTGCACGGCCTCTTTTTCCATGACGAGCCTGAACTGGAAAGCTTCGCGGATAAGGTTAAGGTCCACATGTGCAATCTGAATTCCACGCTGTGGCAGAGCGGTTAGAAGACCTTCTGACTCGAGGCGAGGGATAATTTCCCGGATGGGGCCGAGCGGGAGCCCAGTGCTTTCCACAAGCTGGCGCTGAGAGAGAAACTGCCCCGGCACAAACTCACGCGCCAACATCTTGTCAATAATGCTCGCATACGCAAGTTCGCGCTGTTTCGTAACCTCTTTGCCACCTGCCGTAGCCCGGCTTGTCGTCACCATGCAAGACCCTTGCGAATAATTGATTCATCACTGATTTATAGTTGAGTGCGGCCTGAGACGAAATGCAAGCTTTCCTTCTTGCCACAGCTCTCTGGACAGCAAATCAATCCCCAAACCGTGTGTGATCTAGTGGAGGATCTGACTGAGGAACAGCTTGGTGCGTTCATGCTGCGGATTGTCGAAGAACTCGGCTGGCGAATTCTGCTCAACGATCTGACCCTGATCCATAAAGATCACGCGGTTTGCGACCTGACGGGCAAAGCCCATTTCATGCGTTACGCAGATCATCGTCATGCCTTCATCTGCAAGGCTCACCATTGTATCCAGAACTTCCTTGACCATTTCCGGATCAAGTGCCGAGGTCGGCTCATCGAACAGCATGACCTTCGGGCTCATGCAAAGCGCGCGGGCAATCGCCACACGCTGCTGCTGACCGCCTGAAAGCTGGCCCGGATATTTGTTGGCCTGCTCTGGAATTTTCACGCGTGCCAGATAGTGCATCGCGATTTCTTCCGCCTGCTTCTTTGGCATTTTGCGAACCCAGATCGGTGCGAGCGTGCAGTTCTCCAAAATGGTCAGATGCGGGAAGAGGTTGAAGTGCTGGAACACCATGCCGACTTCGCGGCGCACTTCGTCGATCTTCTTGAGATCATTGGTGAGCTCAATACCATCAACAATGATCTGGCCCTTCTGGTGCTCTTCCAGACGATTGACGCAACGGATCATGGTTGACTTGCCGGAACCCGAAGGGCCAGCAACGACGATGCGTTCGCCACGCATGACCTTCAAGTTGATGTCACGCAGAACGTGGAACTCACCATACCACTTGTGCATGTTCTTGATCTCGATGGCCACATCGGTCTTCGAGACTTCCAGCTTTGAACGGTCGAGTTCGACACCGAGTTCGGATTGCGGGAGGGCGCTTTGTGCACTCATTTGTATTATTCCCTTTATTTTTTATCGTTTATGACCCGTGTCGAGCTTTCGTTCCATGTGCATTGAGTATCTCGACATAGCGAAGCAGAAAACCCAAAATACAAAGCCAGCGAATATTAATCCAGTCACTGGAGTGACGGGTGAAGCCCAATTTGCGTCGGAAAAATTCAGACGAACAATCCCGAGCAAGTCGAACATTGCGATAATTGTCACGAGAGAAGTATCCTTGAACAGGCCAATGAAAGTGTTAACGATGCCTGGGATCACCAGTTTCATTGCCTGCGGAAGGACGATGAGGATCATTTTCTGCCAATAGTTCAAGCCAAGCGCATCTGCGCCCTCATATTGGCCTTTCAGCATTGCTTGAAGACCACCACGTACCACTTCAGCCATGTAAGCTGAAGCGAAAAGCGAGACACCGAACAATGCGCGGATAAATTTATCGACGGTAAAACCTTGCGGGAGGAAGAGTGGCAAGACGACACTTGCCATGAACAATACCGCCAGCAATGGTATCCCGCGCACCAGCTCGATAAACGCAGTTGAAAGAATACGGACTACAGGCAACCCGGACCTGCGGCCTAACGCAAGCAGGACACCCAGCGGCAGTGATACAGAAATGCCCACAAAGGAAAGTGTCAGCGTGACAAGCAACCCGCCCCAGAGTGAGGTTTCGACATATGGCAAGCCGAAAATGCCACCAATAAGCAAGACCACTGAAACAACTGGCAATAGCAGGAACATAAGTGCTGCATTCAGCGCTTTGTGTCCGACCTTTGATCGAAGGAGCGGGATCAACAGGACTGCGAAGAGCACAAAGACTACAATCGGACGCCAGCGCTGATCCATTGGATAACGACCGAAAATAAACTGATCCATCTTTGCATTGACAAACGCCCAGCACGCGCCCGACCAACCTTCGGGCTGGATGCCACCCTGAGCAATCGTCGAACAGGCCTCGCGTCCGCTGCCTGACCATGATGCATCAATGAAAAGCCACTTTACTGCGGGCGGCAGCATCCATCCGATGAGAAGCAGAGCCATAATGGTAAAGATGCTATCTTTCAGGCTCCCAAACAACGAACGATGTATCCATCCGAGCGCACCAGTACGTATTGCTGGTGTTGGCAGGGCAGGGTGCATTTCTTTGCGGACGAAATGTGTATCGCTCATTTTACCGCTCCTTCAGCGCCACTTTTGTATTGAACCAGTTCATGAAGCCGGAAGCGGAAAGGCTTAGCGATACGAACACGATGGCCCAAATTGTAATGACTTCAATCGCCTGTCCTGTCTGGTTCATGATTGTTCCACCGATAGAGACGATATCAGCGTAGCCGACCGCAATAGCGAGTGAGGAATCCTTCATTAGGTTGAGATACTGGCTTGTGAGCGGAGGAATAATGATCCGCATTGCCTGAGGTACGACAACAAGGCGGTTGGTCAATGAGGGTGACAGTCCTAATGCATGTGCGGCTTCTGTCTGGCCACTGCTAACGCCAACGATACCGGACCTGACAATCTCGGCGATGTAGGCTGCCGTGTAAAAAGACAGTGACAAGAACAATGACAAGAACTCTGGTCCAACTGTCATGCCGCCCTGAAGACGGAAGCGTCCAAGTTCGGGAAGGTCGAAGGAAAGCGTGCCGCCACTCATGAGTAGTGTGAGTGTTGGCAACACTAGAAAAAGTCCAATTGATGTCCAAAGGACGGGCAAACGTCTGCCCGTCGCAACCTGCCTTTTGCGTGAGAAAAACCCAATTGTGATACTTGCTAGGATGGCGATGACAAAGGCTGAGAAAACCAAACTACTAGAACCACCAAAGTCAGGTTTCGGAAATGATATGCCCCGATTGTTAATGAAGATCGATAAAGGAAGTTCAATCGATTGCTTAATTTGCGGCAAGACTGAAATCACGCCAACGTACCAAAAAAAGACGATCAGAAGTGGCGGAATATTTCGGAAAATCTCGATGTAGACTGTACACAATTTGGCGACCAGCCAATTGTTAGATAGCCGGCCAATACCAATGAGGAAACCCAGAATGGTTGCAGCGACAATTCCAGTGGCAGCCACAAGCAAAGTGTTGAGAAATCCAACAAGAAGCGCGCGCCCATAAGTAGAGTCGCTCGAAAAGGGAATTAACGCCTGTGAAATATCGAAGCCCGCGCGGCCGTCCAAGAAGCCAAAGCCTGATGCGATATTCGCACGCTGCAAGTTTGTGATTGTATTTGAGATAACCCAGTATCCAGCTGCAACAAGGCATATGAGTACAGCTATCTGAAATAGTTGCCCGCGAAACTTCGGATCGTTTATGGGACGCATTTTTTTGTCTGGACCAAGCTCTTTGGTCATGACGTTTTCAGCCATGGATGAGTTCCCTCCGAATGTCAGGCGCGTCCTGGTAGGCTTTGGTGGAAGGACCCCAAAACTATACCAAGGCAGATATAAGGAAGAGCGCATCAGCGCTCTTCCGGATATGGCGAAGGATTACTTAGCGAACAGGTGGGGCATATTGGATGCCACCCTTATTCCAAAGCTGGTTCAAACCGCGGTCGATTTTCAATGGGCTGTCTTTGCCAAGGTTTCGCTCGAAGATTTCGCCGTAATTGCCGACGCTCTTGATCGCATTTTCAGACCAGGCGTTTTCGAGGCCGAGATCCGTGCCAATCTTGTTGCCGCTTTCAACACCCAGAAAGCGCTGAATATCCGGATTCACAGATTGCTTCATTTCATCAAGATTGGCCTGTGTAATGCCAAATTCTTCAGCATTGATCAGTGCGTAGTGAACCCAGCTGACAATATCGAACCATTGATCGTCGCCGTGACGTACGACGAGGCCGAGTGGCTCTTTGGAAATGATTTCAGGCAGGACAACGTGATTGTCTGGATCTTTCAAAGTCAAGCGCAGCGAATAAAGTGCCGATTGGTCTGTAGTGTAGACATCGCAGCGGCCTGCTGCATAGGCGCCGTCAACCTCTTCCTGTTTCTCGAAGACAATTGGTTCATACGTAATCTTGTTGGCGCGGAAATAATCCGCCACGTTCATTTCTGTCGTGGTGCCGGTTTGAAGACAAACAGAAGCGCCATCCAAATCTAGAGCGGATTTGACGCCAAGGTCTTTGCGGACCATGAAGCCTTGACCATCGTAGAAATTGACGGGACGAAAGTTGAAACCAAGGGCGGTATCACGGCTGATTGTCCAGGTTGTTTCGCGTGAAAGCAGATCCACTTCTCCCGACTGGAGAGCTGGTGTGCGTTCCTTAGAGGTCAAAGGAATGTACTTCACCTTTGTCGCATCGCCCAGAACGGCCGCGGCTACGGCTTTACAATAATCGACAGAAAAACCTGACCATTCACCTTTGTCATTTGGGGCTGCGAAGCCGGCTAGCCCGCTGTTGACACCGCAATGCAAAACACCCCGTGCTTTCACATCCGATAGGGTGGATGCTGAAGACATCGATGTTGCAGATGTGGCGGCAATCATTCCCATTACAGTGCTAAGAAGAACCTTTTTCATTGTTACACCCTATTTATCTGGCTTAAAGAGCCGCTTTAAGTTGAGAAGGTCCATCAGCAGGCGGCAAAACACTGCCTGCTGAAAATTTCTAGATGTTATTTCTGGAGTTTGTTGACTGCTGCAACGACGCGTGCGCAAGCACCGCGCAGGGTTTCAGTCGCTACTGCATATGCGAAGCGAATGTGGCCTGGCATGCCGAATGCATCGCCATGGACAACGCCAACATGTGCTTCCTCCAGAAGATATGAAGCGACATCGAGATCGCTTGCAATAACCTTGCCGTCAGTAGTTTGACGGCCGAACAAGGCCGAGCAATCTGCAAAAACATAGAACGCGCCTTCTGGAGCATCTGCTTCGAGCCCATCAGCTTGAGCAATCATGTCCATTGCAATCGCGCGGCGCTCACTCAGAATTCGGAGCCACTCGGGCATGAAGTCATGGCCACCATTAAGCGCTGCGACGGCGGCTCCCTGACTGATGGATGACGGATGTGCCGTGCTCTGGGACTGCAACATCTCCATTGCAGAAACGAGCCAGGCAGGACCGCCAGAATAGCCAAGCCGCCAGCCAGTCATGGAGAAACCCTTGGAGACCCCATTGATCGTAAGTGTGCGATCAAAAAGTGCGGGCTCTACCGCTGCGGGCGTTTCAAAGGTCCCCTGATAAACAACATGTTCATAAATGTCATCTGCCATAACAAGCACGCTAGGATGACGCAAAAGGACATCAGTCAATGCCTTGAGTTCATCCTTAGAGTAAACGGCTCCAGTCGGATTGCTTGGCGAATTTAGAATAACCCAGCGGGTATTTGGGGTGATTGCAGCTTCTAATTCTTCGGGCTGCAATATCCAGCGGTTGCTTCGCTTTGTTGCGACGGAAACTGGAACGCCGCCCGCAAGGCGGATCATATCAGGATATGAAACCCAGTAAGGTGCTGGGATAATGACTTCATCACCCGCATCCAGAGTGGCAAAGAATGCGTTGAAAATCAGCTGCTTGGCGCCAGCCCCTGCAATGACCTGGTTGGACTCGTAACTCAGATTATTCTCAGACTTGAATTTATGGATTATCGCAGCCTTTAGGGCCGCTGTGCCGGACACGGCCGTATATTTTGTTTCGCCATTACGGATGGCTTCAACACCTGCATCGGCGATTGATTTTGGCGTGGCGAAGTCAAGCTCACCTTCGCCGAGGTTTACGACGTCGAAACCTGCTGCACGTAAGGCGCGGACTTTATTGGAAATTTCGGCTGTTGGAGACGCGCCGATAACACTCATGCGTGGTGCAAGACGTTGGATGGACATGGGATAGTCTTTCCGGGGTGTGGCAAGGATACTTGCAAATTGAGGGGGTGCCGAATAGCGGCACGCCGTTGTCAGTATGCGCGCAACTTTTGATCGTCTGACCGTGGGGAAGAGGGATTACTGATGCTTTTATATGCGTCCAACGCGCCTTTCGCCGCATCGCGAAGAAGCGCGACGTCATGCGGTCCAGCAATAATACGATATCCACGTTCGACCAGGTCTGCGACCGAGGCGCCTGCGTTAGGAACGGTCCCCATGATCTTTCCTGAACGCAAAATAGCTTCTTCGGCTCTCTTAACGAGCGCACGAACTTCGAGATCATCCGTCTGTTCCAGCTTGCCGATAGATCCGGCCAAGTCATTAACGCCAATGAAGACGCAGTCGAGACCTTCAATTGCACAGATAGCGTCAATCTGCTCGACAGCTGAGGCAGATTCAACCTGACAAATTGTTAGAAGGTTTTCGTTTGCCTGATGGATGTAATTTGGAACGAGTCCATAGGTCGATGCGCGTACGACACCAGCCGCATAGCCACGGCGTCCATGTGGTGGATAATAGCAAGCTGCGACCGCAGAACGTGCTTCCTCAACATTTTCCACGGACGGGATCATGACTGACTGAACGCCAGCGTCGAGAATACGCTTCAAATAGACATGATCGTTCCACGGAACGCGTACAATCGCGGGCGTTGGGGTTCCTGCGACGGCCCGCAACTCATCAACGATTGTTGCAGCATCACCGACGCCGTGCTCATGATCAAGAAGTAAAAAATCAAATCCGATATGACCTAAAATCTCGGCAGCTGTAACGGAGCCGCCGGCCACCCAGCAGCCGAATGCGACCTCTCCCGCCAAAAGGCGAGCTTTGAGTTGATTAGTTTTAAACATGCAGTGAGGACTCCATCAGCTCGATACGTGCCGCCGACGAGACAAGCTCCTCCACAGCCTGATCGAGCTTTTATCAAGAGCTGAAACAAAGAGTCAATATGATTGATTGGTAAAAGATACTTCACTAACATGTCAGTCACAAATAAGGTAATTTAATAGAAAATTTCCCGCGCATTAAATCATCACAATCGCAGAGCCTATGATGATCGATTTTCGTTCCATTGCGGGGTGGGCACGCGTCCAATCGCAGAATTTCCGCGTCACAATTCAACAAAAGGCGCTAGCACTTCGACGGCAACGGGCTCTTCACACAAACTCAACCCAACTAAGCCCATAGGGATGGTTGGGGCAGGAGAGAGCTATTGCGAGGATCGCTACGGACAAGCCGATATTCATTAGTTTCAAATTCGAAGCGAGGGAAAAGTGTTTGTTTCCATGTTCTCCCGTTCCATCGAAGGCAAACGTGTCACGCCGTTGGCAGCGGAGGACGAAGGCTTTCGGCATGATTCAATGCGGGCATGAAGCGGCCTCCGTCACTATCCACTCGATAAATTTGCGCATTTCGGGTCGTTGTGTCCGATGCTCTGCGGTCACGATGTAATAGGCAAATTCCGTGGGCCAAGGCTGATCGATTGCCACGACCAATCGACCGGCGTTTACTTCCTCCGCGGCATAAATATCGCGGATCAAGGCAATCCCTTGTCCTGATATCGCAGCTCTGATGAGCAGATAATCATCATCAAACGAAGGGCCGCGCAACATACGTTCATCAGGAGCAACGCCCAGCGCTTGAAACCACAGCTGCCAGTCGGCGCGGTCAGCATCTTGGAGAAGTGGATGAGCCAAACAATCTTCTATAGTCCGTATCTTTGGACCTGAAGCCAACAATTCAGCGCTTGCGACAGCGACCATTTTAGGGGTGATCAAATGGGCGCTGTTACAGCCGGGATAGTTCCCAAGCCCGTGCCTGATCGCGATATCAACTGGACCACGACGCAGATCAACGAGATTGGGGTTTGCTTCAATGCGCAATTCAATATCTGGATTCTTGTCTTTGAATTTTCCCAAGCGCGGTACGAGCCAAGACGCTGCGAACGAAGGAACCGTCGATATCGTGACTGACCGGGACTTGGATTTGCTCTCGAGCTGATTGAGACTGAGTTCAATCTGATCGAAGGCCAGTTGAAGGGCAGGGTAAGCACACGCACCGTCATCTGTCAGTTCAACGCCGTAACGTGTGCGGGAGAATAGGCTTTTTCCGGTACGCTGTTCCAACAGGCGCAATTGTTGGCTGACAGCGCCCGCAGTAACGCCCATAGCCTCTGCTGCCCGTTTAAGGCTCCTATGGCGGGCGGTCTCTGTAAATGCCCGCAATGCCAGAAGCGGTAGCACTCGTCCCATCACTTCCTCTTATCTTTCAAGTCTGCTCGGGTCATCTAAAGGAGCCCCGCTAGGCCTGATTGCTAACACTGAAACCTTAAAACCTGAACAGATATTTTTCGTCTAAGAATATAGGAAATCTAAATTATGGTTGAGAATTGATCGTTTCTCAAACCCAGCCTCTCCTTTTAACTGTTCCGTACCGAATGCCCCACTCGTCCCAGGACAGGTTGAAGAAAGGACGCCATAAATTGTCAGATTTGAAAGCGAAGCACTTCGAAAGAAGACGGGATGATTGACCTCTATACAGATGCATCGCCCAATGGGTTCAAAATCACTATCGCGCTTGAAGAGCTTGACCTTGCTTATCAAACCCATCACGTGAAAATTGAAAATGCGGATAATCGCACGCTCGAGTTCCTGGAGCTCAATCCTCATGGGCGCATTCCGGTCATCGTCGACAACGATGCCGGCATAACACTGTTTGAATCAGCAGCAATTCTTCTCTATCTCGCAAAAAAAGCCGGGAGACTCTTGCCCGTCGATTCCGGTGATCGCTGGAAAGCAATCCAGTGGCTACAGTTCCATGCATCGAGCGTGGGACCAATCCTCGGGCAGCGTGTTCATTTTGAGATGTTTGCTCCCCAGTCTTTCCCGGCTGCAATCGAGCGCTACCAAGTTTTAACTGAGGAAGCCTTTTCAACTTTGGACCGCCATTTGAGCCGCAATCAATGGTTCGCCGGAGACGAGTATTCCATCGCAGATATCGCCAACTTTGGTTGGACACATATTGCAATGATCTGCGGATTTGACTTGTCGAATTTCAGCAATCTCTCAGCCTGGCATTACAGAGTGGCAGAAAGAGATGCTGTTAAGCGCGGCGTGCTTATCCCTGTCCCTGCTACTGGCCCTTAAAAATAGTCTGGAAATTCCTATGCATCTCTCGTCTAATCATAATCATAATCATAATCATAATCAGGCTCAATCCTTATCGGGGGTATCCTCCGACGCCTTTGAAAACCATCCCGGTTACAGACGAATGTTTGCACCAGACAAACTCACCCTCGGTGTTTTTCTGCCGTTGCGGTTCTATCAGGGCAGTCTCGACGTGTGCAGGATCAGTCGCGGGTGGTGCAAAACATCGACAGACTTGGGTTCGCTGCCATATGGGTCCGCGATGTTCCACTTTTTGACCCGGCATTCGGAGATGCGGGACAAGTATTTGATCCCTTTACATATCTCGCCTATCTCGCAGCAAAAACTAAGAATATCACTCTGGCGACGGGTAGCGCCATATTTACATTGCGCCATCCCATCGATCTGGCAAAAGCTGCATCGACTATTGATAATCTTTCTGGCGGGCGTCTTGTGATGGGTATAGCATCAGGCGATCGCCCCAGCGAATTCCCAGCTTACGGGATCGATATGGATCAACGTGGCGCTCGCTTTAAAGAAGCAGTTTCGTTTTTTCGTCAGCTTACCGTTTCACAACGACCGGAAATTGCTTCAATACTTGGTAATGTGAACGGGGTTGAATTCCTGCCCCAACCGACAGTGGGGCGTATTCCGCTGATTATAACAGGCTCGAGCCGACAGACACACGAATGGGTTGCACACAACGCGGATGGATGGCTCACTTATCCGCAATCTACCCACACAGCGGATGGACCCAGAAGTCTCGCACAAAACATCGCAGCGTGGCGTGCAAAGATTCCTGATGGAGGGTTTCGCCCTCACATGACAAATGAATGGATCGATCTCGTTGATGATCCAGATTTCCCCCGAACGCCGTTACAAGGTGGGTATGTTCTGAGGACTGGTCGCAAAGCTCTCGTCTCTCTGCTTGAAGAATGGCGGGAGGCTGGTGTCAATCATGCTGCTTTGGGAATTCAGTTCGCACAGCGCCCTCCATCTGAGATTATCGAGGAGCTTGCTCAGGAAGTTCTACCACTCTTCCCGGCACTAAGTGGGTCAGAGTCTTTAAAAGTGCAGTACTGAACCCGGTTTCTGTCACTTTGCATCTGCCATCCCCTCTCCACCAATGACCCTCAATTAATCGCGGTGAGAGCGGGATTGCAGTTTGATTGCCAATTTGTCCGCGGCGTGGGTCGTACCAAGCGCAGAGAGCTGCATAAGGCTCAGATGCGAAAGCGACAGCCGGTTGATGGTATGTTCGCGCCCGTTTTCAAGCAAGTCTTGCAGATCCGGCCGTGATCACGACCGCGGTTCGGGCGCAACGATTGCGATTTTTTCCCATGCTTCCGCCACAGCATTAGGGGTCGAAGCTCGGATACCACACAGGTCACGCGGGTAGTCGACGCTGTCGGCTTCCACCGCACGAGTGGCATGAAACTGACCGTTTGCAGCACGCAATATCCATCCCCCTTCTTTGCACTCGGGAGAAGCAAGAAAAGCTACACCTGGAGCGACGGTTTCCGGCTTTAGCTCGTCCGGTTCGCCTTCAACGCCCCACATCCGTGTCTTAGCAACGGGAGAAACAGCATTGACGACGATGCCGTGTGCCGCTCCCTCGTGGGCGAGTACATTCGTGATGCCCACGGCGGCCATCTTGGCTGCGGCGTAAGCGATCAGCCCTTTTTGAACGTATTGAGGATAAAGCGCGCGGCAGGAGGTTGTAAGGACGATCCGTCCATATCCAGCCTTACTCATTATAGGCCATGCTGCTTGAGCGATCCAAAGTGGTGCTTTCGCGGCGATAGTCATCATGCGGTCAAATGAAGCTTCCTCAAGTTCCTCAACCGGTTCGTAGTCTACCCAACCAGCGTTGTGGATGACCGCATCAAGACGTCCATTTACGTTCAGACAAGCCTCAATAAGGCTATGGCAGCAATCGCGAGTGTCGATTGGAGTGTGGAAGGGTTGCGCCATGATCCCATCACTTGAAAGGCTTGAGGCAGCGTTCTCCGCAATCGCGGGGTCCATTCCGGTTCCATCGCGTCTCGCGCCGACGTCGTGCACGAGGATCGTCGCGCCGAGATGACCGATGGCGCGTGCATAGGCGAGCCCCAAGCCACGGCCCGCTCCCGTTATAAGCACAGTACGTCCGCGAAAATCTAACTTCTTCATGATTTTTTCCTTCATTGCATGCAGGATGGTCGAAATATTATGATACGTCCAATATTGAAAAAATTAGGATTTGATATGTTTGATATATCGAGCGGGAACGCTTCACCAAAACGCGGCATGATCGACCTGCGAAAAATGGAGCAATTCGTGGCAGTCGCGGAGGAGGGGCACTTCCACCGTGCGGCCTCACGGCTTGGCATGTCTCAACCGCCGTTAACAGTTGCCATTCGACGGTTGGAGGAAGAGCTAGGTGTCGACCTGATCGATAGGGCCCCAAATCGGATCATCGGGCTTACCGCCGCAGGTCACGCGTTTCTGCGCGAAGCGCGCGAGACCCTTCGTCAGGCACATTTCGCAATCCGCACGGCGCGGGAAACTGCAGCGGGTTTCTCAGGCATTGTCAGACTGGGATATGTTGGCAGCGCGCTCTACGGACGGCTCCCCGACACGGTAAAGGCGTTCCGCCACGCAAGGCCGGACGTGCGATTGGAATTGCGCGAAGCAACAACGGCAATGCAAATTGTTGGCCTGCGCGACGGGGCACTCGATGCAGCTATCGTCATTCCTCCCCTTGGAGATGCTGACGGTATCGCTCAACATGTCTTCGATCATGACCGGCTTTGCATAGCCTTGCCGTTCGATCATCCCTTGTCTCAGAGCACGGGGCTAGTCCTCGCTGACCTTTCGGACAGCAAGTTTATTTTGTGGCCTATGCTTGAAGGACGTGGGTTTCACCTTAAGGTGGTGCGGTTGTGTGCGGATGCCGGCTTTGTTCCGCAAATCGCCCAGGAAGCGCACGGGATGCACGCCGTTTTATCGCTCGTTGCTGTGGGCGCAGGAATTTCCATTGTTCCCGCCAGCATGGCGAGCTTCCGCCCTGATCGCATTGCCTATCATGAAATCGCCGACCCACAAGCCGCGTTCGAGCTGTGTTTGATGGTTTGCGAGCCAACACCCGCCACCACGGCATTTGTCAAAATTGCCACAGACTCGACAGGGCGTTTCAGTTCTTAGATCGACTAGCGCCTGAACAACTGTGGAGTGGAGGAAATATACCCAAGTTTAAAAGGGGTGGGGAAAGCGGTCGCAACACCCGCGATTGTGGTTTCAGCCTAAATCGCTCTGTAATTGACCCAACCCGATGCGTTCAGTGGTGCTTGAAGCCACGAAGAAACGCGATTTGCAGCACTTTGGCTCCGCATACGCCCGCAACAAATAAGTTGCCCCTTTTTTCGACAGAGATTGCAATTTTTATCTGATAAATCCGTGTTCAACCATTTCGCATCTCGATAATCCTTGTCGGCTGGGGAACGGTAGCGGGCACAATGCCGGTGCGATAGGCATTAAAGCAAAGCAGTCTGGTTTTCATTTTCGTTTGGCGTATATAAATGTAAAGATCACATATTATAAAGTTTAGAATTAACGGAATGGAATTAAACAAGTAAATAAGAAATGTATTTTGATATATTTCTTGCATTACGCACTCGATTATTTTTCGCTTAAAACTTATAATATTAGAATATATATCCTGAATTAGCGCCACGCCTTTAAATGACCTTAATTTTTTTCTTGCATTATATATCGAAATGCCCGACTGTAGGCCGTCGGCAATAGATTTTTTAAACGGGTCGTCGACGGGGCAAAGTGTCCATGCCCGCAATGTGAAAGGAGGACGCCATGTCTTCCAGTATCCATCTTGTAAATTTCCATATCAGCAACAGAATCCTCAATCAGATGATGGCCAAAGCAGGTTACGTGACGGCTAGAATGAAGCCACTACCCGGCCCCCTCTTTCATCAATCGAATTTAGTGTTACATCACTTCATGTCGGGCGTGATGCGAGACCATCGGGTTGAAAGCGCGCCATTCCCAGAAGCGACTGCTGCTTACGGAACGCCCTAATTCATCAACTGCGCTTCTCTAGCGCCGTTGACCCCACCCACCTCATCGCTAAAAAACGTTTAAGTAATTCTTTCAGGTCATTCTCTTTCAAAATAAAATCAATAAAAGGTTTTGTTTTTCGAGATAAAACTTGACTAATAGAACGCTGAGAATATAGTACGAGTATAGTTTTCGCGCATTTATTAATGCGCTGTGAACGAATAGCATTCTTATAGATTGTATAAACTCACGCCAAGCATCAGAGCGAAGCAATTTATATTTTAGTATATTGGTTTTTCATAAAAACGAAGCGGCTAAGCGGTTAAATGCCCCTGCCTTTCTATTCGATGACCGCAGCGTGGACGCCGATGGTATCCTGTCAGCAGTTCGTCGGTCTGCCTCTGTGGCGCGTCGTATGGACTATCAATTGATCTGTAACATGAGACAAAGATGGCTGGCCGGGAACTTTAGCCTGTCAGTTCATCCGGGCATGGACGGCGCGCGGACGCGTATTCGAACTACGATGCGTGTTCAATACTCTGGATCAGAGCCGCTTGAAGATTAATATTTTACAGGAAGGTTCCTATGGTAAACCCCACAAGTCATGCATTTACACCTGTCGCACAAGCAGAACTAAGAGGTGCGTCGACTAAAAAGCCACAGCAAGTGCCGATTGTGCCGATAATCCAGCAACGTCGATCAAACGAATGGTCAATGCTCTCAAACGTCCTGAGACGGAGCGGCGGCGGATGTTCGAAAAGTCGTGCTCGATAGGCTCAAATCAAGCTCGGTTTGAGTGTGTGAGCAGACAAAGGAGTAGCGATGATGCCAGAACTCACTAAAGACAATCTCTTTAAGCCGCAGCCTGCGTTGAGTGCTTCTCAGAGATTGCGCGTGAACCATCCAGCATGGAAAATCCTCGATGATGAGAAATCAGCGGTTAAACTAAAGACGGATCGTTTGAGGGCGGCGCGCGTCGCACGTGACGATCTTGGTGGCCGCTAGGTCAAATCATGGTCTTTAAGCTGTGGTGCGAGAGAAAATGATCGCCCACGTCTTGCGCTTGTTTTTAAAGAAGCTGCCGCGAGAAGGGCTACTTTGGAAACTCTACCCAAGGGCGGCTATGAAAAGCCGATAGGCCAATGGTTGCGACAAAAAGAATGCCGCACCCGCGCCCCAATAACACGCCAGTAACAAGGCTTGACGCGCAAACTTGAACGCTTAGCTTAGACTTAAGCCCTTCTGCCGATGATTACGTCATTCTAGTGCAGGACATCTCGGCGATTTGCGCTGACCTTCTTAAAATCAACAACGTGGATATCGATCGCGATTTCTTCGCCATGCATGCAGACTCCTGGACCCTCGTCGAGGTTCAGATGCGCTTAGCAGAGAGGCTTCATCTACCGATCAAATGGAGAGACATACTTCGATGCAGAAGTGTCTCATCGCTTGCGTATTATCTCTGTTCTCGTCATCACAAAATGACGCCTCCTCAAACTGGCTCGAACATCAGTCTGGCGGATTTTGCTATCGCAAAGTTGGGTCACAAAAAAGCCAGCAACCAACCAAAACTTGTAATTGGTGGCGGTTTTAAGGACAATTATTCGCTGCTCCATCTCGAAAGTTTGCTCTTAAGCGACAGTCCATCATTCTCGTTGATACACCGCGCATAAGCGCCGCTGACGATATTCCAGAAGATGAGGGCTTCGCATTTCTGGCAGCCTGCATCTCTAAGATATCTAAGATCTCGAAGGCAGAAGATCTGACGAGCATAGATCTGACCGGTATATCCTAGGGTGGTTTAGTGCGACTGAGTTTGCGTATCAATGGCCAGAGAGAATTGAGCAGATGGTGCTAGTTGGTGCATCCGAAACCCAGAATGCGACAGCCAGGCAGCGATTAGACTATGCCCTTGATCTGCTTAGACGAGGCGAGAAAAATGCAGCCGTGATGGGAATCCTCATAAAACGAAGCTGGATGGCGGACACACTGATTGGTTCATAGCAATATTGGAGCAGAAGGAAAATAAGGTTAACTTAGAACCGCGCGGCACCCATGCATGAAAGACCCACGTGACCCACTGCTTTCAGCGTAAAGCGATGCTTGGCTAAGGAGGCCGGCCGAGTCTAGGAAATGATATTTGAAGGATACGCATTCAGCGTGGAGTATGGCCGTTCGGCCCACTTGACCGTCGAATAAGTCTCGCAAGTCAGACGGCATTCAACGTGAGTATTGTCACTTGGCAACAAAACTGGCTGGCCGACATCTGCGGTGCCTTGCGATTAAATCGTAATCATCGTGGCTGGTAAGGGGGGTATATTGGTGAGTATCACAGACCAAGTCGGCTGATTGTCACAGTTATTGGTAGGGCGTCTCTTATTTGAAAAACCTTGCCTTCATTGGAGAGAACGAGAGGCAGTCACTCGGCAAATAGCGTGGAAGTCCGAGTGACTGCCCTTTTTTCTTTAATTATCAAGTCATAAAATCTGATTTGAATATTTATAAGGCCTCGCTAATGCGGTGGATGAAAAATAATAGTTTAATATAAAAACACATTACTATTTAAGATTAACTAATGATACCCCAATATATTGCCCCAAATTTACTTATCAATCTCAATAAAATCGCAAACCGGCACGCACCACTTCTATTCTATATGGCTGCAGTCCGCTACTGATACGAGAAATTCTCAACCCGTTTGGTGATGGGGATTGAGCTTGAAAATTCAGTAAAATCATTGAGTGACGATTGCGCCCTCGACGGAAATTGCGAGGTTCTCAATCAGACGATACGCTTCCTGATTACATTGAACTCTTATCCGGAGACGACGATTGCAGGCCGGTCTCACCGGGTTCAGTGGCCGTTCCGGGCGCTGCCTCAATTCTCGTCAATCTAAAGAAAAGCCTGCGTTGATTGCGGGTCCGTTTGATATCGATTGCGGTTCGCTACAATCAAGTGCCGGTTGCGGGAGCGACCACGCTCACTTTACGCCAAGTTCCGCTATGTTGTTCTCCACAGCTGCAATGTTTAGTTCCAGCTCAGCAATTTGTCTGAGCGCATTATTGCTGGGCAAGCTGTCATTCTCAGATGCAATTTCCAGAAGCCGCCGCTGCTCGGCCTTCAAGTTTTTTGAAAGCTGCTTAAAGCGTTGCACAAGCTTTTTGTCGTCAGTTGAAGTCAACGGATTGTCCTTGTTGTCGTTTTGTTATTGCATTATCTAGCAAATAGGCACAGAAAAACATAGCACTGATCGCTCATCTAACTGTTAAAAGCTTCAGGTGTGCCGAAAGCTGTCAGACGGACAAATATCAACAGTGACTGAAATTCTTAATTTGTGCGGGTTCTGTGCAAGTAGCCATTTTCAGCGCATAACGCTCACTTCGAAATCGAAGTGAAAGCGCTTCATAAGGAAAACAGTCCAACTTTGGGTTTTCCGAGCTAATCGTGGCTACAATTTTTAAAAGTATCCCTCGATTACATCCTTCTCAATTAGACAAAATTTCGAGCGTAAGGATTACAGGGATCGTTGGAGGGTTCATTGAATCATACCTCAATCATCAATCAACGCTGTTTCGCACCTAAGCCAGACCAGCTCGCTCCTCCGAAGCTATTGGCTTTGGCTTAATACCCGCCTGGGCCAACGTGCGGTCAAGTAATTGCTCGTAAAGCGGTCGCCCACCCATGAACTGTGCAGTAAGGTTAGCCGCCAAGCAAGTCAAAATTAGCGGTATTGTAAGACCATAAGAAGAAGTGAGTTCTAGCGTCAAAACAACTCCCACGATAGGTGCGCGTACGGAAGCTGTAAAAAGGCCACCCATAGCAGCGATCGCGAAGGCAAGAGGGATATTCTCAGCATTCAGAACGAGCATTTCAATCACACCACCGAAAGCCAAACCAATGCAGGTTGCAAGTGCAAGTATGGGAGCAAAGATACCCCCAGGAACGCCACTGGAATAGCTGCCAACCATCGTTAAGAAACGTAAGCAAGCAAGTCCCAGAAGCAGCAGTAAGCCCGGGTTTCCATTGGTGAGTTGCCGAATGATCAGGTCGCCGCCTGTGACTGAGAGAGGCATGAGGATAAACAGCACACCAATGCCCAGACCAATCAGTGCAGGAAAAAGATAGGGTACCCGCGAATGCAACCGGGCTGCGATACCACCTGTCCAAAGGATGCTTCTATTCAATCCAACACCAATGAAACCAAGCAGGCACCCCAGAACAAAAAAGCCTGGGAGCAGGTGCAATGACACGTCAATTTTGGGCATTGAAAGGTCAGGGGCCGTGCCGCCGATGATCTGAGCCATGATCGTTGAGAGTAATGCGGCTGCTATAACGCCCATATAGGTGCGGAACGTGTAGGGGAATTGGCGGTGCGTTTCTTCAATGACGAACAAAACGGCTGCAAGCGGCGCATTGAAAGCGCATGCAAGGCCAGCCGCAGCACCTGCGGCCAGCAGTCCTCGGCGCTCAGGGACGCTGTTTCTGAAAAAATCATTGAGAGCAGCACCCAGCGAAGCGCCAATATGGATTGTAGGGCCTTCACGACCGAGTACCAGACCCGATGAGATCGATAAGATGCCCATACTGAACTTCACAGGGAGAATTCGCCGCCAATGAACGACCCGCAGGCCTTCCATTGCGCCTTCGATCTCTTGAACGCCACTGCCGCCCGCTTCTGGTGCAATACGTCTGACGATATAGGCGGCAAATACCGTACACAGCATCGTAATCAGTGCAACGCTGATCAGCAGCTTAGGACCACTGATATACTCACTGACCATATGAGGCCAAGCAATCAGAATATTGATGATAAGATGAAAGTAAGATCCCACGATCCCGGTGAGAATGCCTGTCAAACAAGCCAGTGCGATGAACCTTGCCTGAGCGGAACGGCTTCCGGCATTTCCCAGCAGAAGAACTGGATCAGAAATCTTCGTTAGAGAACCCGCATTCTCAGTAATACCATTTGTGGATTCTTCTGTCTTCACCACCACCCTTTACCCCATTTTCTATATCGAGAAACAGCAAACCCTCGTTTGATGTCGAGTACAATGGTTTGTCATTTATCCCTGATGGACAGAAACATTCAAGCCACGAAAGCCTCTGCAAGTGTATGTCAAATTGCTGCCTGCAGGCTACATTTCAGGAGAACCAAAGCACTACAAAAAAGCATAAGGCACCAAATAGCATAGAACTGTCCGAATATGTCAAAAACCCTTTGTGGGTTCTGACTTCGTTGCGGTGGATGCGATGGCTGAGAGCATAACAGTCCGCTGAGCAAATTGATAAAGACAGTCTGCCAAAAACGGTCAATCCAATGCCCTTCATCTCGGTATTCACGGATCTGTCGTGCACACTTCGATCTGTGGATGCGTGTCCCTTGAAGAGGGCTGCATGTAAAGCGTTTCACTTGAGAAAGCGAAGTCGGCACCATTTGAATGGACGATTTCGATAATTTTGAGGTAGATTTCCTGTTGCGCAGCCAGCCATTCTGCCCAAACGGTCGTTTTTGTGAAGCAATAGACCATTATATTGAGCGACGAGTCACCAAAGGCGTCAAAATAAACCAACAACGTCTGTTTTTGATCAATATCTTTGTTGCCTTTCAGCATATTGCGAATGCTCTCAACTACAACCGAGATTTTATCTGCATCCTCATAGCGCAGACCAATTGTCGTTGTGATGCGTCTGTTCGTCATACGTCCAGGATTGACCACACTGATCGTGGAAAAAACCGCATTCGGAACATAAAGCGGGCGTTTATCAAACGTCATGATCTTCGTTATCCGCCAACCAATTTCGACCACTGTGCCTTCAATGTTCCGATCGGGTGAGCTGATCCAGTCACCGATACTGAAAGGACGGTCGAAATAAAGCATGACGCCAGAGAAAAGATTGCTCAGCATATCCTTTCCCGCCACGCCGATGGCGATGCCGCCGATGCCACCGAAAGCGAGCAGTCCTGAAAGCCCAATACCAAAATGCTCGCCGAAAAGGAGCAGGATGATCAGAAATATAGTCAGCTTCAAAATTCGCGCAACCATACGTGCCGAAGTCACGTCATTGCCCCGATTGATCTGGCTGTGTGTCAGGCGGTTGATCAGCTGGAAGAGTTGTTGCATGGCAAGAAGCGCCATTACAAAACTAGTGGCAGTTTTGATCATATCAGGTGTAATGTCGGTGATATGATAATCCTTGAGCAACATATAGGCGGCTTGTCGGATCGTCAGGATCGCGCCGAACATCATCGCAATGAACACAAGATGGATAGATATGCTGTGTGACCATCCGCGCCTACGGCGCATCAGGAACCATGCCGCAAAGGCAGCGAGAGAAAATAAAATCGTGACACCAGCAGCTACCCAGTATTTCGACATCTAATCCCTGTAGCTCGAGTTTGAAACCAACAAACGCTTCGGGGTTTTGCTTCTGTTATTTCCAAACGAAAAACTCAAAAGTCATTCCTTACGCCAGCGAGGCTTTTGCTTGAAGTCAATGCACCTGTGAAAAATGCCAGATTGGCTGCGGCGATACGTGCACCTGCTTGAGCATCGGTTTGTGCGAGTTTCGCATCCAGCAATGCGTTGTTTGTCTCATTTACTACGGTGATTGTACCCAGGCCATTCTTATACGAATCGAGCGCTGCATCAAAAGCTGTCGCAGAAGTCTGTACCAGTACGCCCGCGGCTTTATTGGCAGCGAGGGCGGTTCTCAGCGCATTGGATGCGACGACAATTTCAGCAACGGCATCGAGCTGAACTCTGCGGAACGTTTCTGTCGCAGCATTTTGGACCGATTGCGCATTTTTGAGCTGTGCAGCCCGAAGGCCCCCGTCAAAAAGTGGTACTGTCGCGCCGATGAGGATGCCTGCGCCCGAGGATTGATTGCCAATCGTCGGCAGGCTCCCGGCATTAAACGAGTTCGAAGACGAGGCAAGAGTAGCTGCCACGAATACCTTTGGCATGAACTCGGCCTGTGCAACCTTGACGCCAGATTTTGTCGCCTGCAATGCTGCATAGCTTGCAATGACGTCAGGGCGCTGGGACAGAGCAGATTCCAGAACTGATTGAGTCACGCCGTCAAAGCTGGCCGGAAGCTTCTGTTTCATCGAGCCGTCGACCTTGATCTTCAGCATCGCGTTCACACCCATTGCGGCGAGAAGCCCCTGATAAGTATTGTCCTTCTGGCCTTGTGCTCTGACAATTCGCAGTTCCGATTGTGCTACTTGTTGGCGGGCAAGTGCCAGTTCAACCGTAGTAGCACGGCCTTCATTCAGCCTGGCCTGAACTGCAGCCAGCACTGCTTTGCTGTTGCGGAGGGTTTGTTCCGAGATGCGATAGCCTGCCACCGATGCGCAATATTCATAATAGGTGCGCGTAACGTCAAAAATGACCTTTTGGTGCATAGCGTTAAACGTAACATTTGCCGCGAAAGAAACCTGCTTCGCAGCATCTGCCAAAGCTGAGCGCTGTCCGAAATCAAAAACCAGCCATTGCAGGGCAACAGAAGGTGTTACACCTTTCAGCGTGGTGTCGATATCTCTTTCCCCGATCAGGGGTACATCGACGGGCGTTGTCGTTTTCTGTGCTCCCCCAATCACATTGGCTGTAATGATTGGCAGCATTGTAGCTTCAACCATGCCCACGGAAAGCGCGGCCTGACGGGCTTTTTCCCAGGCGTTTCGCGTCGCTGGATTGCTTCGCTGCGCAAGGTCGATCAAATGCGCCAGATCATATTCCGAATGGGTGTCCGCAGATACCGGGCTTGAAATCAAAGCGAGTTCCGGATTGGCCGGAACACTGAAATCTTTTGAATCCGGGGAAGCACTTTTAGGTGAACTAAGTTTCTTACCGTCAGTCCACGGCTTGTCGGGCGCTTCCGGAGCAAGTTTGAGTGCGTCTGTGGCACACCCATTCAATACCAAAGTGAGAATGACAGTCAGAATAACGGCGAAGGGCTGAGCAGGCTTAATCATACCTTACCATCCGCCAATATTGCTTCCAGATGTGTAAGATGCATATCGATCTTTTCTGCCCCCGTACTTTTCACACTAGCAACCGGGGAAGCCCGATCATCAGATAAGCCTTCACCTTGTTTGCAGATAGACCCGAGTTGTGATGACAGAATACTTAATCTTGTCACAGCATCTGGGATTATCTCATCTGAGAAGTAAACTTCCTTGTTGAGTGAGGCAAGCTGGTCGGTTGCAACACTCAATGTTTTTTCGAGTTCAGGAGATGGTCTTAAGCCCGGAGGTTCGAAAGGCAGAAGATAAAAGCAATATCGCACTTCATCGAGAAGGCGTTCAGCTTCTGCCGCTGTTGCAATCATCATCATGCGTTGCTGATACGGTGCTGCTGCAATTTCTGCAATTTTGCGGGCAGTGTCCGAAAGTCGTTGACCAATAACTGTTGCGACCGGGGCAGGCCATATGAGTGTCGAAACAATATAGACTGCAAAGTTACCGACCAAAATGCCAACAATACGGTCGCGCGCTGTGTCCATATCAGTCGTGGGACCAAAACCTTGTAGGACAGTGAGAGTGAAAGCCAGTCCAATCTGAACGCCGCCGTAAGATACTTTTTCACTGCCTGCTGTCACCCATGCAGCGAGGAGTGCCACGCCAAAAACAAGGATCATCAGGCCGCCGACAGATTCAAGCTGTGGCATGAGGAACATAAGCGAAACAATGCCGATTGTTGCGCCAATCAGGCATCCAGTAATGCGCAATGCAAGTTTGTGAATTGTGTCGCCGGCAGTCCCCATGGCAGCGACATAGCATGTGACCATAGCAGTGTGGATGCCCTGCCAGTTTATTGCGGCATAAAACAAATAGCACAGAATCGCCGCGAACGTCGTCTTGAGTGCAAAGCGCTGGTAAATAGGGTTCGAAAAGATATCTGCCGCAATGAAGCTGTCGCCAGATCCTTTTTTATATTCAGTCTTCTCACTCCCTGCGATATTTCTGAGAGCCTGGAGAATGCCCGCTTCATATCTGTCCTGCGATGGTCGAGGCTCTTGCTCAGGCGACGGAAGGGCCGCACCCCTATCCAGAGCTTCAACCATTTTATCGATGTGCTGAATATACTCTTTTTTGTTCTCAGCTGTCGTGTTTGACGGAAGAGCCGATACTGCAAAAAGTAACTGATAAGAGGCGGGTATATCGGTCTCAATCTGTGCTGCTTTGTGGCTTGTGGTTTGGTGAAGTATTTTTACAAGCATTGAGCGTTTGTATTGATCGTCGTTGGCGGCCCCCAGCTTTTCTTGCAACGCCGATGCGGCAACAGGTGTTTTCGCAAGCAGAGCATCCCGTGCCACCAGCAGGCGTTCCCGCATTTCCTCACGCAACAAAGACAAGCTCCAGCGACCGAAAAACAGACAGAAGCCGGCAATCATGAACATTGGCAGAATTGCCATTTCCCACGCATAGCGCAATGCAAACGAAATCACACCATTGATCGGCACTTCGTTCACCAGACTGAGAATGAACGCTATGATGAGCGCGACGATACTACCGCCTTCACCAAGTTTGCTCGCAGCTCCGATGAAAATAAAAACGAACGACACGACAATCATAACCAGAATACGAAGCAGCGCCGAATCCACCGTCCATTGCAGTACGGGGATCATCAAAGCAACAAGTAGTGTAATTGCAATGATCGCAGCGGTCGCAACAACGGTATTTTCGGCGCCGTCCGCTTTCATCAGAAATATAACAAGGTAACAGCTGATCGCGGATTCTGGGATGTGAAACATCATGGCGACGCCGGCAACAAGCGCGCATACCGCTGCTACGCGCCAAGATGTTGCTAGGCGTCCGGGAAAAGGTGCCAAATCCGCTAAAGTATCGCGGACGGCGCCCCAGAGGGTTCGTCTAGCACTTCTTGCCATTTAACACTGTCACAAC
Source organism: Brucella sp. NBRC 12950 (assembly GCF_030268145.1). Taxonomy (NCBI): domain Bacteria; kingdom Pseudomonadati; phylum Pseudomonadota; class Alphaproteobacteria; order Hyphomicrobiales; family Brucellaceae; genus Brucella; species Brucella sp. NBRC 12950. Next base: position 205,832 of record NZ_BSQC01000007.1, read on the forward strand.
TGCCGATGCTCCCGAACGCGTGAGCTGTTCCGGCGGATCGATTAATTTTACACGCACAGGGAAGCGCTGAGCAATCCGGACCCAGTTAAGATTTTTGGGAACATAGGGCAGACTTCGTGGAATATTGATAAGATCTTCCGAGGATACACCCCAGCCAATTCCCTCAACGATGCCTTGAATAACAATAGAGCTATTGGCAAGAATACGAACCTGAGCACAATCGCCGACTTTTATGCCACTAAGCTCCGTTTCCGGAAAAGTGGCCGAGGCATACCAGCTTGACGTGTCGATGAGCGTGAAAACAGACTGCCCCGGCGCAATAATCTGCCCCGTACCATTGATCACGCCAACCACGCGTCCATCGTGTGGTGCACGCACGATGCTGTTGTCGAGGTTGTGCTGAGCCAATGCCAGGGCGGCTTGCCTGGCGCGGACAAGGGCCTGTGCACTGTCGAGTGTGCCAACTAACGTATTTGCAGCCTCAGCCTGTTTGACAGCCTGAGTAAGGCTGATCTGAGCATCGTTTCGTAGTGTCTTTGCGTCATCCACCTGCTGACGTGTGACGTAACCTTTGGGACTTAGTGCCTCTAGTCGTTTAAGCGTTGCTTCTGCAAGATCAAGATTGGTTCGCGCGCGGGCGATTTGCTGGTCTGCGATCAATGCGTTCTGCGTTTCAGCCTTTACAGCGCGCCTTTGGGAATCCAGCGCCGCTTCTGCGATTGCGAGATCGGCGGACGTCTGCTCTACCAAAAGTCGAAGCGGTTCCGGATCAATTGTGAAAAGCAGGTCGCCTTTTTTTACGGCTTGATTTTCCTGAACTTCTATCGAAACGATCCTGCCGGGAACTGTCGCGCCAATATTGACAATATTAGCGCCAATGACCGCATCGTCAGATAGTGGATTGTCGTGTGAAGCACGAAGATAAAGCCATGCCATCACGAATGCGACGATCAGAAGAACACCAGTCACCAGCACGCCCACGATGCTGAATTCTCTTTTGCTGTAAGCGTTGCCTGTCATATCACCGCCCATATACAAAAAGAGCGAAGCCACAGGCGATCGCTATGACGATTGCGGTATAGGCTGTGAGGCGAAATGGAAAAATGTCATCAATTCCCAGACGAATAAACAACATCCGAAGCAACAGGGTGATGATTATTGAAATCAGAAGACAAAGCATCCATGATGGAAAATATGCCCCAAATAAAGATACTGACGGACCTGACACGCGATAAGGTCTCCGCTACCTACTTCTGCCCACAACGGGTAAACTGCCGATTCTTAAACCCAATGCAAGGTTACGAAAAGCCGAAAGCCGCTGCAAGCAGTATGATCAGCTATGCGTCAAATGCCTAATTAATAATAAAATATTCTATAGCTCCGACTGAGCGCTTTCTGCCTCACCCTGCAAACCGATGTTGTGAATTCAATTTGAAATAGTTTTTAGGCACAGATTATTTTAGTTGGCCGTAGAAATTACGTGGACATCCATGCTGCACGTCCTATGATTAGTCTGTAATTCGATTGCGTTTCATTAGACTTTCGACGCTTTGATAAGAAAAAGTTCGTAACAGTGTCTGCCAATGGGGGAGTTAAGATGCAGTTTCTATATGATTATTCTGTTTTTCTGGATGGTTTAGCGCTGTTTGCGCTTGTCTGTCTTGCGGTGGCAGCTGCAGTTCAGAACAAAAGTGTAATCATGGCGATAGTGGCGATAATCGTATCGATCTGGTCCGTCGTTCGCTTCTTTGGGCTTATTTAAGCTCGTGCTCCTCACCGTCGGCGCTGTTTGAAGGTTGAAAAGTATAACTTTCTTGTAGCACATCTATGGACTGCGACGGCGATTTTCGTCTGATGGGTTCAGCCAGAATAGGCTGTATCGCAAAAGCAGGTGTCATATGGGCATTGTTTGCAATGAGTGATCCGCCGCAAACGTGGATGCGTAATGTGTTCAACGTGCAGCCGGTAGTTTACTGGCCGTGGCGACACTCCCTGAGGCTTGCGCTTATAACCACCGTGCCGTTAACCATCGGGTTCCTTTGTGGCAATGCTGTAGCGGCGCTTTTCGTCTGTTTGGGCGGTTTGCTATCGGCAATAAGCGTGCAAACCGATCCTTATCGTGACCGGTTCAATCGCATTTTTACGGCCGTTCCGTTCGGTATCGGCGGATTTGCGATTGGCTCAGTTATTGCCGAACAAGGTCTGCTAACCATCGCAGGTGTTGTTTTGATTGCCATGGTTTCCGGTTGGATCAGCTTCTGGGGAAAGACCTTTTCGGCTGGTGCACTTCAAATGTTGATTATGACGGTGGTCGCCTCCCATGCGACGCAGTCGTCATTATCTATGACGATGCCGCTCTTGTTTGGTCTTGGAGCGCTATATGCAGCACTCCTTCTGGGCATAGAAGCGATATTAATTCCGAAACAGCCAGAACGTAAACTCACTTCGCTGCTGTTCGCGTCTTTGGCAAATCTTGCCCGCGTCGCGTCGCGGAAGCCGAAAGACAATGCCGAAATCAAAACTGCTTTGCACGAAGCGATAGAGGCGCAAGCTAATGCTTATAGCGTTATCCTCCGGGCGCAAACGCGCAAAGCTGATGGCAGCGAAGACTTTGAAACAGGGAAGAAGATTCTTACGCTCGCGGATCGGTTGATTGTTGTGCTAGCAACCCAACAGGCTGATGCTGGCAATTTAAGTGAGGTTGCTCAATCGCTTGAACTGATGTCAAAGGCTGTTCTCAAGCCCGGAATACAACGCTCATCGACCGCTCCAGCATTGGAAAATGGCGCAGTCGCCACTCTGGTCGCGCAAATGTGGGAACTGGCTTGCGCTCCACTTTGGTTCGTAAGCTCATCGCAAACACCTTCCCTGCGAAGTCTTTCCCATGAACTTGGCGGTCTCAATGAAGGCCGCCTACGTGCTCAGTTTGAAGCGCCGCGCAGTGATCTGGTGAACATTTTCAGTCTAGCCTTATGCATGCTGATTGCAATGCTTGCCGAGTTCTATCTTCCGGGAAATCGCTCTTACTGGATTCCGCTCTCGGTCGCTGTGATACTCAAGCCCGATTTTGGCTCCGTGTTTGTGCGTTCTTTGCAGCGAAGCGCGGGTACTATGGTTGGAGTTCTGCTCGGGATCCTGATCTTTTATCTGGTACCTAAAGGGCTATGCCTTGTCGTCGTGGTAGGTCTTCTGAGCGCAATTATTCCCTGGGCTTCACTTAAAAACTACGCCTGGCAATGTGCTTTCCTCACTCCACTCATTTTGATTTTGATCGATCTCATTGTGGCAGGGCCGACCGTTGACTATGGCCCGCAGCGCCTGATCGATACATTTCTTGGTGCCGTGATTGTGCTTGTTTTCGGCTATTTTATTTGGCCAAAACCAGTGAAAGTTTCGTTCGCTACGCGCTATGACAAGCCGCTCAAGGCGATAGCGAAATATATCGATGGGCTGCGGGGAGCCAGCCAAAGCTCGTTTGATGATACCGTTGAAGAACGGCATAACATTTACGTCGAGATATTTGGCCTGCGCAAATGGGTTCAAAGCTTTCTGGCAGAGCCACCTCCTACAAGCAAGGAAGCGCTCTTATGGTTGCCGCGCATCGATGACGCTGAACAACTCGTCGGTCGCGTGGACGATTACCTTGTTGGCTGTGAAGCCATCCATAAACTACCTGAAACAGCTAAGCTGGATGCCTTCATAGCTGAAGTGGATAAACTTGCCCCGGCTGCTGAAGCCAATGATATCGCTATAAGCAATCCGGGTTCCACTGTGTGATCAACAAGTTTCTTGAAAAAATTGTTGCCAAGAATGCCGCGTATGATTGCATTGTTCAAATTCAAGGTCAGTTTAAACGGTGCGATTAGAATGCCCTCATCCATAACTGTCGCAGTTGGTTTGTAATTACTTGAACATGTCGTAATCAGCTGATACTTCTAGAAAATAAGCATTTTACGTTAATCGTATCCGGTCTTTTCCAAGGGGGGCATAAAGTGTCTGTTCTATCAACTGTTCTGCCATTTCTTGCTGATTTTCAAAGTTCTCAGATGGCACCGGAGTTTTGGTTCGCTTGTACTGCTCTTTTATTTAAGGATGCAAATGCGGGGGCGTATGCTGGGCGCACCATGGAACTATCGATGGAATTGCCATACGTTATCGCATCAATCCCCAAAGGACATCGGTTTACCTCGGTTGTAGACGACCACAGTCCACTTGAATTTCAGGCGAAATATGCAATCTTTGCAATCGCTGTACCCAATGGCAGCCTTGCGGATCTCAAGATCGTTGAAGGGGTCAATGAGAAAGGTCTAACATTTAGCGTACTCGCCTACGCCGGCGCATCAGGGCCCGCTGACAATGCAGAAAAAACCAAGGCTTTGCTCGCAGCTATTGATCTGGGCGCATGGGTGCTTGGGCAGTTTGAAACCGCCAGTGATGTTAAAGCAAAGCTATCTGAAGATACCGTTATATTGACATCGCTTGCGCCCCTGCATGGTGCCAAAACGCCTTTCCATTTCGTGGTGCATGACACCTTAGGGCAATCAATCGTTATAGAGTTTTCTAGCGAAAAACAGAATGTTTATGATAACCCTGTTGGTGTGATGACGAACGGCCCGGAATTCACCTGGCATCTCACCAACCTGAATAATTATACGTTTCTGACCAATCTCGATCAGTCAACTGGAAAATTTGGTGGACTGGACGTCACTCAGCCGGATTCTGGAATTGCAACCGCGGGGCTACCGGCGTCCAACACATCAGTAGGGCGGTTTGTTCGCGCTGCATATTACTCGACATTCGCTGAAAAAACACAACCTGGAAACGCAGTTTCCGCACTTGCGCACATTATGAATAATTTCGATCGGCCCCGCGGCATAACGATTGACCCCCCTCAGTCTGGCGGGTTGGATATTGAAGGCATTTCGGCCACAAATGAACAGGAATACAAGACTGAATACACGTCATGGACTGTTCTTGCTGATCTCAACAAGAAAGAGTTCTACGTGCGAACTTATAGCGGTATAAATTTCACAAAGTTCGATCTTCAACGGCTGTTTTCTGTGACAGAACTTAAAGTTGCGTCACTCGAGAAGATTTCGCGCCTCAATCTTGCTGACGCGACGGACGCACTTCTCCAGTAAGGCGTTGAAATGATAAGAAGTTTGAAATCGGAGAATACTGGCTATCCCTTTTTCTCCCTTTCAACCCCCACTTGTCTTTTTTCTCGTGGTCTGATTTCAACATTTGTGTTCCTCTATGCAGGCGTTGAACAAATGTGTGGAACCCAAATGATTACGAGCAAGCTTTTATATCTAGGGACCGAGTTTGACGTTTGAAACGGTGTTGACGTAGGCTGGGGTTCTTGCGTCAAATTCAATCTACTGATTTTGATTTCTCACTTACTGTGCATGAAATGGTGGCGAGAGAGGTATATCTTATGCAGAGAATTACAATCACAGTGGATGATGGTCTGATGGAAGATCTTGATGCGCTGATTGTTTTGAAAGGTTATGCCAATCGTTCTGAAGCAGTCCGCGATCTAGTGCGTTCCAGCATGAATGAAGCAGCGGTTGCATCGGATTCCTCAGGGCAATGTGTTGGTGTTTTAAGCTACGTCTTTCAACATGATGCGCGTGACCTCGCTAAAAAACTAACTAGCTCGCATCACGAACATCACAATATGTCCGTTGCTTCGTTGCATGTTCATTTAAACGAGGATCTTTGCCTTGAGGTGAGCCTTCTCAGAGGAGATGTGAAGTCGGTAAAAGAGTTTGCGAACTCAATCATTTCGCAGCGCGCCGTGGTTTATGGGGATGTTTCAATTATTCCCCATGACAGTCACTCACATTAGTATCTTCGTGAGTGTCGGCCGGGAAAAAGGGCTTGTCCGAATTTTTACTTGGTGATTGCTCAGGAATTAATCGCAGTCTTGTCCGGGCGAGTATTGAAATATTGCATTGAAACCATTGCATTAAAATGTTCTATCGACAGAAAAATAAGCCAGGCGACGTTTACCTTTGCAATAGTGAGTAATCATGGATCTGACAGTTCTCGTTTTTTTACTCGTGTATCTTGCGATGGGCTGCGGAACTCTTCCAGGTTTCAAAGTTGACCGAACAGGCGCTGCTATTATTGGAGCGTTGGCGATGTTGGTGGTCGGCAGTATAACCGCTCAGGCTGCCTGGAACGCGATTGATTATCGAACACTGGGAATGTTGTTCGGCCTGATGGTCGTGTCGGCTGGTTTCTCGGTATCGGGCTTTTATGGCTGGGTGGCAAAGAGGATGACGGAGTTGCCATTGTCGCCACCGCTTCTGGTCGGCGTGATGATTATTACCGGCGCGGCATTCTCAGCATTTTTGACAAAGGATGTGGTTGCTGTTGCCATGACGCCATTACTGGTCTCTGTCAGTCTGGCGCGAGGATTGAACCCGGTCCCTTTCCTTCTTGCGTTTTGTTTTGCTGTGAATACGGGTTCCACGGCCACCCTTATCGGTAGTCCGCAGAACATGATTACCGCACAGCAACTTGGATTGTCTTTCAATGGTTTTCTGAAAATTGCTGCGGTGCCAGCCGTCCTTTCTTTGCCCGTTGTCTGGGGTGTGATTGTGTTTGCGTATCGCGGCCGTTGGGAGCTGAAGCAGCCAATGTCCGCGGCAACAGATACATCTGAAGCCGGCTCGATCGATCTGATGGAGACAGCAAAGACCGCAGTGGTTGCAATCGTCGTCATTGGCCTGTTCATCTTCAGTGATCTTCCACGTGAGCTGGTCGCTATGGGGGGCGCGGGTATTTTGTTGGTTAGCCGAAAAATTTCTTCACATGACATGCTAAAGCATGTCGACGGAGATCTCCTGCTTTTGATTATGGGTTTGTTTATCGTTAACGCCGCAGTCTCCTCGACGGGTCTTCCGCAAGACTTGCTCAATCATTTAAGGGAAGCCGGTCTTGACCTTAATGAACCGATTTCGCTTCTGTTAGTAGGTGGCGTGTTAAGTAATCTGGTCGGCAATAATCCAGCGGTTATGTTGCTCGTACCTTATCTTCATTCGGGTACGGGTGCTGATGCGCTAGGAGCGGCACTCGCATTAGGCACCGGCTTTTCAAGCAATATGATCGTCTTTGGAAGTCTGGCAGGAATTATCGTGGTCGAGCAGGCGGCGGCACGGGGCATTAGAATATCTTTTGCCGAATTTGCGCGAACGGGTGCAGTTGTTACGGTGTTATGTATGATCATGGCGGTGTCCTGGATTCTCGTTTTAGGCAAAATTTGACGCTGGATTCTAACGATCTACCTTAATTGCAAATTAATGAATTTAGATGTTATTCTGAAGAAGTATGAAGCGGATAGTCTTTATTCATATCTCGTCTTAATTTTATTTCGCTTTGTGAGCAAATATATCTTGCTCCAACAAAGTTGCGTTGTTAGCTTAATCGTGGTGAATAAAATGGGGGGTGGTATAAAAGGCGACTGAATGCCGTTTTCCCCTCTTCTTCGGACGGAGGTTTCGTATGCATTTCACGCCGCGAGAAATTGATAAACTGATGATCTATACGCTCGCGATCGTTGCGCAGCGTCGTAAAGATCAAGGTTTGAAACTCAATCATCCAGAAACAGTTTCCCTTATCGCCGTCGCAGCGCTTGATGGCGCGCGCGCCGGTAAAACCCTTGAAGAAGTCATGGAACTCGCCCGCAAGACCATCACGAGAGACGATGTGATGGAAGGTGTTGTCGAGATGATACCTTACGTACAAGTTGAAGCTGTGTTCACCGATGGCAGCCGACTGGTTACCGTCCACGATCCTATTCAGTAATCCCGCAGGGAGGCTCAGTTATGGCTGCAGACAAGAGTAAAGCGCCTGTTGGGGGTCTGGTTCTCGGCAAAGGTGATATTGAAATTAATGCCGGTTACCCAACCACCACGCTAAAGGTTCGTAACACCGGTGATCGCCCAATTCAGGTCGGATCGCATTATCATTTCTTTGAAGTCAATGCGGCTCTCGAATTCGATCGTGAGCAGACATTTGGCAAGCGCTTGAATATTCCTGCGACAACCGCTTTGCGTTTTGAGCCGGGCGATGAAAAGGAAGTTGTTCTTGTTCCTTATCAGGGCAAACAGCGTGTGCTCGGGTTCAATGGCCTGGTAAACGGCTGGGTCGGTGAAGAAAGTTACAACGAGACTCGGCCTCGCCTGACGGATGCAATGGAGCGCGTCGAGCGATACGGCTTCAAGAATAAGTCGTAATTGCCCGCCCCACATATCAGCGAACAGGATAATGAGATGGCAAAGATTTCAAGGCAGCAATATTCGGACCTTTACGGTCCAACGACTGGCGACAAAATTCGTCTGGGCGATACTGATCTTTATATTGAAATTGAGCAGGATCTGCGTGTTTACGGTGAAGAGGCCGTCTATGGCGGTGGCAAAACTCTCCGCGATGGCATGGGCTATGACAGCGAATATACCAGTGCAGCTGGCGCCCCGGATCTTGTCATAACAAACGTAACGATCCTGGATCCAGTTCAGGGGGTCATCAAGGCAGACGTTGGCATTAAGAACGGCCTGATCTATGGGATCGGTAAAGCAGGCAACCCGTCTACGATGACCGGTGTAACGCTTCCAATCGGTCCGGGCACTGATGCTATATCAGGCGAACATTTGATCTTGACTGCTGGCGGCATTGACGCTCACGTACATTTCATTTCACCGCAGCAGGCTCAAGCAGCGCTCAGCAATGGCGTAACGACTTTGTTTGGCGGCGGTATTGGCCCCACGGATGGCACGAATGGCACGACCATTACACCGGGAACGTGGAACATCGAAATGATGTTGCGCTCGTTCGACGGTTGGCCTGTTAACGCCGGGGTTCTGGGTAAGGGAAATTCATCATCAACCGCATCAATCGAAGAACAGATCCGCGCCGGCGCCATGGGCCTTAAAATCCATGAAGATTGGGGCAGTACGCCGGAAGCTATTCGCACGTCGCTGCGCGTTGCTGATGACTATGATGTTCAGGTCTGTATCCATACCGATACGCTGAACGAAGCGGGTTTCGTTGAAAACACGATTGCCGCTTTTGAAGGCCGCACCATTCACACTTATCACACGGAAGGCGCAGGCGGCGGGCACGCGCCCGACATTATCCGAGTGGCTGGTCAGTCGAATGTCATTCCAAGCTCGACCAATCCGACACTGCCATATGGCATCAACTCGCAGGCCGAATTGTTTGACATGACGATGATCTGTCACAATCTTAGCCCGAAGATTCCGACCGACGTCGCTTTTGCTGAAAGCCGAGTTCGTCCCGAAACCATTGCTGCTGAAAACGTGTTGCATGACATCGGCGCAATCTCGATTCTGTCAAGTGATAGTCAGGCAATGGGCCGCGTGGGTGAAAACTGGCTGCGCACGATTCAGACCGCACATTTGATGAAGATCCGTTTCGGTGCCTATGAAGGTGATAAGTCCGGTAACGACAATCAACGCGTTTTGCGTTTCGTCTCCAAGGTAACGATCAATCCGGCTATCGCGCAGGGCGTATCCCATGTGGTCGGTTCGATTGAAATCGGCAAGATGGCCGATCTAGTTCTCTGGGAACCTGCATTTTTTGGCGCGAAGCCAAAAATGGTCATCAAGGGCGGCATGATTTCATGGGCACTGATGGGCGATCCGAATGCTTCGTTGCCGACACCGCAGCCAGTGCTTTACCGCCCTATGTATGGTTCTTTGGGCAGTACATTGCCTAAAACGCGCGTCACGTTCACCTCGCTTGCCGGTTTTGATGCAGGTATTGCTAACCGTTACGAGCTTCAGTCACAAGTTGTGCCTGTGCATGGGACGCGCACAATCAGCAAAAGTTCAATGGTTCGCAACAGTGCTTTGCCAACTATTGAAGTCAATCCGGAAACGTTTGCGGTTACCGTTGATGGTAAACATGCAACGGTTGAACCGGCTACCAATGTTCCGCTGACGCAGCTGTACTTCTTCAGCTAGCTTGACGAGCCCCCAGGAATTTTCCTTCCTTGGGGTTTAAAAATGACTGCGCCGGATGAAATCACTAATTCTGTGAGTTTGATCCAGCGAAGATATGAAATTTGTAAGCTTCCGGAGCAACTAATGATTCTCGTTGAGAAGACACTCGGCAACATCAAAGATTCCCTTTGGCATGATCGCGCAAACGACGCTGCGGTCGATTATCTTGCGATGGAGCAGTGGGAAGCCCCTAAAAGCCGTCTTCGCAAAGCCAGTGAAAGTGGCATTGAGCTGGCTATTTCGCTGCCACGTTCTGAGCATCTGCACGATGGTGATGTGCTTTATTACGACCAAGAGAACAAAATCATTGTTGTCGCACGGATCGCCCTCAAGGAAGTCATGGTGATCGAGCTTCAGGGTCTTGAGGATCTTGCACCGCAGGAAATCCTGCGCATATGTTTTGAGCTGGGTCATGGTCTGGGTAATCAGCATTGGCCCGCCGTCATCAAGGGTGCCACCGTTTATGTCCCACTTTCTGTCGATCAGAAGGTGATGGCATCGGTCATGCGCACGCATGCTTTTGATCGGGTAAAAACATATTTCGCGCCGGGCGAAGAAATCGCCGCTAAGCTCGACGCCAGAGAAGTGCGCATGCTCTTTGCGGGCGCTGATGCAACGCCGCATCATCACCATGGTGCCCATGATCATGATCGGAACCACGATTTGCATTCCCATAAGCATAACCACGACCACCCTCATGATGGCCATGATCACCATAACGGCTAAATGATGTCGGATACACAGAACGAAAAGCGGGCTTCCATGCAGGACATGGTTCTTTTAGCGAGATTGCTGCAATTTTCGGACTCTACGCTACCGGTTGGAGCGTTTGCGTTTTCAAACGGCCTGGAATCTGCATTGCAGACGGAGGTGGTAACCAATACCGCCACTTTGCAACAGTTTGTCGAGCTGGTGGTTCGTCAAGCAGCCCACATGGATGGCATCGCTTTTCTTCATGCGCATCGCGCGACTGTAGCCAACGACTATGACGCGCTGCTTGCAGCCGATCATGAGATATGGGACCGCCGTGTCGGTGAGGAGCAACAGCTCATGCTTTCCCGAATGGGTAAGAAATTTGCGGAACTCTCTCTCAAGATCAGCGACTTTCCATCGCTCGAGCGATGGCTGAAAGACATTAAGTCCGGCAATACCCCGGGATGCTTTCCGGTGGGTCAGGCAATGGCACTTGCACATATGGGCGCAGACGAAAAGCAGGCTTTCGTTGTGCATCAATATGGCGTTGCATCGATGATCATGAGTGCTGCGGTGCGTCTGATGCGTATCGACCATCTCGACACGCAGCGGATATTGTTCGCTGCACAAAACCGCGTTGAAGGCGATTACAGCGATATTTGCGACCTTGCACTCGACGAAATGTCCAGCTTTGCACCTGTTTTCGACGTCCTGGTCGCCCATCACACAAAAACGCATGTCCGTCTATTCATGAACTGAATAGCATTTTAGAACAGGAATGAATTATGAAGAAGATCACGCGTATTGGTATCGGTGGACCTGTTGGTTCTGGCAAAACAGCAGTGATTGAAACAATCACGCCACGCCTGATCGCTTTGGGCATCAAGCCTTTAATCATCACGAATGACGTTGTGACCACCGAAGATGCCAAACAGGTGCGCCGAACCCTCAACGGCATTCTCATCGAAGAGAAGATCGTCGGTGTTGAAACCGGCGCGTGCCCGCATACCGCCGTTCGCGAAGATCCTTCGATGAATATCGCCGCTGTTGAAGAGTTGGAAGAGAAATATCCCGACAGCGACGTGATCCTAATTGAATCGGGCGGCGACAATCTCACGCTTACCTTTAGTCCTGCATTGGCTGACTTTTTCATCTATGTCATCGACGTTGCCGCTGGTGATAAAATCCCGCGCAAGAATGGTGCTGGTGTGTGCCAGTCGGATATTCTGGTCATTAACAAGAAGGATCTCGCGCCTCACGTGGGTGCTAGCCTCGAAGTCATGGACCGCGATTCGAAGCTTATGCGCGGCAAGAAGCCTTTCGTTTTCACCAACTGCAAGTCCGGTGAAGGCGTTGACGATCTGATGAGACTAATCCTTGATATGGCACTTTTCGATGTAGAGCTAGTACAAGACAAGGAAGCGGTCGGATAAGCTCATGAGCCTGCACGAGCGATTAAAACGTATCGATACAGCACGAGAACTGAGTGGGTATCACACACAACCCGCGCAGATGCGTGCTGCAGGGCCGGGTAAGATTGGCGAGTTGCGCCTAGGGTTTTCTATACGCCACGGCCGCTCGGTGCTCCATGATCTTTACCGGGTTGCACCACTTTTGGTGCAGCAGGCGCTCTACTGGGATGAAGCAATGCCAGAATTGCCGATATGCTCGATCATTTCGATCGGCGGCGGCATTTTGCAAGGCGACCGCTATAAGATCGATATTTCAGTGGGCGAGGGCGCCTGCGCGCAGGTTACGTCACAAGGTGCAAATCGTGTTCATCAGATGGACGCCAACTACGCCTCCCAATATCAAACCTTAACATTGGAAGCAGATAGCTATCTGGAATATCTGCCTGACTTCACTATTCCCTATCGTAACTCCCGTTTCATCAACCATACAGACATTGTTATCGATGAGCGCGCAACGTTGCTCTATGGCGAGATGATGATGACGGGACGTAAGCATCACGACGAGAGCGAACGCTTCGGCTTCGATCTTCTATCTATGCAGATCACGGCCAAACGCCCGGACGGAAAGAGACTTTTCGCAGACAAGGTGCTGATCGAGAAAGGCAATCCGACTATTGATTTCTCAGCCGTCATGCGAGGCTTTGATGCGTTCGCGAATATCATCTGTTTAACACCGCCTGATGTAGCCGAGCGCATCAAAGGCCGTGTGCAGGTCAATTTTGGTACCGACGCACCGCGCGCAGTATCTGGCGTATCGCAATTGCCTAACAATGCGGGGCTTATTTTACGCGCTGTAGGCATTGAGAGTTACGATGTTCGTGCCGAGGTTCGGCGCTTCTGGCAGATCGTAAGAGAAGAGGTGCGGGGGCGTAGTCTGCCAGAAGAATTTCTATGGCGCTGATCGAGAGGGGATGTTCGAATGGCTGAAAAGAAGAATAATTTTCCACTGGCGTGTCTGCGAGGATCCGGACAAGTCTTTTTCATGGAGAATGCCTTTACGGGATTATTGTTTCTCATCGCAATCGCCTACGCATCCTACGCAACAGGTGTTTGGGCCACCACAATAGGCGCAGTTATCGGCCTGCTTGTCGCGACACTAACAGCGCAGGGGCTCGATTGTGACAGGCCTTCCGTTAATGCCGGACTGTTCGGCTTCAACGGGATTCTAGTTGGCGTCGCTTTGCCGACTTTTATTGCCGCGTCACCGCAGCTCTGGTTCTATATTATTGTGGGGTCAGCGGTTAGCTCAGTCATTACCTCCGCCTTCAGTGCAACCATTACCAAAAGCTGGGGCATTCCGGGTTCGACAGGTCCTTTTGTCCTCACGGGCTGGCTGATGGTCGCGGGAGCCTATTCTTTTGGGTCACTCGCCGTAACCGGCGAGAGTGCGAAGCTGGTATCGGACTATGTGCAAGGTGCGACGACCATCCCCGCCAGTATTGAGCTCGTTCAGATTTTCTTCCGCAATATTGGGCAGGTTTTCCTGCTGGGGAATGAGGTTAGTGGCGCGATCATTCTTATCGGCATCTTTATTGCCTCACGTCCTGCAGGCATCGCTGCCGCTCTGGGATCAGTGATCGCCATGAGCACAGCAATTTTCATGCGGGCCGAACCATCCGTTGTCATTCAGGGGCTATACGGTTTCAGCCCAGTTTTGACGGCTATCGCAGTAGGGGTGGTCTTCCTCAAAACTGACCGCAAAGTCATCGCATACGCCGTACTTGCGATCATTACGACAGTGTTTATTCAGGGTGCTTACGATGTGATCATGTCCCCAATGGGTATCCCGTCGTTCACAGCGCCATATGTACTAACAATGTATTTGTTTGTTGCGCCAAAGAAGCTCTTCGCGCCCCATCCACACCGCCCTGTCCAGCAACATATACTGACAGATAAGTAAGGTATCTGGATTATAACCGAGCAAGAATCTGAACTTCAGTTCTGAAGGAGTGCAATATGAACTCTATCAATGCGGGTGATACAGCCTTTATTCTAATCTGCACTGCACTCGTCTGTATGATGACACCCGCCCTCGCTTTGTTTTACGGTGGGCTAGTCAGACAGCGCGATGTACTGTCGATCATGATACAGAACTTCGTATGTATGGGCGTGGTTGGCTTGATCTGGGTATTTGGCGGCTTCAGCCTTGTATTCGGTCCAACGATAGGCGGCGTCATTGGCGATTTCACCACCTATTTTGGCATGTACCATGTAGGTATCGATCCGAATCCGGAGATTGCTCCAAACGTGCCTTTCATGATGGTTTTTGCATATCAGATGATGTTCGCGATCATTACGCCGGCGCTGATGACCGGTGCATTTGTCGGGCGCTTCAAATTCGGCGCTTATCTTTTCTTCATCACCTTGTGGACGATCCTCGTTTACCTTCCAGCCGCCCATTGGATTTGGGGGGGTGGCTTTCTTGCAAAACTGGGCGTCGTAGACTTTGCGGGCGGTATCGTCATTCACGTATCCGCAGGTTTCTCGGCTCTTGCCGCTGCAAAATATCTCGGTAAACGTAAATTTGCAGCAGGTGAGGCAGAATCCCAGCCAGCAAGTCTACCACTGGTTGCCATCGGCGCTGGTCTTTTGTGGTTCGGCTGGTTCGGTTTCAACGCAGGCGGCGCTTACGCTGCAGATGCACTGGCTGCCTATGCGTTCACAAACACCATGCTCTCTGGCTCTGTTGCCATGCTGGTGTGGATGATTTGGGAGTGGAAGGAGTCCGGTCGGCCGTCCTTCTCCGGCGTTCTTGTGGGAGCAGTAACAGGTCTTGCAACTATCACTCCCGCCGCAGGTTATGTTGAACCTATCACCGCGCTGCTCATAGGTGCGATTGGCGCTTCGGCCTGCTTTAATGCGAAGTACGTCCAGAAGTGGCTGAAGATTGATGATACACTGGAGGTCTGGCGTGCACACGGCGTTGGTGGCATGACCGGCGCTATCCTGATTGGTATTACAGCCAGCTCCAGCATCAATGCGGTTTCGGCAAGCGCCTATCAACTCGGCGTTCAGGTGCTCGCCGTTGTGATCGTGGCCGCTTACGCGTGGATCATCACCAACATCCTTCTCAAAATCTTGGATGCTACCGGTCATTTGCGCGTTTCCGACGACATTCAGCGTGAAGGTCTAGATGACCAGCTTTATGGTGAGAATGCTTTTAATCTTTGGGGTATGAAAAAGCATATGGATAAGTAAAAAGTTATAAATCTCCCATACAATATGATTATATAGCCAGAGTAATTATGCTCTGGCTATATAATTTGCTAGGCGGAAAGTCGAAATACAATAATAATTCCGAGCTTGCGTATATCTTTGTTGCATCGCGAATTCTCCACAAGTAAGATGATTATAGGAAAAGATCATACTTCGGAGGGCGGGATGAAGTGGGCATGCGTTTTCCTCGGGGCGGTTGTGGGTCTGAGTGGGATTACATCAGTCGTTGCAGCACCAAAAAATACATTGGTTCTTGCAATTGGCGGTGAGCCAGAGAACGGTTTCGATCCAATGGCTGGTTGGGGCGGTTACGGTAACCCGCTTTTTCAATCAACGCTTTTACGCAGGGACGTTAATCTCGATACCCAGCCTGATCTTGCAACACAATGGAAGCTTTCGGACGACCATAAGATCTGGACCATCCAAATACGCGATGATGTTCGCTTCTCCAATGGTTCGCCGGTAACGGCGGATGATGTCGCTTTCACTTTCAATACTGCTAAAACCTCAGCCAATGCGATTGACATGAGTGTCATGGAAAAGGCCGAGGCGCTTGATAAAAACACTGTTCGTATTTCGCTCGCTAAGCCCTGGATTACTTTTGTAGAGGCTTTCTATACTCTCGGTATAGTTCCTGCTAATGCTTATGGCCCGGAATATGGTCGTCGACCTATCGGCTCCGGCCCATACAAGTTTGTTGCATGGAACGAAGGTGAACAGCTGATCGTTGAGCGAAATGACGCCTATTACGGCGACAAGTCGCCATTCCAGAAAGTCACATTCCTGTTTACAGGCGCCGATGCTGGCCTGGCGGCGGCGAGTGCTGGTTCGGTTGATATGGTAGCGGTACCTTCCCAGCTTGCAGATGCCGTTCCAAATGGCTTCAAGGCCGTGTCGGTTCAAACTGTCGATAATCGTGGCATCAGTTTGCCTCTTATAAAACCGAAAGTGATTGACGGTCGTAAAATCGGCAATGATGTCACGTCTGATTTGGCAATTCGGAAAGCCATTAATCAAGGTCTAGATCGCGAGCTTATCGTTGATGTGGCGTTGCATGGCCATGGAACGCCGGCTTTCGGCCCGGCCGACGGGCTTCCATGGTCGGGAAAATCGGATCAGATCGAGTTTAAACTTGATGGCGCGAAGGCTATACTTGATGAAGCTGGATGGGTTGTTAGCAGTGATGGTACGCGTGTCAAGGACGGTATACGGGCTGCTTTCCCTATCAACTATCCTGCAAGCGATGCGACACGGCAAGCATTGGCTGAAACTGCAGCCGAATTGCTTCGCCCACTCGGTATTGACGCAACACCGCGCGGCGCAAGCTGGGACGCCATCGGGCGTGTGATGAATTCCGAGCCAGTAATGTTTGGCTTCGGCAGCCATTCACCATACCAGCTTTACAGTCTTTTTGCTGAAAAACTCGCTGGCGTTGAATATATGAACCCGAGCTTTTACGCTAATCCGGACGTCGAAATTCTGTTCGAAAAGGCACAAGGGGCAGAGAGTTTGGAGGCATCATTGCCGTACTGGTCTAAAGCAGCGGATCACTACGGCTTAAAGGGAGATAATGCATGGGCATGGCTCGTCAATTTTGACCACGTCTATCTCGTAAATAAGTGTCTCGATCTTGGCCAAACCCAGATTGAGCCGCATGGTCACGGCTGGCCGATTACCGCAACAATCGCCAATTGGCGGTGGATCTGCGAGTGACGGTTCACATCCTGGCCCTGATCGCGCAGCGGCTGTTGCGTCTATGTGCGTTGATCGCCGTGGTAGCTCTCGCTCTGTTTGTCTTGTTGAAAGCGTCGCCATTTGATCCGGTTAATGCGTATCTTGGCCCTGCGATCGCGTATGTCGGACCAGAGCAAAAAATGCAGATCGCTGCTATCTGGGGATTTGACCGACCACTCCATGAGCAATTTCTGCACTGGAGCGGTAATATTCTCACCGGCGATCTTGGCTATAGCATTACCTATAATACATCCGTCAGTGAGGCTTTGAGCAGCCGCATCTGGATATCGCTAACCCTGACCGGTTTGGCGTGGCTATTGTCCGGTGTACTTGGCTTTGGTCTCGGACTTATTTCAGCCGCTTGGGAAGGTCGATGGATCGACCGCATGATAAGGCTCTATTGCTATGTTCTTGCCGCCACTCCGACATTCTGGCTCGGCATGCTCATGCTTGCGCTATTTTCCGTACAGCTTGGGTGGACACCAATATGCTGTGCGGGGCCGATTGGGGTTCCTTCCGATCAGGTAACATTTGTTGAACGCATTCAACATCTGGTCCTGCCATTGTCTGCATTGACCCTCTTTGGTGTGGCCCAGATTGCTTTGCACTCGCGCGCCAAACTCATCGAAGTTTTGCAATCTGACTACATTATTTTTGCCCGTGCTCAAGGTGCGACCCAAACGGATATTATCCTGCGACACGGTATTCGCAATGCTGCTTTGCCAGCCCTTACTGTTCTATTTGCGTCGATTGGCGAGATATTTGGTGGAGCCATTCTGGCAGAACAAGTTTTTTCTTGGCCAGGCCTTGGACGCGCCACTGTGGAGGCAGGTATCCGCGGCGATGTCGCACTGCTTCTCGCCATTGCGATACTGACAACAGTGATAGTCTCGACGGGAAATATGATTGCCGATCTTTTATACCGTTTCGCTGATCCGCGCTTGAAAGAGGGATTATGAGAAAAATCTCCTTCAATGGGCGAATACGGGCACTGTTAAGCACGCTTTTCGCCCTGACTATTATCACAACTCTCGCTTTGTCTGCCTGGCTCTACGGCGATGTAGGGATAAGGGCAGATTTCGCAGTAAGGAATATGCCCCCCTCCTTTTCCCAATGGTTTGGAACCGACCAGATGGGGCGTGATATGTTCGCGCGGACCATGCACGGGCTGACACTGAGTCTAAGAGTCGGGATTCTAGCTGCAAGCCTTTCTGTTATCATTGCACTTGTTGTCGTGTTGCTCTCGGGTTTTGGTAAAGTGACAGATGCTCTCTGCGCATTTGTCATTGATGGAATGTTGTCGATGCCGCATCTAGTGTTACTTATTCTGATCAGTTTTGCTTTAGGCGGTGGCACTGGCGCTGTGATCATTGCAGTTGCGGTCTCTCACTGGCCACGTTTTGCTCGAATTTTGCGTGCTGAGCTTCTTCAGGTTCGGGCAGCGCGTTGGGTCGAAGCATCGCGGAGCTTTGGTAAGTCACACAGCTTTATTCTCCTCAACCACATCCTGCCGCACCTGTTACCGCAGATGCTGGTTGGATTTTTACTGATGTTTCCACATGCCATATTGCACGAGGCTGGCCTGACATTCATCGGTTTCGGCCTGGAGCCTTCGAGGCCCGCCATTGGGATTATGTTGTCGGATGCGATGAAAAACATCATGGGGGGACGCTGGTGGCTCGCGCTTTTCCCAGGATTGGCTTTGTTGATTATGGTGTTGTGCTTCGATGTGATTGCCACCGGTATACGACGGCTCACTAATCCAAGAGAGGCTCAGATCTGATGTTGGAATTAACAAAACTTTCCGTTTCGTTCAGCCGGTACACCGGGCTTTTCCGGCAAGAGCGCATCGCTCGCTTGTCGGATATAGACCTTAACGTTGCTCAAGGTGAGATTGTGGCACTGATCGGGCATTCAGGGGCCGGGAAAAGTATATTGGCGCATGCCATTCTTGGGCTTTTGCCACCCAATGCTATGGTTGAGGGCAGCGTGTATTTTCAGAGTTCATTGTTGACTGAACCGGTCCTTATGAAAAAACGCGGCCGTGAAATTGCTTTTCTTCCGCAACAAACTACTTACCTTGACCCAACAGCTGATACCGGGTCTCTTATAAGCTGGGCGGCGCGACGCGCCGGTAAAACGCCGCAGATTAAAGCTCGTCTAGAACAAGTAGGACTAAGTTCTGAAGTTGCTAGCTTATATCCCCATCAGCTTTCTGGGGGCATGGCGCGGCGTATTTTGATGGCACAAGCCACTGCGGGCGGACCTGCCCTATTAATTGCAGACGAGCCAACCGCCGGTTTGGACCCGCTCAATTGTGATACGATCCTTCAACAATTGCGGAAGCAGGCCGATAATGGCGGTGCAGTGTTACTCATAACGCATGATCTTGTTTCGGTATTTCCCTATGCTGACCGGATAGCAATTCTCAACGAAGGTAAAATTTGCTGTGTGGCCCCAGTTTCAGCTTTTAGCGGTGCAGGTGAGAAGCTGAATTCCCGATATGCACAATCGATGTGGCGTGCATTGCCGCAGAACGGTTTTAACGCATATGCTTGAAGCAAGAAATATTAGCGTATTGTTCGGGAAGGCAACTGTCTTTTCAAACCTTTCAATGAGTGTAAAGCCAGGCGAGATTTATTGTGTTTCCGGCCCGTCGGGATGCGGAAAAACCACTTTGGGGCGGATTTTGGCCGGATTGCGTCGACCTGATTCAGGTGAAGTTACGCTCGATAACCAACGATCTGATTTGCACCACTGGTGGCCCGTACAATATCTGCATCAGTCTCCACTCTCCGCTATGAATCCGCGATGGCGTATCGGAAAAGTGATTAGAGAGCCTGGAGCGGTTGACCCGGAATTAGAGCGTGCGTTGGGTGTTCAAAGCGATTGGGCTGAACGATATCCGCATGAGTTGTCTGGAGGGCAATTACAACGTGTTTCGATACTGCGTGCCCTTGGTGCGAAGCCACGCTATTTGATCGCAGACGAGATTACTTCTGCCCTCGATCCGGTCGCTCAAGCTCAGATCTGGCATTTTTTGCTGGCCTTTGCCAACAAACTCCAAGTTGGCATATTGGCGATAAGCCACGATGAGGGGCTCCTCGCTACAATTGGAAATAAACAGCCCGGATTAAGGCTTGGTTGATAAGCTCATAACGCTTGGCGGCGATGAAAAGATCAACAGTTCCTTTTCAAATTAACGCGATGCAACTGGCACCCAATTCACCAGCCATGATCGCAGTGGGTAGAGTGATAGTCACCCTCGTTTGCAGGAAGCTTCATTTTGCTGAGTATACTGTTCTCGTGCGGGCACGCCTTATTGGAAATTATTCGAAGGCACGAGGCGTCATAAACGTTACCGGCTGACAGCCCTTGTTCCAGCGCCAACTTTGAACAAACCGTAATTCAACGGCTGCTGCACCCGAGGAGCAGGCCATGTCGTGCGGAGTAAAGTGGGACGAAGACATGCTGTTCCATGTCGATCTGGTATTTATCCACTTCCCAAATGCACAGTATTTGGTTGGTCTATTTTGCTGCTTGGTCTCGAGGCCCTACCATGCTCAGCATAACTGTTGACTAATTGCCCCGACGCTAAGCTCATACTCAATTTCATTTCACGATGAGGTATTTCGTCGAAATAGATCAAATTGCCGCTGCCAATCGCATGAATGTGCTACCGACAGGACGAAGGTAATAGTGCAAAAATGAATCAACTTTAAGAAGAACAGTTTTTGATGATCACTCGCTTAGCGACTGATTTATTCGCTATTGGCAGACGTGTTTATGTGAAGTGCAACTATTCTGAGTTGACTTGGTCGGCTTTCCATTCGCCAAGGTCTACATTGTAGGCCACTAAAAGTCCGATGCATATAAAAGCAACGACTACGCTCAACGAAATATGCATTCTTTTCAATTTCATGTCCTGCTCTCAGCTCACTGAACCCAGCGGTTTTCCTCTAGTATATACACAGCTAGTTCCTTACAATCAATCTGGCAGCGATATTTTGGAAAGGCCCGCTGATCCTTTGAGAAAGATGCATTGAAGATCAGTCCCAACGTGTTGCAACCGATGTTGACGGTAATACTTTTTTCATCCGGGAGCTATGCTCGGCGTCTGCTGTTATCAAGATTGTGAGAGATATTTGACCGTTTCTTTCCTCTGGCGATATCATGGATATTGATACGACAGATGGTGTTAATATGAGCCCTCTGACTGTGTTCAAAAGCGCTTCAACGTAATGCCAAGCTTTGAAGGGTCGCAGCGATTTCAATCCGCATATAGCCGGCCAGTACGGCTCAACCTCCGAGACGAGCAGAATCGAACTGCACACCCCCATGGATTTTCGCGCCGGATAATGCTGCCCACAATGATTGGATAAACTTTCCATTTTTACCAACGTTCAGAAATCGGTCGTCTGTTTAATCCGACGATTTGAATTGTTACATGCTTGTAGCGATGATCATACAGTCGCTGTTGGCTCAAACGATCAAGTGCGGCGTAGTCCAGAGTCCTGGTTGCTGAAGACAATTTGCAGAACGGCCTTCATCCACACGCTCTCCCGCAATTGTATAAAATGTCTTTGAATGCGGCTCTCAAAAGGAAGGGTGCCCGGATGGTTTAACTTTCCCAGCGCTTTTTGAGCATCCCCGGCAAATGCAGCTGGATTATATACACCAGCAAAGCTGCTGCCCATCCGAACATCAAGATACCGCTGGCTCCTGTGATAGGTCCGAACAGACGCGTTCGAGCGATTTGACTGAGGTCTCCGGATCCTAGCGTCGTGTAATTCAACATTGCTGTATAAAAGGCATCGCCATAGTTATCGACTAGGCCCATATGATAATATGTCAGCGCCCATATTGTCACACAGCAGCATAGGCAGATAAAAAGTATAATATATAAGCTGATCAGCGATACAACCAAGAATATTACTCTATTCTCGTTGAGTTTACTGCCAAGCAGATGAACGAATAGGTAGACGCAAAGGGTTGCGAGCAAGTGAACCAGCATCACGACGATTCCCACTGTCGAGCCAACAATAAAATCTGTAAGCATAGTATCCCCGTTCCAAAGCCTGACATCTGGTGCTAATTAGAGAATATCTATTAAAGGGCCGTTTAAGCTGAGCCATCTCTTGGAATTTATTCAGCGCCATTCTTGCGGTAGCGCTGGAGAAGATCGTGTCGTAAGATCTCTGGTGTTTTTGAATCGAGTGCTGAATTGGCAGTGTTTTTGGACCTTTTTTAGAGCAATCATTCTATTCCGTTGAGGTTTTCGTAAGCGGGATCGTCGCAAGGTTTGATGTTTGAGAGACGAACGCATTTGTCGAGCTACAAATAATTGTCGCCCCAATATGTGTCACCCCGTGCCTGTTGGGCGAATATCACTCTGCCCCTGTCAGATCGAGAAAAATCCGCGCTGGAAATTGACTGCTAGAGTCTGTCTCCTCGAGTTGAAATTAGATAATGGAGGCGCCGACGCTGTGTTGCCATTGGTCGGCTGCTGCTAGCTCGACGAATTTTACAGAACGATGGTATGTGTGACTAGATCGTTTAGCGCGGAAATCAGCCTTCAATCAAATTAAGTGCGTCATACAACCAAGTAACCGTAAGTGAAAAATAAGTGTCACGTATGGTTCTTAGGAAAGAATTTTCGCACACGGAAGTCAATAAGGGTGATAACTTGCATTCATCGAATGCGGTCACAACTGTTTCTATTGGCGTGGAGGGGCTCAATGGTGCCATTGGATATACTGTGGGTTGGCCTCGGAGGGGGGCTTGGGTCGTTATTTAGGTGGTGGGTGGGTGCGCTTGCTGGTGAATGCTACAAGGGCAAATTCCCGCTCGGAACATTCTTGATCAATGTCACTGGTGCTTTTTCAATCGGCTTTCTGTCTGTTTTGTTCACAGTGCAGTGGTACGATCGCTTTGGCGATTTATTGAGGGCTGGGGTACTAACTGGTTTCCTTGGTGGGTATACAACGTTCAGCTCGATGCAACTTGATGCAGTTAAGTTAGCGCGCGAGCATTACGAAAGCTTGGCAGTTATTTATCTCCTGGGGTCTGTGCTTCTCGGCTTGGCCGCAGCGGCGTTCGGAGCGCTTCTGGCAAACTTGATTGGGTGAGGGAACTGCGATGATGAACACAATCATTCTCGTATTCGTCGGAGGCGCCGTCGGTGCTATGGTCCGAGAATTTCCAATGTTGGGTATACCGAACCTTTCAGAAGGTTTTCCAATATCCGTCCTGGTTGCGAATGTTGCCGCCTCGTTTCTACTCGGGCTCTCAACTAGTCTTTATAAGAAAGGTTCACTCAGCGAAGACGTGAACACATTGGTCTCAACCGGTATTATGGGTGGGCTTTCTACGTTCTCCACCTTCGTTTACGGTGCCTATGTTCTCATGGCTGGAGGAGCGGCAAATATGGTGTCAGCGTCGTTATATTTACTGATTTCGGTTGTAATGGGTTATCTCGCAATCCTTCTTGGATTGCGATTGGGAGGCAAATCTTCAGTTTGAAGATATAAGTTAGAGCTAAGAACATCGAAAACGGACACACGAACCACGTAGTCTAGAAAAGAGATTTATGGCAAGCGTTTATTTAGGCTCATCCAGGTCCGGAATGTAAGTTACAGGACTTCACTGCTATTCCTTCTTTTGTACTCTCTTCAGAAGGAAAGTCACTCATATTCCTCCAAGCTAATATCGACCTTTCGGTTGCTCGTTAAATGCATTGGAAGAAAGAAAACATAAACTTCTGTGTAATTTATTCAGCTATAAATAAAAGAAATTATATAAATTAAAGAAAGTAGCCTTTCTTTTTGATTTAAATTCAGAAATCTTGGAAGAATACCTGTTCTATTTATACGTATGCCAAATAGTAGGGTCTTATTCTCTGTGCGTCAGGTTGTCTTCTTTTGGGTGCCGTTAACTTAGCTCATTGTCTTTGATCACTACTTTTCAGGCGAGCGCCGCGGTTCAGTACAAGCGCAGCTTGGTGCGCATACCCTGAGGCCTGTTGGACTCTCGGAACATGCAAGCGATGTGGCAGGTCGCTTCGAATTTGACGTAGCCTTGCTGGATATCAATATTGCCGCCGCGTTAACTCCATGGGCACTTTCGTTCTCAACCCGTTGGTTCGCGAAGGAGAACCCAACGGCTTCGTCGAAATAAATCACTGATATGGCCCCGTGGTCGCCTCTATCGGCAACGAGCCACCGGTCTTCGTCGACTGTTGCACGGGTCCGTTCAAATGAACAGGGTACGCGAGCCGTCTTAGCCATCGACCGAATGTAGTGGCAACAAGGTTTTCATCTTTTCACGCGGATTGGATTTGATTAAATGCATGCTGCGCAGCGGAAGGAAGTTTGGTCGCATCCAGTTGCGCTGCCCCGGGATGTTGGGAGACGTGCCGGGGCTTTTGACATTTTCTCCGAATACCTCCCGCTCCTGAGTTCCAGCTGGTCACTGACAATCCGGTTTAATTTCGTCGGTGCGCTTAGTAAGCTACCATTCGCTCGGATCCTCCATCTATCGAACGTCGCAGAAATAATCGAAAGTTAGGGATGACCGGTTTTTGTCTCGATGGTAAAAATAATCTGTTGAACAGAAATGGGGCGAAGATGGGAGGAAAAATCATGGACGAGAATAGCTTCCACAAATCTAGTAAGTTACAATCGCTCCTTATTGATGGAAAGCAAGCCGCGACAACGTCAGCCCGGGCTCCAGAAACAATAGACGTGGTCGACCGCCTGCCCAGTTTACAGTTTGCCGCAATTGCACTGGCGTGCGGCGTAGGCACTGTCGTTTTTATTACGAACGTTCTCTAGATTTCAGCACTTTTCGAAAGGCATTGGGAAATGCGATCATTCTTGGTCTCATCGTCCTAGATTTTGCGCGACTTGACCCGTTATAGCTATTTAATTTGCATCCCTTAAGGATCGTCGAAAAGGGCAGTGGGCCATAAATAATAGTGGCCCATGACGCATATGCTTCCGGTTTAAAGACAGTCACGCGCTGATGTTGAAATTGCTGTTGTCATTGAGGGTGAGCGACGATGTCAGTCCTACATCTCAGACAGATTCGAAAAGGAGAAGTGGAAGTGCGGGAAATGTCCGGCAGCAATTTGCCTTCTGTATAACGTTGGCGTTGGCTGAGTTTTTCGGGAAATGGGGTGCCGTGCAATATTGCGCGGTGATCGCCTAATATTGCAATGAGGTCAAAAGCTTCCCACTGACCAATAGCAGGAATGGCTCCCCTAAGGGGGCCATTCCGCTTTGCAGAGATGGCATTTAGCTTATCGCTTCCTGCGATAGCTTGGTGGGGCCGAGCGTTCCCCTGTCAGGCCTTGAACTGCTGAGTCCCGCCCATCCAGGTCTCACTCACCTTGATCTTCGAGATCTTTGCGTCCTTTTTTGTAGGATCTTGCTCTAGGATCGCAAAATCTGCGAATTTTCCATTTTGCAACGATCCAATATCTTCGTCCATATGACATTGCCAAGCTGCGTCAATTGTTACAGCACGCAAAGCAGCTTCGACCGGGATACACTCATTGGCAAAGAAGACGTCTCCGCCCTCATTCATCACACGTGTGACGGCGTCTTCAACATACCGCAACGGTTCAATAGGCGTCACGTTCCAATCTGAATGCAGTGATATTTTCAAACCGGCCGCGAGTGCCGACGCACAAGGATCGTAGAATTGAGCACGTTCAGGACCTAAAATTCGATCCCGGAACGCTTTGCCCCACCAACGGATATGACCTATGAGGAAAGAAGGCGAGACGCCCATATCCTTCATGCGTTGCATCTGATCAGGGTGAAACACGCTACAATGCTCAATCCGATGACGTAGCGGGCTATCTGCGTTCTTGCCTAGCGTTGTTTCATACGCATCTAGCACCATATCGATTGCTGCATCGCCATTTGCATGAACGCCAACCTGCCACCCGCCCGCATGAGCGCGGCGGATCACCTCGGTGACTTGTTCGAGAGTGTAATTGAGCGCTCCGCGTGAATTCGATCCCAGATAATTCTCCCTTTGAAAGCCCGTCTGAGCCTGATTGGAACCATCAGCCCAAGCCTTTATCCCATCGACCCGGAAAATATCGTCTCCACGCCCTGGCTTGATCCCTTCTTTTTCCCACTCGTCCATTATCGTTGAGACCAACATACCGCGATAGCGAACAGGGGAAGTGCCGTCGGCAAATACTGCATCCAGGAGTTGGAGATCTTTTGCGCCTGCCATGATGCCAATGCCGCAGTCGTGAAGCATGGTGCAGCCAACCGAGCTTGCCTGGGTCAAAAGCTGTTTCACACGCCCGACCATCTCAACTGCGTCGGGAGAGGGCATAGCCGTCAGGAATTCTTGCTGCGCTGCCATCTCCTCAATACGCCCGGTTAGATTTCCGCTGCTATCTCGCACGAAGCGAGCACCAGAAGGATCTGACGTATTGCGAGTAATACCGGCTGCCTTGAATGCGGCACTATTGGCGTAAGCTATATGGCCATTGCTCTCCTGCATGAAGAAGGGATTGTTGGGAGCCAGTTCATCCAGTTCTGCAAGCGTGGGTATCTTAGCGCCGCTTGTGATGCTGGCGTCGAATTGCTGAGCACGAACCCACTCTCCGGCTTTCGCATCAGCCACGCCTTTACGGAGCTTTGCCCAAACAGTTGCATAATCTGGCGTGGAGATTGGGCTGACGTCAATCCAGTCCTGAAATGCAGTGAATACAAAATGCATGTGTGGATCGATCAATCCCGGCATTAAAGTGCGGCCTTCGAGATCGACTACTCGAGCGCCCGCCCGTATTGAAGCTTGCACAGCTTCTGCCGTCCCAACAGCTAGAATTCGATTGTCGCGTATTGCGACGGCCTCCGCACGCGGTTGCGATTGATCCATCGTAAAAATGGTGCCGTTCTTGAAAATTATGTCCTGCACACCGTTTGACGATGTTTGCGCTTGCGCGCTTTCCGTCGTCGAGCAGGCAAACGCTGTGGCAGCTGCGCCGGCGCCAAGAAACTTCAGAAAATCCCGGCGTGAAGCCATGGATTGAAGATAAGAAACCATACCAGGATTACAGGCGATACACATTTTTGGAACCCTTTTGACTACGGTTGGGTGCTCACATCAAAATATCAATCAAGCAATTTCGACTAATAAATCAAAAATCGAACAAGTAAATAATATAAATATATTGATATATTATATTATAAATTTCTAATATTAACTTAATTATATAAATGAATCACACATTATCACGCTGTGGAGATTTAACATGATAATCATTTTCATATAGTTAATTTCATTTCTATCGGAATTAATTATTTATATTAGAATTAATTAATATTGATATAGATCTACAACTTCAATCTCTATTGCCTGGCGTCGCGACGCTGTGGAATAATCTTGAATGCCTCCATCTAGCTATATTGCTTAAAGCAATTCGCACGAAACTCATGGCGGGGCCAATGCATGACACGCTAGCCGCGACTGACGTTAACCAATTGAGTTCAAGGACATAAGGTCTCCCCCGAAGACATCTGGGCGCTGATCGCCATCTTTCTGTTAGGTCGAGCCAATATCTCATCAGCAGTCCCTGTTTCATTGAGTCAGGATTCGTTGTGCTGGCAGCAAGGTATTCATCAAGTTCTTGTCTTTGATGAGGGGTGAAATCTCGCTGTTCTCAAGCTGGTTAATGTCGTTTCAGCCAACCGGAGTGTCGGTTCATCCGAATGGGCTTGTATAACTGCTGAGATAAGCAAAATTGCATTCTGATGATGACGCTCTCGGGGACCATGAATGCGTAACTTGACCTTGATCGGAAAGACTGGTGCAAAGCTTCTAGGACAATCGGGCAGTCTAGACTATCGCATATACAAGATTGGCCGACGCTCAAGGGACCATTACGTGAGCTCTTGTCTATCTGGACCCGCATGGTTTGCGTTTGTCGGAGTTGCGGCTGTGATCGCGAGCACATCTCTGACCCAGACAGCATTCGCACAGAAAACGTCCGGCGGTGGCGGTGCAGGCGGCGCTGAAGGCACCCCACCTTCGCATTTTGATGCCAAAGGTAATCCTGGCGGGAAAGGTGCGGGCTCGACAGCAAATTCCGGTGGCGGCGGTGGTGGTGGTGGTGCTGGTGGCGCTGCCGGCGGCAAACATGACGGTAGGAACGCATCGATAACTGGTGGCGGAGACGGCGGTGAAGGTGCGAGAAGTGCGCAAGGCGGTCGAGCGGGTAACAATGGTGCCATTGGGTATTCAGGTCCCACAATTTCCGACTATTCACTGATCCAAGCTTTTGACGGAGGAACCGGGGGGAGCGGTGAAATCGGAAAAGAAGGACAAAGTGCTTTTGCAACCGGCAACGGCGCCTCCGGTGGCGGTGGCGGCGGAGGCGGGGGTGGTGGTACTGGTGTGATTTTAACCGCACCAGCAAAAACTCTTGTCGGCCAAACAATCATCGGGGGTGCTGGCGGCGCGGGCGGCGCGGGTGGTCAAGGCGGCGACGGGGTCGTCGTCTGGAATGTGTTCACTGTCACGCCTGGTGAAGGAGGCAGCGGTGGCGGCGGTGGCGGCGGCGGCGGTGGTGGAATTGGAATTGCTACGGCCTATGATCTAACCGTTGAGAGCGGAAGTCTGGTTCTGGGTGGCGCCGGTGGTCAAGGCGGGGTCGGAGGGATCTCGGGGCAACATGCCGATGAAAATAGCGGCGGCAGCATTATGGTCTGTGAAGACGATGAAGGCGAGATCGAATGTTCCAGCCCTATTTCTATTCCAAGTGCACCCTACGACACGCTGACCACGGGCGGGGGGCGCAGTGGTGATGGGGGCGGAGGAGGAGACGCTATCAGTGTCTCCGGACAGTCCGTCTTAGTGATTGCAAACGGCGTTAAAATAGAAGGTGGTGCTGGCGGACATGGTGGCGCAGGTCTGGCTGGTGGTAATACGGCTTCGGATGGCGGCAATGGTGGCAGTGGCGGCAACGGCATTACTGCAATCAGTGGTTCTCAAATAGTCACCAATTCTGGCACAATCATCGGTGGCACAGGGGGAGACGGGGGGCGCGGTGGTGGTGGCGCAGATACAAGTGGCAATGGTGGCGATGGCGGTGATGGTGGAATTGGTATCTCGATAAATACGGGAACTCTAGGCGCGACGGTTAACAACTTGTCTGGAGCCACAATTTCAGGTGGAAGTGGAGGGGCCGGCGGTAAAGCCCCCACGACATCGTCCAATCCACCGAGCTGGTGGTATACTGGTACGAACGGGCGCAACGGGACTGCGGGCGTTGGCGTCTTTTTTTCCACCGAAGGCGCAACCCTTTATAATGCTGGTGCAATCGCAGGAGGACAGAACACGGATGGGACTTATGCCGATGCAGTTCAGTTCACCGGCAGCAATAACACGCTGGTACTCGGCGCCGGCTATAGTTTCAAAGGCAACGTGAAGGCCGAGCCATCGAATTCTAACACGCTGGCTTTTGGTGGCGCGCAAGCCGCGCAATTCGATCTGTCCGGCTTCGAAACAAGATTTCAGGGCTTCAACACGCTAGAAAAGCGCGACAATAGCACATGGTCTCTCACTGGATCATCGCAAACGTTTGATGGGGACCTTGGTGTGCATGGCGGAACATTGGTGCTGTCCACCAATTCTCAGTTAAAGGCAGACAATGTCGTAATCGGGTCATCTCAGGGCGATACGGCCATGCTCAGGATAGAGGGGGCAAATAGCAGCCTCAAAGTCAATGACGCACTAAGTGTTTCTGGATTTGGCAACGACACGCTGACGATTGCGGATGGCGGCAGAGTGACTGTCAACGGCGACTTATCGGTGGGAAGTACAGCCGCAATCATCGCCGGTTCTCAGAACGCGCTCGCGGTAAGCGGGCAGGATGCAGTCCTGCATGTTAACGGCTCGGCAAATATAGGTAGTCGCCTTTCAATCTCCGATGGTGGCGCGGTTTTCGGAAAGAACATGCAGATCGGGGCAGGCAATCCGGGCGGCGATATAGCTACGCTTTTGGTCGATGGAGTGGGATCGGTACTCGACGTTGCGCATATCAATGTAGGTTCTATTGGCGATGGCTCTCTAACGGTCTCAAATGGCGCAACGATCGGACATGCACCAAACACCAACATCATACGGGTTGGAGAAAACGGGGCACAGGGCGTAGTGAATATCGGCGCGCCTGCAGGACAAAACGCAATGGCACCTGGAAAAGTTCAGGCAAATGTAGTTTTGGGCAGTGAAGGAACGCTCAATATTAATCATAACCGCAACGACTACGGGTTCAACACCGACGTCAAAGGGACTGGAGAGATTAACTTCCTGGGTGGTACTACCACGATAGACGGACAAGGCTTGGCGGGGTTTTCCGGGCAATCCAGTATTTCCAACAGTACCGTCGTGTTAAAAAGAGCAGCTGCGCTCAATGGCACAGTCAAGATTGAAGCCGGTGGCAATCTCATCGGTTCAGGTACGCTCGGCGACACAACCGTGGAAAATGGCGGTACAATTGCAGCCGGGTTGCAAACGCCATTAACGATCAATGGCGATCTCGATCTGAAATACGGTGCAAGTTTTAATTTTAACCTTGGGACGTCTAACTCGAGTAAGGCCGCTGCCTTAAAGATCGAAGGCGATTTGAAACTGGATGGGGCAACGCTGAATGTCATTGGTACGTCAGACACAGGGCTGATCGGCTATCACCGGCTGATGAGCTACAGTGGAACGCTTACAACTACCAACGACGGTTTGATAGTGGGCGAAAAACCCGACAGCAGCCCGTTCGGTTACTCCTATACCTTTGATTATGCGCCCAATGTGGTTGATCTCCTCGTTCAGCCAAACGGGTTGAATGTTCTCCAAACTTGGGGAGGAAGCGCTACCGCACTTGATGGTGGGGATGGAACTTGGTCTGGAAGCGAACAAAATTGGCTTGATCCGCTTGGTGGTAGCAGCGGAACCGGATCGAGTTGGGGTAGCGGCATAGCAGTCTTCCGAGGTGTCGGGGGTACCGTTACGTTAGACGGAGCGCAGACCGCTGTTGGTCTGCAATTCGTCCATGGCAATTACACCCTCGCTGGTAGTGGTTCTCTGAACCTTGTGGGATACTCAGGTAATGGCATATCCATCGCTGTTCCGGAACTTCGCGTGCTCACCGGAGAAACCGCTACGATTGCCTCTACTATCAGCGGTCACGAAGGTTTCGAGAAAACAGGCGACGGATTGCTCATCCTATCCGGAACAAACAACTACACTGGTGATACCGTAGTCAGTGGCGGCACGCTGCAGATCTCGGCTGACAACAATTTGGGATCAGCCGGCAACGGCCTTACGATCAATAGCAGCTCGTTTCAGACAACCAGCAATCTCTCAATGGCAAGAGTCGTGACATTGGCGGATGAAGCAGCGTTCGACGTGATGGACGGCACAGAGCTGCGAATGTCGGGCGCTATCACCGGATCGGGTTTATTGGTCAAACAAGGCGGCGGCACCTTGCTGCTTGGAAACGCTGCGAACAATTGGTCGGGGGGAACGCTTATTGAAGCGGGCACGCTTCGTATGATGGCCGATAGCCCAGGTGCGATTCCTGACATGACCGATTTTGCTTTGACGGGCGGACTGCTTGATCTCAACGGAAATTCGGTGACCATGAGCTCGCTCTTTGGAAGCGGTGGCACGGTCTCCATTGATAATGCAAGCCTCACCATCAATCAGGACGCTGACACTGCTTTTGCTGGCGATATAATAGGCGTTGGCGCAAACAGCAATTTCACAAAGACCGGCGATGGAATTCTTGTCCTCACTGGTAACAACAACTTTCAAGGCCGGACGGAGATACTTGGTGGCACGCTTGCTATAGTGGCGGCGCAAAATATCGGACCCGGGGTCGCGCCTATTGCAATCGACGGTTCAACGCTAGCTACTCTTGGCACTTTCAGTCTTTCACGCGACATTGAGGTGGCAAATGAGGCCACAATTGATACTTTATTTGATACTACACTTCATCTCAAATCCGATATTTCTGGGAGCGGCAGCCTCAACAAGGAAGGAGCAGGTACACTTATTTTGAGTGGCAATGCCAACCATAGTGGCGGCACCACAATTACAAGCGGCCTCTTGCAAATTGGCGATGGTGGAACAACAGGCTCGATAATCGGCGATATTTTCAATAATGGCGGCCTCGTTTTTAGCAGGAAGGACGGCGTTAACTATTCTGGAGTGGTTTCGGGTGCGGGTGCGCTCATCCAATCGGGTCCTGGCGTTACGACCCTCACAGGTAACAATACCTATACTGGTGGAACATTCATTACTGGCGGCACCTTGCAAATCGGCGATGGCGGCACCGGTGGATCGATTATAGGCGGTATATTGAACGATGGCACATTAGTTGTCGATCGCTCGGATCAATACAGCTTCGAAAGCTCCATCATAGGAACGGGTGCATTTGTGCAAGCGGGAACGGGCACGACTGTTTTTAATTCTGACAATGCTTATTATGGCGGTACGACGATCGCCGGGGGAAGCCTTCAACTGGGAACCGGTGGGAAAACTGGCTGGCTTCAAGGAGATATCAAAAATAACGGCTCTTTACTCTTCAACCGTTCCGATGCAGTTTTGTTCGCGGGCAGTATTTCTGGCAGCGGAACAGTTAGTCAGATCGGCGATGGTATAACTGTACTTACTGGCACAAATTCCTACAGCGGTGGTACTGAGATTATATCTGGTGCTTTAGTAATTGGAAATGGCGGCACTTCAGGATCTTTGATCGGTGACATAGGTAATGCCGGTGTATTAGCCTTCAACCGTTCTGACACAATCAAATACGATGGAATAATTAGTGGTTCTGGCAGTCTACAGCAGATCGGCGTTGGAACCACTGTTCTGACTGGTAATAGCAGCTATACAGGCTCGACGACGATTGCTTCGGGTCGTCTTCAACTCGGCGACGGTGGGACATCAGGCTCGATTGGCGGAAATATCCAAAACAATGGCATACTTGCGTTTAACCGCTTGGACATCTTGAATTTTGGCGGCCAGGTTTGGGGCGATGGAAAACTTGAGCAATTGGGGACGGGCACCCTTATTCTCACCGGCAGAAATCAATATGGAGGTGGTGTAACAGTTGCATCTGGTACATTGCAACTGGGCGATGGCAGCGAACAGGGCACGCTTGCAGCAAATGTCGAGAACAACGGGGCGTTCAACGTCAATCGGTTGGGAACCGTTGTATTGAAGGGCGAAATCTCCGGTTCAGGGTCGTTTGGACAAATCGGCGATGGCATCACTGTGCTTGCTGGCAAAAACACTTATAGCGGGGGTACCGCAGTTGCAGCTGGCATGTTGGTGATTGGTCTCGGTGAGGCTGGCAGTATCGATGGGGATGTAATTAACAACAGCACACTCGCCTTCAACCGTTCCAACGACATGACATTCTCAGGAAGAATATCCGGAATTGGTGATGTTTTGCAGATTGGAGAGGGTACAACCAATTTCACTGCCGACAGCAGTTACTTGGGCGCCACAAATATTTATGAGGGGAGGCTTGCCGTAAATGGCTCGATTGCGTCTTCATCACAGGTCACCATCTATGAGAATGGTGAATTGGGCGGAACCGGCGTAGTACCGACAACTTACGTGGATGGGGGCACCCTTGCACCCGGCAATTCCATCGGAACGTTAACCGTTAACGGCGATCTGAGCTTCTCTAGAGGGTCAATTTACGCTGTTGAGGTGTCTGGTTCAGACGCCGATCGCGCGAATGTCGTGGGAGAGGCCGATCTTGGCGGGGCGACAGTATTAGCAACCTTCGCAGCTGACAAGTATGTCATGCGCCGCTACACGATCCTTAATGCGGTAGGTGGGATCAAAGAGAGCCGTTTCGGCGAGGAGTTGACAACTGACCTGCCGACTAGCTTTACCTCGAATTTGAGCTACGACGTAGACAATGTATACCTTGATCTGACCCTCAATCTCAGTGGCCTCAACGTAAACCAACGCAATTTGTCGGCGGCTCTCGTCGACTACTTTGAAAGAAACGGCCAAATCCCACTGGCTTATGGTGGACTAGATTCGAAGGGTTTAACGGTTGCTTCTGGCGAATTGGCCACCGCAATTCAACAAACGACAGTGGACGCAATGGGCCAGTTTATGGGAACAATGACGGACCCGTCGACTCTTATGGGCAAGCCCTCAACAGAGCCTTTTGGCCCTCTTGTGGGACGCTGGAATGTGTGGGGCGGAGGCTTCGGCTCTGAGCGGGAATTGAGTGCGAACAGATTTGTTGGATTCCATGACTTAGTCAGCAAGACTGCAGGGTTGGCTGTAGGCGCAGATTATCGGATATACCCCGAAACGTCTGTCGGGTTTGCAATAGCGGGTAGCCGTAGCAGTTTCAGCCTTGCCGACAGTCTTGGCAGTGGCAATTCAGATTTATTCCAGCTCGGCGTTTACGGTCGCCATGAAGTCGGAAATCTTTATGTCAATGCGGCACTCGCTTATGGTTGGCAAAACGTCGAAACGGACCGCATCGTTGCACTGAATGGGGCGGATCGGCTACATGCTGGATATGATGCGGGGGCGGGGTCAGGGCGTCTGGAAGCTGGTTACCGCTTTCAGACATCTCACATTGGTATCGCACCCTATGTTGCAGGACAGTTCGTAAGTTTCGATCTACCATCCTATTCAGAAAGCGCCGATGCCGGGCAAAGCGCTTATGCTCTAAGCTTCGCGTCGAGACATGAAACTGTCGGACGAAGCGAAATCGGCATACGTGTTGACCAATCATTTCCTTTCAACGATGGGCTCCTCACTATTCGAGGAAAGGCTGCGTGGCTTCGAAATTTCAACAATCGCCGCGCTTTATCTGTATCTATACCCGAACTTGAAGGCACGGATTTTAAGGTTTATGGAGCTTCTCTGTCACGCGATACCGCCCTTGCGGGTATTTCAGGTGAGATGCTCTGGAAGAGCGGGCTATCGCTCAGTGCCGGTTTCGACGCTGAGTTTTCCGGCTCAGACAGCAGCTATGCAGGAAAAGGCGCTCTCCACTACAGGTGGTGATTGTCTGATTATGGGGCCTTCATGCTGGGCCCCATAACATCCTGACTGCTATTGCTGCGTTTTGGTCCACTGACCTGTGCCATCACTATTATAAAAATCGATAGTAAAGCCTTGTGCTCGATCCTGTTTGACCTTGAAACTAATTGACGCGAGAGAACCAACGAGTTCGGCTTCTCCGACTGGAACGAAAGAAAAAATGTCGCCGTCCCAATGCTGCAATGGAAACTCCATTTGTTTCGGACCCAGAACCAGTATTAGCGCTCCGTTGCTCTCTTTGATTGTAGTCTTGCCGAAATAGGGATTCTCGAAAACACCGGTATAAGCTTCAAGAGGCTTTGCAGGCGAAGGGTTTGCTGGCTTCTCTTTGAAAGACAGGTCGCCTTGCGGCGTAAAAAAGCCCTTCATCGCTCCATTATAGGCCGCAAACCAGTCGCGAGAAGGTTTGCCGTAAAGGGCTTTATCAGTGAATTGAGCAACGACTGACTCAGCAGCGCCAACCGGCGCGCCGTTGGTCAGTACGATAATACCAATACCCGCGGAGGGGACGATCTTGAATGCCGTTCCTGCTCCGAGCAGAAATGCTCCTGAATGACCCATGGACGGCCGACCACCAAGCTCCGTGTTCACGTTGAAACCAAAGCCATAAAACCCCGATCGTGACGAGGTATCATGCGCGCGCGCACTAAACGACTGTGGTGAAAGCGCGGGCACGAGCGCGTCTTCAGCGATCATGCGCTTTCCATCATACTCACCATTTTCAAGAAGTAGTTTTAACCATTCAGCTAAATCGACGACATTGGACGACACACCGCCAGCTGGGGCCTGCTCGTCCGCGTCTCGCGAGCCCAATCGCAGGAAAGAGCCATTCTGATAGGCATGTAACGCCGCACGATTGTCTTTTGCAGTGAAATCGGAGAAGCGATAACTGGTTGCTGTCATTCCAAGCGGTTTCAGTAGCATTTCATCCGCCAGCTTGTCCCATGGCTGATGCATTGACGCAGCTATTGCTTCTGCTCCAATCGTCGTGCTGAAATTTGCATAATGATATGAGGTTCTGAACTGATCGAGCGGCAGAAGTTTCAAACGTTTAAGGACATCATTACGTTTAAAGCCGAGGTCCTCGAGATCATCTCCAGCGGTGCCGGGTAAACCGCTGCGATGAGCGAAAAAGTCCCCGATTGTCGCGCGCTCCGAGACATAACTGTTGCTCAATTTGAAGTCTGGCAAATGTTTGGAAACCGGATCGTCCCATTCAACAGCACCATTCGTCACGGCGATTGCAGCAATCGTCGCAGAAAGCGACTTTGAAATTGAGGCGATCTGGAACACGGTGCCCGCATCAACCGCCCCATCTTTACCCATCTCTCGTTTGCCGTAACCTTGTGCAAAAACCGTCTTCCCACCACTGACAACAGCAACTGCCAGGCCAGGTACTTGACTGCGCTTCATCACGTCAGCGATGATTTCAGGCAAGGCCTTGAGGGCTTTGGCGGTACTCCCCTCGGGAATCTGCACGACGTCGCCTGCTGGGTTGGTTCGGTTCTGAATGAAAACAGACTGCGCTTCGGCGGCAGTCGAGTAGTTAAACGCGACGATGAAGGCAATAGCGATGAACGACGCTCTGGTTCTCATGGCTGGTTCAAAACTCCTTTTGGAAAGCAAGGCGCAAAACGCCCTGATTGACAGTCACAGTCTGATCTTGTTGATGGACCAGCCCAGTTTGCAGGATAATTCCGATGGGCGTGACGTAGGTAACGGTTCCAGCCACGCCCCAATCCCCGTCGGGCTGGAGGCCGTATGGTGCCAATTTATCCTCCTTGCCCGAAAGTTTGCGCACTGCACTTGTTGCGGCGAACTGCCATCGATCATAGGTGAGCGATACTGAAGTGACAGCGTTTCCATTGGAAACAGGTGCCAAGCGAAACCCAGTGGAATAGGTCGCTTCACTAAACCAGCTCAAGCCCCACTTGTCAGACAAGGCGGTATCATAGCGCAGCCGGGCGGAAATCGTGCTGGAACCTTCATCAGAACCCGGCTCTGCTGAAGGCCGCCCGATGTCCACGCCGCCCGATATGCCTTTAACGCCCGGAACATTACGGAAGTCATAAGACAGCACAAAAGAGTTCAAGTCGTCGCTAAAGGCGGGCGGCTGATCATGTGTGGGGAATATAAAGCCGTCATTGAGGCTCAGACGACGGCTAAGAACCGTGTCATCGTGTTTAAACACGATACCAGCTAGAGAGTGAGATCCCCAATTCTCGGTGTTGAACGTGTAACGACCGCCAAATCCCAAGGAGCCTTTATACGCAAAATCGTCGGTAAAACCACTATAGAGGCCATCGATCGCATGCCAGCCGTCCCCAAACCCCAGATCCATTTTGCCGCCATAAAGTGCAAAATTATCGCCGGTGTACGAAGCAAATAAGTTTTTTAGAACAATACCGAGATCGGAAAAAGCATTGTCCCTCGTAGCTTCTTCGGAAGAGTCAATGGTGACTTTGGAAAGTACCGAGAACTGCGGCGACAGCTGCCAGACAAGCGCTGCTTCTGCCGTCGGTTGTAAACTGTTCCAGTGCGACCGAGGTATCTGGTGGTTACTGTCATCAATGCCAAAATAGCCAGTATAGCCAGCCATAAATAAAAGCTGGCCGTTCAGCCGCGGATAGCCGTCTGCCTCGCCCGCATCGCCTAATTTGCTATAGGGTGTTAAAAAAATCTCAGTTTTAAAAATATCCCTCTTTTCCTGCGCGGATACTTTCGTCGTAGTCACCATAAATGACGCTGCGGAACCGAATACGACAATGCTGAATATCTTTTGATAAATAGCGAAGGTCCAGCACCTGCCGATGCAGGTGGACATTGATCTTGTGGACGATTGCATGATTAACGCGCCAGCTCAGCAGCTAACTCGCGCACTTGTGAATGAATATTTTCGAACATGCCAAAGTTTACCCGGCTGGCAACGACAAATATGCCGAGTTTGCGTTGGGGCGACAGAACTGCGTAACTCATGAACCCTCCAAGCCCGCCGCTCTTTCCTAGCAGAAACGGCGTTTCGTTTCGGGGCATCGTGGCAACCCAGCCTAGTCCCATGCCATCGCCAGCTGTGACTTCAGTTCCCACCACATGTTTAAGACCGTCGTAGGGTAACCAAAGCGTATGATCGAGCAAGAACGCCTCTTTGGACTGCGCGGCTCCTTCAAGATGCCAATGCATCCAACGCGCCATGTCGTCTGCTGTCGTGTAAATACCAGCGCTGGCGTACATGATTTCGGGAACAGGGTTGTTTGGATCCGGCTTACCGAATGGGTCAAGCCCCGTCATCAATCGTTGTTTCTGAGTTTCGTCCAACACATTCGTCGTATCAGTGAGGCCGGCCGGCTTTATCACGGTTTGGGCGAGGACAGTTGAATAATCAGCGCCACCAGCCTTAGCGAGGGCGTCGCCCAAAAGGCCGTATCCCAGATTCGAATAGATCGTCGTTGTACCAGGCGAGTATGCGGGCTGATTACTTCCGATCCATTTCCAGTAATATTCGCGATCGAAAGCTGCAAACGGATTATCAGTGATTTTAACGTCCGGATTTGGTAACTCTCGTGGTAGACCAGCCGAGTGAGTAGCCAAATCAAGAAGTGTTATAGGTCGACCGTTCCTCTCAACATTAGTCCCGTCTGGCGCATATTTTGCCAACGGATCCGTCAAGCTGAGTTTGCCAGTTGCTGCAAGTGCTGCGAGTGCGTCGCCAGCGAAGACCTTGGAAACGGACGCTATGCGAAAGATTGAATGTCTGTCGGGCTCGACGTTGCTGCCTGGCGCCGTCTCCCCGTATGCCTGAATAACCGTGTTATCTCCCTGCACTACGGCGATTATCAACCCAGGTGCGCCGGAATTGAGGAAGAGTTGCATGCCGGCCATCGACACAGCATCTTTCAAGGCGAGGTCTTCCGCTTGCGCACTATTATTATTTGCGAGAAATATATTGGCGGAAAACACAGAAAGGAGGGAGAGTTGCAGGAGCATCCGCGAAGACATGGCAAAACCTTCCAGTGAGTTTGAAGCATGTTCTTATGCGGGGCACTATCAAAGAATTTCAGGCAACCACAACAATTCAAGTACGAGCCGACGTGCCGGTTTGACGAATGGCATGATCACAACCGCGTAACGGTTAAAATCGGTTGTCTGCATAGAATTGTAGTTTCACCTTGAGGTCGTTGCACAGAGGGGCCTCGTATCGAATGATTCTGAGCCATCAACAATTAGAACAATATGCTTGAGAGCAAGGCGTTCACGTGTGACGATGGCGTGTGTTTCAAAAGGACGATCTTGTTCAGCAGAGTGTTTGGACGAGTTAGACGATCCGTCTTTTAGGTCATAACCGACCATTGCATCTAATCCCGATAACGATCTGGGAACCTGAACACGTGCTGCGCATCACTAGAATGGCGACCGGTTGCAGCTTTACGATAGAAAAAATGACGGGATATCAGCTTCTATATGCGCTTTTAAACGTCGTTAACATTTTTCAAAACACCGCCCGATGTGTTTGGGGTGGTATGAGATAGATCGCGATTGCCGCCCCTGTTAACAGGACAGGGGCGTTTGGTAGATTTTGCTCTCCAGATCAACAGTAAAATTTACTGATCAATCCAAGCACGATACCGCCGAATTAACCCCTCCGCACGTTTCACTGAACGTACAATGGATTGTTACTGCAGTTATCGTTGTTCGCTTCCCCACTACAAACTGGGCGGCTTCTTCGCTGTAATTCTTCGATAGCATTTTAAACTCCTTTTTCACAATCAATTTGCTTCACTCAAATATCGATAGCACTCAAATACAACCTGATCCGCGACGACGAGATGTGTCTATGCCTTGACCGTATACTGTTGCAGACTAAATGCCGTCGAACCAATAATATCGATTGGGGACCTCGATCGATATCCCTCAATTCGCTCAGCTAGAATGTGGGATTTCTGTTCGCGTACTACAATTGCTAGGGAAAACCGCCATAACCGAGATTTTCTTCCACTATAGGATGTGGTCGCCGATAAACACGCCGCTCACACCGTTCATAGCACCAACCATCTCAAAGTTTGTCAATCCGAAGTCCGTGCGTAACCCGCCTCGATTAATTTCATCACGCAGTTGATCAAGAACCGTTATCTCCTCACTCCAACCCATAAGTTTGGCGAGATAATAGTCGGCGCTCAGTCCATGACAAAGACATAAGGATTGATATCGGGTACCAATTCGATTTCTGACAATAGCCATGTCTTCATCAAAGCCGGTCTGAGACATAAATGGTCTAATCGATCTCCTCGAGAACCCGAAACCATTCGTTCCATGACACCACGATGAAGTCCGAATATTATCGTGGTCGAGATCGGGCCAACCTAGCTCGGTCCTTAGCGAAGTCTCGCGCAAGACATTGAATTCGATTAGTTTTCTTGCTTGCGGGTCCTCAAATGAAAAATGCGTCATGTAGTCGGCTAACGCAGAGGAAACACCCGCCGTGCCATGGGCATATCCAATAAGCGTATTTTCGCGGATCAAGTCTGGTGCTCGCCGCAGCAAAACGCGATAGGCCAGTTCGGCGATACGCTGAATAGCAGCGGAAATTGGATACTCGCTTAAAAGCGCGTGTAGGCGGATCAACATCTCCAGTGTACCTGCGACCCCAGATACGATATCCATCTGAAAATAACTCCGGTAATCGGTGGTTATCAAAGTGTAGCTAAGCTTCGAAAGCTCGGTCTCTAAAGTCTTCATAACAGGGATTAAGCTGTGTTTTTCAATTTCACAGAGTGCCCAAATTGTCCCTGCGGTACCGATGTAGGCTCCGAGTGATGCATATTGCAGAAATGTCAATTGCTGGCGGATCTGCTTTGATATCTGCTTTGCTAACGCCAAGAAGTCCGGTCGGCCGACGCGCCCGCCAATAACGTTGTAGGCTAACGCGATACCGGCTAGCCCATTGTAAAGGCAAATTTCACTGATGCCGGCCCTCACAGCCTTGTCTTCAAACGCATTGATTTGACGCCAGTATATAATATCGCGGTGCCGGCACATCTTCGCTTTAATCTGGTCCATCGCGTGGATTGAGCAGTCATTAAACCAAGTCTTGCTGGCCGTATATTCTGGCGTGGTCTCTTGTTTAGAGATGTTCGGAGTGTGCCCAGTTTTCATCCCGATGCGTACGTTGTATGCGGAAAAAGCGTATTCAATATCTTCGGCAAGCAGCTTCGCAACTTCGGTGTCGTCACGGTCTAATTGATGCTCAAATTTATACCTGGGTGAGTGGTGGAGAGGAATGTCGATGAGTGCGCCCTTGCCGTCACGGATATGACATCCATTAAATGATACCTCAAAATAAGGCACATCACCGTTTAATAAGTCTGTAATCTCTGAATGAAGTACTGTGTAGTCAAAATAATCCTCGCATAGGACATTTACGTCCCGTTGCATTGTGCTCTGATGCAGCGTGACCGGATGGCCAGAATTATATATAATTTTCAAATATTCTTCTGTTGCTCTGAATATCACGCGGACACTTGCATCTTGGAAAATCGCGCTTATTGCATCACAGAAAATTTTCTTATCTTGATAAATTACCTCTAAAGCTTCGTGGCATCCGTCGATAACTTCAGCTCGATATTCACGAAAATCAATTAGCTGACCATCCTCCCACACCTCAGCCTCATTCATTCCTGTAACAAATGGAGTCACTTCCATCCGAAGTGTACTCTTCCGCCGTTGCGGATTGAAAGTGGCTTTCAAATCCGTCATCGCTTGCGGCGAAGCACTTAGCGGGCTTGTTTCGACTTGATCTTCTACGGCATGAGTTGGCAACAGGAGCGAAGCATAGGAGTGATAATAACTGGGATTGTCCTTTTTTACCGTCGGTGTGCAGGAAAATAGCGTCTCCAGGTCAACGATGACCGGGTATTCTCCATGGGCAATAACGTTTTCCATGTGAAGATCCGTGGAACCAAACACTGAAGCGATCGCTAGGAGTGAACCGTAACGTCGGTAATAGTTATGGGCGCCACCCGGTGCACATTCAAAATGGCGGACAGCCTCGACCCACCCATAACTCCCTTTGTCGACGACCCTTGGAGCTTTATGGGTGATTGCGCTTCGTTTATTCCACCAATCGACAAATTGCCCATATCCAACATCAGTTTTTAAATTCCGAGGTTTATAATAGAGCGTTAAAATTTCACTTTGATCCAGTTTGTAAGCAATGCGAGCTCCGCATTGGAGACCGCGATGAAAATCACCTACAGGGGTTATCTTTCGAACCACGAGTTTTGAACAGTTTCCAACCAACTGACGGACGACTTCATGAAGATCAGTCTCGATGCGTCGCAGA
The DNA here is from genome assembly GCF_030268145.1 of Brucella sp. NBRC 12950. NCBI lineage: Bacteria > Pseudomonadati > Pseudomonadota > Alphaproteobacteria > Hyphomicrobiales > Brucellaceae > Brucella > Brucella sp. NBRC 12950. The sequence continues at coordinate 248,425 of NZ_BSQC01000007.1, forward strand.
AGGGTGATAAGATTCCTTCCGATAAGCGTGGATTGTGGTGGCCAAATGGCTTGAAGGCCCGGATACTTGGTGTAAAGCGCGTGGAGATTGTTTGGCTTCAAGAGATTTCGGCAAAAATAGTCAAAACGCTGTTCCTCTGTTGTCCCTTCGAGCACTTCTCGCTTATCTGCATGATTAAGCTCGAGGATTAGAATGCGCTCCCAAAACGTTCGAAGAACTGGCATGTACGATTCTTGGATCAAATCGTCCAACACGTCATCAGAGATAACAACTGGCGACGCCGACCTGATTTCAGCTATTCGATCGACGAGGATCCCTTGATATATAGTCGAAAAAGCTTGATTTGCGAATATTCGGCTGTTTGTTTTCACGAGAAGCGACCGGGGGTTTCTTCGAGAAATATCGAAATCATGGGATTGTGCTCATGAGCAGGTTATTCGCTAGGAGACAACACGTCGAAACGGAAAGATCTCAACGCTCTCGCTCAGGGAGAGTCAATAAAGCTACTTTCATAACCAATCAGTGACAACGGGCCAGGTCCCGAGGGTACACATCAGCAATCACTGTGCCATCCAGAAGTTTGTTTTTGGCTAGCTGAAGAAAATGGCCGTGAAAAGACTTTCGAATCGTCAGTGCTTGCAGAGCTGAGTGGCGTTTGGCGCGACTAGAATTGTGCAAAAGCCGGAAGTGTACTAACCACTTCTATTGCGGTCCCCACACAGACCGATTGCTACTGCGCCACTCAGGCAATGCGCTGCGTAAGCGGGCTATTGAAGGCAACCACTTTGCCCACAACTGGAACAGGCTGCGGTTCCGCAGCTATTGTCGCTACACAGCTCACTTGACCGTTTGAATGCAAGTTTTTCACCAACAACTGTGGATGCAAGTGATACGTCTAAAAATGAAGCAATCATTGTACTGGTTCCTTGTACAGCTCAAATTCTCCCGTTTTCCTCCTACGCGGGTAGGGGGAGACAAGCATCATTTTAGTGAATTTGGGCGACAGGATATATTCCTATAAATGTCTAGTAGAAATTGCGAAAAGACAATTTTGTACCGCCTGTGGACATGGGCCGGTGTCTCCTCCCGTTTACTGGTGTTCGGAACGATGTCTTTCCTCCTTTAAAATTCGATAACAGTCTGTAGGTTTCTTCTATCACTACGGTCATAGCGCAGGTTTTCCGCCGATCTCCTTTCAGTGAGGGTGCCAAGATGAAATGAATTTCTTTTTATTGGAGGGCTCACGCCATTGACCGCGCTAGCTGTGACGACATTCATTGCAACTTGATGTTTCTTCGTCCAAAGATCACAAAGGCCTGATATTATCTGATATTGTTCGCCGCAAACCCTAGAGTATCGTTCCCTATTTTAGGTAGTTGAAAAATAGAAAAATAAAACATAAGTTCCTACCCGTGATCACATATGTTCTTCAGGTTAAAATTTATTCTGAGGAATTTAATTTGCTATTTGGTATATCAAGATATTTTAATAATAAACTAGCAATCAATATTATTTTAGAAAATTATTAAGGAGAATCGTAATGACTAGGTCTATCTTTAGATTTATTTTGACTTCAGCATGCATTGCGGGTTTTACACAAGCATCATCGGCCTGTGTGTTTGGTGGAAAGGATCCCGTTTCCTGCATCGAAAAATGCTCCCAGTCACCAACGGAGATTGGCGTACCGACATGTATTGTGGGTTCGACAATGCATGGCGCTAACCGGTGACAGATCTTAGGGAACAACGCCGGACTTTAACTTCCGGCGACTGAAGCGATTGCGACGAGGCTACATATAATTCTTAGCCTCGTCGCAGTAACGAATGATCGAGGATTCATCGATCGAAGCTGTCGCAGCAACGCGAACAATCCAACTTTTGGTTTCGAAAAGCAGTAACAACGGTCGTTCAACAGGTGTTCTATGCGAATGTACTCGATTAGTCGACGATTAGATAGAAATGCCAGATCCAAGAGGCCAAGCACGAATATGTCAGGGGACATAACATTTAGAAAGCAGTGATGCCTTCACGCCGCACGTTGGAGGCCTAGAGTCATCGCAGTTTCAGAAAATTGCAGAGGCAGTTTGGAAGAGGCCCGCCCATTCTACAGATTTTTTAAGTCTTGAAGGTTTACTGGCATTTGCCGTCTGAAACGCAGATCGGTTATCTTACGTCTAGATTTTAGAGAGATGGATTTCAACAACTCCAGCGATTTTAGCTTTGGTTAAAATGAATACGAAATGATGAAGTCGTCAAATGATGCGTTAGAGGAATTCGCCAGCCGAGCCCAACCGGGAAATTACATTATGGGACGTTGAGTTCCACGTGGCGTTCGCAAGATATTAACTTTCAGGACATTCCGAGGCTCTCATATTTCGGGTTTTGGAGCAATAATTTCATGAATACTATTTCTAAGTCATTCAGCGTGGCACATGGCGCAGCCTTTATGGTCGGTAGCGGGGCAAGCTACGCGGGTGTTAATGTCATAACTCAATGGATGGTTACTCGCATCGGTATGTCTTCCGTAACGATCGCCTTGTTTCAGTATTCAATAGCCGCGATTATAACACTCCTATGTGTCGGGCCACCCACAATTTTGGGACTACGTACCCGGCATTTGGGATGGCATCTAATTCGCGTCTGTCTCGTGGTAACGAGTGTGCAACTATGGGTATATGCTTTGAATCGCATCCCGATTTGGCAAGCCATAGCTTTGTCTATGACTACACCGTTCTTTGTAATTTCCGCCGCGCGTTCTTTCCTTGGCGAGAAGGTCACTGCCCATCGGCTGGCTATGACCCTCTTGGGCTTCATCGGTGCACTGATTATAATTGCGCCTGGGTCAAAGCATTATAGCGCATATTCGCTCTTGCCGTTGGCAGTTGCAGCGCTTTGGGCTGGTTACTCAATAATCACCAAGCATCTGACGAAGTTCGAGAAACCTTCTGAGACCTCTCTATACATGCTCCTGCTTATAACGCCGTTTAACGGGGCCGTTTGGCTCATCGTCAACGGTGGACTGCCGACAAGTGCCGGCTACTCTACGGAAAGTTGGTTGCCAATACTCGCGCTGGGCTCGCTCACGGCTTTGGCGCAGTACCTTCAAGCGAGAGCTTACACCGTTGCAGACGTTGCCTTTCTTCAGCCGTTCGATGACCTTCGACTTCCAATTAACGTGCTTTTGGCCTGGCTTGTGTTCGCCGAAAGGCCAGCCAACGCATTCTGGCTAGGCGGTGCCCTTATCGCGGGAGCATCCTTTTTCCTTTTGCACCGAGAACGAGGTATCGGCAATTTGGAAAGAAATTGAACATTTGCAGCTTTCGATAATCCAAACTTATCAATTCTGTTCTATTCAATAATATATATAGCTTCTTCACTTGGCCGAAATTCAAAGAGTTCAGTGTAATATTAGTCAAGATCCCAATAATCATCGGGATTGAATTTGCCAGTCAATAATAGCAATAGATGAGAAGAGCGTTTAGCATCATACTGATAGTCTTTCTAGGAAGCTAAAGGGAAGCGCCATGATTGATACTGTATTTGGCTTTGCGAGGGCTTACTCGTATTGTTTCATTCCCCCGCAGATGTTTGACAAAGAAACCTATACCGAGGACGAGTTGGAGTATTTAACCTACCTTCATCCGTTTAGCTTTTGGTTTTAGGACGCTGTTGAGCTCCAGGCGCAGTAAATCCAATTCAGCGGGCCCGCTTAAGCGCCACGCCTCCATTTCTTTGTATTAGAAGTGCCCGTAAGGCGGCGGGCGACCGAGGAGCCAAGTCCTCGGTCTCACTTACGCACGCCCTCGAGAGTCGCGCTGAATATAGGTAATCAATACGCTTACCATATCCCAAGCTTACGAGCTTGCACCGACAGATGATCATGAAGAGTATGGATCTTTGCTTCGGAAAAATTAACAGGGGTGTTGTTCTTAATAATCGCTTTTGGTGGAGAGCCGAAACGCGAACTAAACGCCTTGGCAAACCGCGCCGCATCGAGAAAACCGGACCGGTAGGCGACCTCTTTGAGAGTGGCCGGCTTCGGGCCCGCATTGATAATTTCTCGATACGCTAGATCCAGACGTCTTTCACGAATGAGTTTGGCAACACCCCCATCGCTTTCAAATGAACGATAAAGATGCGAGCGCGATACCTTGAACTGGCTGACGATGAGAGATGGTCCAAGTAATGGATTCGTGAGGTTCTCATCGATGAAGTCCATAATACGCCGTCTCATCGTAAAGTTAATGGATCCAACTGTGTCATTGCCTATTCCCAAACCGAGCACAGCTGAACGCAGTAACAGCATTACGGCATCGTACGCATTCGTCGTTTCGGCGGCGTTTAGATCCGAGGACACATCATTGAGTGATTTAAGAAAACCCAAGAGAAGTCGAGTGTTTGGCACATTCGCTCTAAGCACCGTCCCATGAAGACTGCGGCCGCCAGACATTCGTTCCAACTCTTCTCTAGGCAAAACGACAGTAATTCTCGCACCTGCTGATGCGTTACTCTTTATAGTCTTTGCCAAATCAAGAATAACAATGTCACCGAACTCGGCGTTTACGTCGACTTCGCCGAAATTGCCAACCAAATTCCCTTCCATGATTACTTGAAGGATATACTGGTTCATTCCTCCTTGCGCTATAATCCTATGAGTACGCTGGTATCTCTGGGCATTGTGAGTTGTCGATCCAACAAGCATCCCCCCGACTGGATGGGAATGAAGCGTTCCCGAAAACCCTCCAATCACTTCCTCATTTGTCGAGGATAGATCGTAAATTGGCTTTACAGCATCGCGCCAAAAATCATCTCGATCTTGAACGTCGATCATCTCAGTCGATAAAAATAGGCCTCTCATCAGTGCTTCCCCCATATACACCGTATGCCCTAAAAATTTCCAAATCTTCTGAAAATATAGTCTCTAACAAAAATAATACTTCGAAACGAAATGAACAAAGCAAGTGATTGCTTTCTGTCGAAAGGCGACGGTATATATAATTAATGTGATAAACAAGCACAAGCAACAGAAATTCTTTTGTTAGAGATTGTTTGAAAGCATATATTGAATATACCGTCAGGTTGGAAATCATCGCGATGCTCAGCCGCTCAAAGTTCTAACTAGAACGCTATACGGTATAGATTTGGACTAAACGCTTCGAACATCGCCTTCCGTATGTGCAGTCCTTGTAGGTTGAGGTGGTGCAGTCATCATCGCTCCAGGCAAAAGTATTGGATAGTTGCATGCGTAGTTCTTTGGACCTGACCCAATCGCTTTAGGAGTGAGGGTCAACGAGCTTTTCTACCCTGTGTAGAAAACGACCGAGGGCACGAATGGCAGGTGAATTGTCTGGCGCGTAGCCACTATATACTAAATTTCACGGTACCCTGCACAGGTAGCTAAGTCTGGCGATAAAAAAATCTTGATGAACAATCAAAGACGCGAAAGCGGGTCGCTATTAGTTAGAGTTACGGATCTTTTCTGATTCACCTAAGATTTCACTAGGGCCACGTCGCCATTCTTTGGATTAACAAGGAACAATGAGTTGTACGGTATATTTAGCATAGTGAGCATTAGCCAGTGTTTTTGCGTCGCTTTGATTTGTACGCCGTTATCGGCTCTTTCCCAACCAAACACGACACATGTCTGCATGTTTGTGGACGACCAACCCAGCCACGCTCCCTATAACGCGGCCTCTACATATCGGGTACACCGAGGTGAACCGGCGTCTATAGGCGCGAGTGCTATCATGAATGTTCGGCTCAATGACGCCTATGGCCAACAAATATTCGTACAAGAATCCCAGACCGTTTATCACGCAGTCAACTTACAGCCAATTATCGACCGTGCAATCACGCTTTGGAATGGGCGTCTACGGCAATTCGACTTGCCGAGTCAACGCTTTCACATCCGTGGAATAGACATTCGACAACCGAATGAAGTGGAAATCATAGTCGATGCGCAGTCGGTTTCAGGGCAGGGGCCTGGGGCGGTTCTTGCACGTTCCGAACCCTTTGAAACTGGCACATTTCCTGGAATCCCCCATGGGCTAATCCGTTTTTATGGTAACTGGAGTTATTCTGATCGGTGGGAGGCTTTACGGGAGGCTTTCCCGCGATACGCATCCGATTCTGTTGTCGCCGAAGCCTTGGTCTATCTTGTTGTTCTTCACGAGTTGGGTCACATTATGGGGCTTGCTCATCCGGGTGAGGCTCCAGTCGGCCGCGACGTACCTGCGACCGGCTCAGGAATAATTCGTGTGCTGAATATGCCTTTCGCGTCGGACGGGCGTCCACAGATCATGCTGCCGGATAGTTTGGATTATTTTCGAGCGCTTCGTCGTTATCGCGGAACGCCTATCAGTTGGGAGGACATCGACATCACTCCGGCAGAAGCAGGAGCACTGGCGGACGTGATAAAAGGCCAATGTACAAGTACTGAAGCTGAGTCCACTATAAGCAGCTTCGAGACCCACAAGCTTGCGACCGATTCAACTGGATGCGGCAAATTGAAATACGTTCGGCGATTGATGTTCTATACAACATTGCCAAGTTTGTTCGGTATTTTTTCATCAACTCAGTAAGCACTGAATCACTCCAACACATTTTTCTCAAGGAATGGATCAAACCATGTCGAGCCTCCGATTTCTGTCTGGGACGACCCTTGTCCTATTCGCTCAAACGGCTGGTGCGACTCCAGCATATAATTGCGATGCGTCCTACCAGGCTATTGGAAGAGTTTCGGAGGTGCTGCTGGGTGTGGATGATAAGAACGATAAACGGATTTCCTTCACTTTCGTGAATGAAGCTACGAAACTTCCCACAACAATCTCTGTTCACAACAAGATTGATACAGCTGACGGACAAGCGGCTTATTCAATGCTTCTTACTGCATTTACCACGAGAAGTCGCGTTCAAATCGACCGTTGCACCAGCAAGGAGTTGACTGCCTTGCGTTTGTTTGATTCTTAAAAGGGAGCATGATCGATCTGAATTCCGACGAAGACCCTTAACGTATCTTTGGGTTTAGATGTAGTAACTCGGATCTCTCCATACGAGACGTGTTTGAGTAGACATCACGTCTGTCTTTAAATGCCGATATTTTTACGCGCCTTATGATTCAACATCCCAGAGCGCGCAACATATAATTCTTTGTCTATAAGGTCCCTAAGGCAGGCCTAACTTGGGGTGACTTGTTAATGCAAGATAATAATATTTTGAAGGGCTATACTGAATGTATTCTAATTTACGAGTGTTACCGTCTTCTCAGAACTGTGTTGGCGACCCTGATTTTAAACGCACGATAAGTGGCATTGGGTGCATTGGGAACCTTGTTGGTAAGCGGCTTCTTCACATGAAGAACGTAGCTCTTTTTAAGGCAGCGAAGCACCTTCCTGTAGAAGACCAGGGTCAAGAAGCGCATGTGACCGAGCAAGCTATAATCATCGCGTCTTCATTCGGTTTAGATACGGTGTCCGTTCGCAAATTTGTGAGTTTTCAAATGAAGGCAGCAAAGGCAGTGCAATATAGACACCGTGCGCAGTTGCTATTTTTTGACAGGATGCCGGATGCTCCAAAGTCCCTCGATAAGGAACGCGAGCGAATCGCAGCGATTGGTGAGGAATTGCTCAGGCTGCTGGCTACGCGCTTATTGTGTGGCATCAAGATCGAGGGTTCAGACCGTCAAAAGTTCATAGCCATGCTTGATGCACACGACCTGACTAAGGCAGAACGTGGTATGCTTTTCGACGCAGTTCAACGCGTCATACTTGCCTGACGGCTCCTACAGATCGTGTATTAAAACTCAAAATGACGATGAGATTCTCAAAGTTATGATAGCATATTTGTTTAAAAACGTCGGAGTTACGACATCTAAGCGGGGATTTCATCTGGTAGGAATTGCCATTGCTACAACCACGATTTTGATTGTACTGCTATCGCGTCCGGGATTTACAGATGTTACTTCCAAGTCTAGGCTCGACGTAATTCTTTCACGCGGCACATTGAAGGTCGGAACAACGGGGGATTACAAACCTTATAGCTTCAAAGACCTCAAAAGCGGAGCGTTCAAAGGGTTTGATATAGATCTAGCTTACGATCTCTCCAAAGCGCTCGGAGTTGAGGTGGAGTTCATAGAGACGAGCTGGCCGACGCTCGCGGAGGACCTTAAAAATGATCGTTTCGATATAGCGATGGGCGGGATATCGGTGACGCTCGAACGACAAAAGACAGGGCTTTTCTCCAAGCCTTACTTAAATGACGGCAAATCTCCAATTTCTCGCTGCGCAGAACGGCATCGATACGTCACAATTGAAGACATAGATCGAGCGAATGTAAAGGTCATCGTCAATCCTGGAGGAACGAATGAGAGATTCGTCGTAACTCATTTAAAACATGCGAAAATTCTGGTTTGGAAGGACAACACAACCATCTTTGACCAAATCGTCGAGGGAAAAGCTGATGTTATGATTACAGACGCTTCCGAAACAATGTATCAACAAAAACTTCATCCTGGAATACTTTGCGCAGTTAACCCAGACCGGCCATTTAACAACTTTGAAAAGGCCTACTGGGTTCAACGGGCGCCTTACCTCACGGCTTTTGTCGATCAATGGCTCCACCAATTGAAACGCAACGGAATTTTTGATGCGCTCTACCAGACTTGGTTCCGGTAAGTTGCCCCACATCCCAACGATCCCCGTTTGGCGCTTCGACTTAGAATCGTCGCAAAGTTTTATCGGGGCCTCGAGAGAGGGAAATCAGCTTTGGTGAATTGGTGACACAGGTGGTATTGATCAATTGTACTTCAGATTACCTGCCAACGCTATTCTTGGAAGGCATCGGCAGCGTTGGTTTAAAAAAGGTCATTGTTTTTGTGGCCCGCTCCTATCATCTTGAATGGACCTTTATCGGCGGGGACATGCACGTCGAAAAGAAATCTTGAACACTTGGAAACACTTACTCCAGGCAGTTCCGGACAAACTGAGGAATTTTTTGCCTCTCCGCCCATATAGCACTGACTTACAGAGGTTGTTCACGGATGCTTCAGATGCGTGCGTGTTCACAAATCCGAGAGGTTCTTCGCTGAGAGAGCCCATTTCGGTTCGCCGGTCAGAGTGCTCATCGGATTGGGTTGGCAACTTCGCTCGCACGCCTCGTTAACTTTGAGAAGGTAGCATTGCCAAATTGCTACCATTCCAACATTCTCATGGAAATCTACGGCTCGGAAGAGAAAGCAGATTAAGCATTTGAGTCCTTTGCTCTAGAGCGCGGTTCTCCGGTCAAATCCGCTCCATTCCTTTGGCGAGGCCCATGCATAAGGGGACGGATAGGGGATCTCGACGCCTAAATCATGGGCGGCATGCCAGCCCCAACGTGGGTTATCCAGAAATCCACGCCCTATAGCAACTTGATCGGCCGATCCCGCAGCAATGATTTCGTTCGCTTGTTTTGGCGAGGTAATCATCCCAACCGCGCGGGTGATTAATCCAGTCTCATTTTTTATGGCACTCGCTAGTGATGCGTGCGAGGCTTCCGGATTGATATTAGTAGGGCAGTCAACTGGTATTCCACCCGATGTGACGCATGCGTAGTCAATACCTATGTCTTCTAATTGCCTTGCAAGTGTGACCGCGTCCCGAAGTGTCAAACCGTCTTCACTCCAATCACTGCCCGTAATGCGCGCGCCGACTGCGATATCATCACTGATTTGTCGAACTGATCGTGCAATTCGCAAAGGGAACGCCATCCTGCGTATATTGTCACCACCCCACATGTCTTGGCGGGTATTTGAAAGCGGTGAATGGAACTGGTGAAGCAGATAACCATGGGCAATATGGATTTCTAGAACCTTGATGCCCAGACGTTTGGCCCGAATGGCTGCTTGTTGGAAATCCTCAGCAATCTTATCAAGCTCGTCTTCGCTGGCGGCATACGGAAGCTGCCAACCGGCCCGATGTGCGATTGTCGATGGTGCAATCGTCCTCCACGCATCGGAGCCCGTTAAGCTACCTCCAGGTGTCTCCCAAGGACGATGAGCGGAGCCTTTTCGTCCAGCGTGCGATAGCTGGATTCCAAACTGAGTTCCAGGCAGGGCGATACGACGGGCCTGACATAGAATTTCACCAAGCGCATCCTCATTGGCATCGGAATACAATCCGAGGCAGCCATGCGTTATGCGTGCTTCACGGGAAACGGCGGTGGCTTCGATCATGATCAGACCGGCACCGGACATCGCGAGCGACATGAGATGTTGCGTATGCCAAGCTGAAGCACAACCATCATTGGCCATATACTGACACATGGGCGCAACAGCTATACGATTGGGGACTTTAATATTCCCCAACTGTAGCGGTTCAAACAGGATGGGATCTCTCATTTTGGGTCGTTATGCTCCAAGCCGCATAGCGACTTTTCCAGTTTCGTTGCCGGACCAGAAAGTCTATTTATTTCCGACTTGGCAACCCAATTCACGTTCATATCCGTGAATCAAACCTCCCCAACCTGTTGCGTCCCCTAAAACTCTGGTCTCGTCGTGTCCTTACTGGCGTGATAGGGATGCTGTCGCCGGCAATGAACGGCTATGTTTCGCTCGCCTATGAGAGAACGCGCTCACCGGCTTTACCCTCGAAGGCACCGTCAGCGGTTGCTAGAAAAGCGGCAGCGTTCAGATAACGCTCTCCACTATCGGGCAACACTGCAACAATTGTTTTGCCAGCAAAACTCGGGCGTCGTGCAATTTCCGTCGCGGCATAAAGCGTTGCACCCGCAGATGTCCCTGCGAGAAGGCCTTCTTCGCGGGCCAATGCTCTAGCCGTAATTGCTGCAAGTTCGGGGCTTAGTGCTATGATTTCATCGACGATATCTCTGTCGAAGTTTCGCGGTAGCTGCTGCGGCTCTGCTTCGGTTACATTGTGTACACCATCGATTTCAGGCGGATTGGGGTTTTCTTCACTTGGCAAAGTCGAGACGTGAGGTTCAGAGATTGCAAGCCAAATGTCAGGGTTCTTTTCGCGCAGAAAGCGACCCGTGCCCGAAATGGTACCTCCGGTGCCTACACCTGCAACAAAAGCATCAACGACACCGTCGGTATCGCGCCAGATCTCCGGACCAGTGCTGTTGTAATGCGTTCTAGGATTGATTGGATTGGCAAGCTGATCTGTGAAATAGGCGTCCGGGTTCTCACTCCTGATGAGTGCAGTAACATTTTCAAGTGCGTCTGCGTCGAGAAAATACGAGTTGGGAATGCGAACAATTTCAGCGCCGTAGTGTTCGAGCAAGCGGAACTTGTCTGGGCTGATGTTGTCGCTCGCGTAAAACTTGGCTTTGTAACCCTGCGCTGCCGCTACCGCTGCAATGCCGATCCCTGTATTACCACTCGTTACGTCAACAATTGTTCCACCCGGCTTGAGTAGATTGCGCTCCTGTCCATCGCGAACGAGTGCCCAGGCAATACGATCTTTCACGCTTCCGGCCGGATTTAGATACTCAACCTTCACGAGGATACGCGCAGTTAATCCACGATTTTTACGATACCGATGTAACTCGAGTAACGGAGTGTTACCGATTAGATCTGTGATGTTATTACTGATTTGTGCCATCGCGGTTCCGACCTTCCCGTCCTGCGCTTGATTGAACGAGAACGATTGTAACGTTGCGATGCGGCGGCAAAAAACTATAGGATAATATTATTACGGTGTAATGGGGTATGAGTGGTCAAATTGCTTCAAACAAATAGAAATTTTGTGCAAAGCGTTTGAAAACAAAGTCAACGACAGTTGATAGGGTGTATTTAGCTCCAGCAATCAATCGTTGCTATCCGTTGAACCGCAAAGTTCTAAGCTTCGTGACATGCACGCGTGTATTGCCTCATTTCGCTCGAAAAGCCACAAACTAATCCACCCTAAACGCTGTTACTAAGGGACACTCCCATGTCGAAGGCGAGATTGTTAAAGCACGGCATGAAGAGATGTGTATGTATAGGATGGTTTTGTGATGAGACTAATCAACTGTTAGTCGAGAAAGGCTATGAGCGCGCCGACCCTGGCCTGTAATATCTTCGCAGAACCGATCCACTATTTCTTATCGACAGCCTTTTACGAAGAATGTTCATACGGGACCAAATGAAAGGGATCTGGGACGAGCGCGTAAACAGACAAAGTGTCCGCCCCGCCAATTGCTCGGAAATTTCAGGCAGCGGGGATTAAGTGTTCAAAATTGGTCGCTAGCGCATGTTGATTTACAGCCTTAACAGCGGCGCAATGCAGCGTTTTGAAAATTAGCTTATCCATGTCATCAACTTCGGTCTGATCGAACTGATCGACCATTCCCATCAGCGCTGCCTCAACGATTGCCGCCTTTAAGCGCTTGTTTGGTGTGTAATTCCCTGCCATTTGGTAGAGCAATTGCCACAGTTCCGATGACATGCATGCACGCGACAAAGAAGGGAGAATCATAGTACTCCTCCTAGCTAGCAGGCAAGAGCACATCTCAACCCTTAGCCGCCACCGCCTACAAATTCGGATGATGACGATTTTATAAGCATACTCTTATAAACAAAGGTGTCAAATAGCGCTTAATCGTTCGAAATGTGTTCCGGCGCCGCTCTTGGATTGTTACTCCGTTGCGCAATCCATGCAGATGTGCCGTAGGCATGCTCCTACGATATGCATTAACGGTCATATCTGCATAACCTATTAAGTCGTCTGAACTGCGATAATTAGAAACTGCAGGTCGCATTTGATGTCTTTGCCTTCCATTATCTATAGATAATCAGAACGTTTATTGATTGAAACAAGAATGAAAAGGAGAACGTCTTTCCTTCTAGCCATATTGCTTTGATCAGTTTACTCTCCTTCTTGTTGCGCCGCGTTTTGGTGAGGGCGTAGCATCTCATTAAATCTTTTGGGCACTGACAGAGAGGTTGATCATTGATGAAATCATGGGGCGAACGTCTTATTGGAGGACTGAAGAGGTGGCGCTCGCAAAGAAGCGAATCCTCTGTAGATGAACAACCCGATCGTCAGAAAGGGTCTGACGAAAATCGCGAAACAACCGATCGTGATACGCAGGAGATAATTGCGAACAATTTCAAAGGCGAAAATGTTGATATAGTTCGTCAGGTAACACTTGAAACCCCTGATGAGGAAGCGAATGCAGACGAACCAAAGGCCCTTCGGCCATCAGTGCACTCGGTGATGAAGAAAGAGGAAACGACAAAAGAGCCTTCCTCCTTTGCTTCCAAAGCGCGAAAAATGTCACCTCGAGTGAGGCCACCGGAGACGAAAGCCGCACAAGAGGAGCAGCAAATAGTCTCTTTGGAGGAAAAGCGCACGTCAACGAGCGCGATCCCAGATAAGCAAAGGATGATCACGGAGAGTATCTCTTCAATGGATCACAGCTCCCCAGATTCAGAACTTGCGACGGAAACAGCACAAGGAACTCACGAAGCAGTTGTTGCCGCGTCAACGGTGGCTGCGAGCGAGAATGCAATTGTCGCTCTTGCCACAGACAAGCAGCTGCTTGAAAAAAGGTCAATCTCCGATAAGGCAAATAGCAAGGACGACGCGAACCAACAGACAAAATCGTCGTCTCCACTTGAAGTCGAGTCAAAGCGACACGAGTCCCGAGCCAAGAAATCCGAGGACGGTTCGGTGACAGATGCTGAGCTGGCAGAACTGGAAGCAGAGAATGCGCGGCTTAAATTACTGATATTGGAAAAGTCGAAAAGAGAAGCGAACAGCTCTTAAAGGTTCTTCCACGATCACGACTTCAGGTGACAATTCTTCGGTGGCTCTGTCCTGCATTACACGATTGAAGACACATTGCTACGAATGAGCCTGGCGTTTTCAAAAAGCCCGGCCAACAGTTCTGGTTCAAATGGAAAACAAAGGCAGTCGCGAGCAGCTCAACGGGTCAATGTCGCGGATCCAGACCGGCTTGGACGTGCCTCGTGCGTTGACCGCAGTCTATACCTGTCCCCAGGATATGTGAACCGACTGCGCGTTACTGCGATACCATCCCGCCAGGTTTGCCGGTCGACTAGCAGACATGGCTGACTTGAGTCGATTTGCAGGTTTTCGCGTGTTTCATCGTCCGCGCGTATTGCGCGTATCGTGTTTTCGACCGTTGTGACGATTGTATTACGGAGCAGCCATGCATTTGGGGTTGTGACTGTAAAGTCCTGCTGAAGGTAATCTGGCGCTTCGATCGCATTCACGTAGCGCTCCTCGATTTGAATGGGTGTTCCATCTTCGAAATGCAGAAGCTTACTGTAAAATACCGGGCTATCGGATCCAGCCTGCAGCATACTACGTCTTGGATGGTCAGCGCCTAGCATTTCGTGCTGTAGGATGCGGCTACTGTGCGCGCCACCTGATAAAATCACATCCTCGGATGCATCAGGGAGATTGAATATTGCGCACTGCATGCGCGGCCCGATTACGAAGGTGCCGCGTCCTTGAATGCGCAGCAATACGCCGTCGGCCTGCAATTCTCGTAAGGCCCTTCGAACGGTTAGGGGAGAGGCACCAAAAGTGCCTGCCAGATCATCCTCGGATGGCACCTGGAAGTTGGCGGGCCACTCCGCGGATTCTATCTTCCTGTCGATGGCTGTTTTAATCTGGACATAAAGGGGCTGGTCAGAATTGCTCATATCTTTACGCATAATGATGTTATTATCTCATTATAATCACATTATAACCGTAGCCGGGTCAAGCCAACTTTGGCGATTTGTAAGTTTTGATGGTGGATATGCGAAGTAGTCGCCCAATCCGCATATGCTGATGATTATAAGGCGTTATGTAGCGGCAAGTGATGCAGTTATCTCAATTTCCACCTTGGCGCCGTCCACGGGGATCTCGCAGATCAGAAATGTGCTAGTCGGGCAAATATTGGCGAATAATTCCCCCAGAACTGGCGTCACCTCGGCCGCTGAGGTCCGGTCGCTCACATAAACACGGCTTGCGACAGCGTTTTGCAAGCTGGCACCTAAATTGCGCAGAACCTCATCGATATCCGCCAAGGCATTGCGCGCTTGTTCCCCGGCGTTTGTTGGGAATTGACCTGTGGATTTGTTTCGTCCGGTGGTGCCCGAAATATAGACCGTAGTGCCATCAATTACGGCCTTAGCATAACCCGCAATCTTTTCCGAAGCTGCTCCCGTGAAAATTCGCTCTACCAATGTCACTCTTCCTCTTTTGTTATCTTTATAGCCATAGATTTTCGAGATCATCTCGCGGCTTGCCGCTGAAATCTGGCGGGTGACAAAGCTCTGATGTCAGCGCTTACAGCCCTGCCAGTCGCGAGTTCTGCGAGCACTTTACCGACCATCGGACCTAGGCCGAAACCATGCCCGCTGAATCCAGTTGCAACAAGAAGTCCTTCGAGGCCGGGTAGGGGGCCGAGCACGGGAATGACATCTGGCAAGGTATCGATGATCCCGCCCCATACCGCTTCAATTTCGAGCGAGGCCACTTCTGGCATGAATGCACGCAACTCGCTTTGTGCCTGCTCAACACGTTGCCTGTCAGGCGCGGCGTTCTCAGAACCCGGCACTATATCGGCGATCGTCGGTGGGGATTTTATTCGCCTCATTTTATCGAGCAGATGAAGGTAGTTAATCTTCGCTGCGTCCGGATTGCTGCGCATTGTTTGTCGATAATGACGAAGATAACGCCATGAATCGAGGCGCAGATCGTACTCCCCGCCTGCGACGGAAAACACAAAAGCCCCCCGCACGTCTTGTCTAATTCCGGTGAGTGGTAGAGAAACGCAAGGATCCATCGATAGCTGGGGCGCAGCAACAGTTCGGCAAACTGTGGCACGGATACGTTCCTGAGGTAGGTCAAATCCGACCGCACGCAACAGTTTTCCGCTCCCAGTTCCGGCACAGCAGACAACGCATTGTGACCGATAAAGGTGCCTATCAACCCAGACCCCACCTATTCTTCCGGCCGCAATTTCGAGCTTTGTCACCTTGCTGCCAAAGATCGCAGCAACGCCTATTTCAAGAGCAGCTTCAAAAATAGCTCTGGTTGCCCGGCCGGGTTCGGCCCTGCCGTCAGTCGCCGTAAACATTGCGCCACGGATCTCGGTGCCTTCCCTCAGTAGCGGAATTTTCTGATGAATCTGCTTCGGGCTCAGCAACAATGTGTCTAGCCCGTATTCTCGTGCACGGTTCTGCCAATTCTGCTGGTGTTCAATATCCGTGTCATTGACTGCGAGCGCGACATTACCGCCACAGAACCAGCCAACACAGCGTCCGATATCCTTCTCTAAGCCCTGCCACAATTGGCGTGCGCCCATAGCCAGAGGCAATTCTCGGAAATCGCGCCCCTGTTGTCTTACAAAACCAAGATTGCGTCCCGATTGGCGGGAGCCTGGTACGTCATGCTCGATAATCAAAACGCGCAACCCGAGGCGCGATGCATAAAGAGCAGTAGAACAACCGACGATGCCGCCGCCAACGACGATCAAATCCCAGTCTCTTGTGCTCTTCAGATTGTGTCCATTCAACATTCAATGAACCTTTGAAAGGAAGGAGCGGGTTCTTGCAAAAGCAGCATTGCTCAGAATCTCGCTCGGCGACCCGCATTCAACAATGCGGCCCGCCTGCATGAAGGCAATCCGGTTACAGACTTCGCGGGCAAATGACATTTCATGAGTGACTACCATCATTGTCAGCCCCTCCTGCGCGAGTGAACGAATGACGTCGAGAACCTCTCCAACAAGTTCCGGATCGAGTGCACTGGTCGGCTCGTCAAACAACAGCACTTTTGGTTTCATGGCAAGTGCCCGCGCAATCGCTACGCGCTGCTGCTGGCCGCCCGATAGCATGCGAGGATAGTTATGCATTTTATCCGCAAGTCCGACCCGCTCAAGCAGGACCTTCGCCTGCGCTTCTGCATCTTTACGTGCGACGCCGAGGACATGCACCGGCGCTTCCATGATGTTTTCAAGGGCAGTCTTGTGGCCGAATAGGTTAAAGTTCTGGAATACCATACCGATCCGGGCGCGTTGCCGAGCAATCAACTTTTCTGGCAGTTCGTGTGCAAAATTCCCGATACGTCGGTAACCGATCAGCTCACCTCCAACGGTAATGCTTCCCTTCTCGATTGTTTCAAGATGGTTCACACAGCGTAGAAGTGTTGATTTCCCAGAGCCCGAAGGGCCAATCAGACTGATTACTTCACCTGCTCCCACCTCGAGGCTGATTTCTTCCAATACAGTCAGGCTTCCGTATTTTTTCGAGACACGGTCAAAAACAATCATCGGATCGAACATTTTCATCGGACCTTCTGGCGAAACAAGCGTCTGGATGGTTTGGTGGTCGTGAGCTTACCCGAACGACCAAAATGGCGTTCAATGCGCGTCTGGACCGAACTCAGGATAGTTGTTGCCGCAAGGTACCAGATACAGGCGACGATCAGCAGTGGAATGGTTTGGAAGTTTCGGGAATAAATGGTCTGCGCGGAATAGAGAAGGTCGGCAAGCGAGATCACACTGACCAGTGATGATGTCTTGAGCATGCCGATCGTCTGATTGCCGGTGGGTGGAATGATAACAGGCATTGCCTGTGGCAGTACAATGCGCCACATCGATTTGCCGTTTGTCATACCAAGGGATTTCGCTGCTTGGCGCTGCCCCGGGTCGACCGCCATCAGCCCGCTTCGGATTATTTCTGACATATAGGCACCTTCGTTCAGCCCCAGCCCAAGAACTGCCGCCGTAATCGGTGATATCAGCGTATTAGTGGGAACAGAAATCCAAAAGGATGTGAACGGGACGCCAATCGATAGCTGCGGGAACAACGCGCCCAGATTATACCAGAAAATGAGCTGAACGAGTACGGGGGTGCCGCGAAAGAACCAAATATAAGCTTTTGCGATTGTTGAAATAACCGGATTTCCCGACAGCGTCATAATGGCAAACACTGTGCCCAACACCACACCAATTATCATAGTGACGGCTGTTAGCCATAAAGTTAGGGAAAGCCCCCAAAGGATGCGTTGGTCAAACAGATATTCCCAGACCACCTCCCATCCAAAATTCGGATTGGCTGCAATCATGGTTGTACAATAAACAACCAGTATCATAAGCAAAGTTGCAGCGAGACGTGTCTTCCAGGCACTTGCTTTGACATAGGTAAGCATTTCCCGTTGAGGGAAGGGGAGCTGGGAAGGGATTCGGTTGTCGGACATTGGCGCAGTCTCTCACAAAAGCAGTGGGGAGCAGCCGGTGCCTAACACACCGGCTGCCGTCATCATTTTGCGCCAGGTATCGTGGCGAGATTGATACCGGGTTCGTGATCCATTGCCATAGGAGAAACAGTCCACTTGGCGTAGATCTTCTCGTAATCTCCATTGGCCCGCACCTCATTCAACGCACGAAGCAAGGCTTCACCGAGATCACCTTCGTCCTTCCGGAACGCAATGCCACTTGGCATTCTTGGTAAAATAGGCATAGCAATGACCTTGACGGGGTGCGGTGCTGCTTTGGAGATTTCCCCCGCAAGGGCCGCAGATGTCAGTACAAAGTCGCTGCGACCGGAGTAAAGCGACAGCAGGGTTCCTTCTGAAGTTCCAAACTCGGAAACAGTTGGCTTTTCTTTGCCAGCCTCAACACACGCATCGCCAAGTTCTTTGGTGATCATGCCGACCCATTCCGTGCCGCTTTGCGCCGATCCTTTCAGGCCACAAAGACCAAGATGATCGCTAACGCCTGCGCCATTTTGCTCAAGAACATATGCCGAAGATGTCGTATACCCATAATCGACGAAACTTACGACCTTCTGTCGCTCGGCATTGTCAGTGATGCCTTCCATCGCGATATCCCAACGTCCAGACTGCACACCGGGGATGAGAGAGTCGAATGCGACCGAGGTAACATCCATCTTAACCTTGAGGCGATCGGCAATTGCATTCCACAAATCGACTTCGAAGCCGACGATTTCACCCGCATCATTCACAGACTGAAATGGAGGATATTTAGCGTCAGTGACAAGCTTGAGAACGCCCGCATCCTTATACTTCTGAGGCAGGATTTCTGAGGCAGTCTGCGCGTGGACCGGGCCTGTCATTACAAGGAGTCCAGTGGCGACAATCGCCGCTGCCATCCGTTGAGTTAATCTGCTTTCAATATTCATTTTAAGGTTCCCATTTATTGGCCTTGATTATTAGTGAGCCGTACGGCCTTTACGGCTCACCCGTTTTGTTTACATCCGCGGTTAACCGATAACGAACGGGTTGGCTATTTCCTCTGCGGTCGACAGCCAGACCGCTTTCGTTTGTAGGAACTCTCGGATTCCTTCCAGCCCATTTTCCCGGCCTATACCGCTCTTTTTATAACCGCCGAACGGTGTGGTGTAGGATACATCACGATAGGTGTTAACCCATACACTGCCGGCCTCAAGACGTTCTGACATCAGGATTGCCCGCCGCATATCGGCGGTCCAAACCCCCGCTGCCAGTCCGAATTCACTATCATTCGCAATGGCGATGGCCTCGTCAGGGTCATCGAACGGAATAGCAGCAAGCACCGGACCAAAAACCTCTTCACGCGCTATCCGCATATCGTTGTTAACACCCGCAAAGATTGTGGGTTCAATAAAAAAGCCATCCCGGCACTCGGCTAGATCTGGCCTTTTGCCTCCTAGCAGCAGTTCGGCTCCTTCTCCACGCGCCACATCGATATAACCTAGTACCTTCTCGTATTGCATGGCGTTTGCAATAGGTCCGATCCTCGTATCCGGGTGCGTTGGATCACCGATCCGTGCCGTACGGGTAAATTCGGCCAATTTTTCCAGGAACTGATCGTGAATTTTTCGCTGCAATAGCAAACGAGAACCTGCAATGCAGGTCTGTCCGACCGCACCGAATATACCCCCCACGACGCCTCGCACGGCATTATCGAGATTTGCGTCCTCAAAGATGATATTAGGCGATTTACCCCCAAGCTCTAAACTCACGCGCTTTATGTCTCGGGCCGCAAGCGAATAAAGATGGGCGCCGGTCCGCGTCGAACCCGTAAACCCAACATGGCGGGTAAGCGGATGGGTTACGAGAGGCTCTCCAACCTCTGGTCCATAACCTGTGACCACATTGATCACACCATTTGGAAAGCCAGCCTTGCAGACCAGTTCCATCAATTTGAGCGCCGTTGCTGAGGTATGTTCGGCAGGTTTCATCACGAGCGTGCAACCCGCAGCGAGCGCCGGGGCGGCCTTGAGTGAAAACAAGAATAGAGGGGCGTTCCAGGGCACGATCCCAACACAGACGCCGAGCGGCTCATGGCGCGAGAAACTTAGCGCATTTTTGTCACAGGGATGGACCGCCCCTTCAATCTTATCCGCCAGCCCGGCATAATAGTGGTACCATCGCGGTATGTAGCGGATTTGATGGCGCATTTCGGCCAGTAGTCGGCCATTATCCCGTACTTCGATTTCGGCGAGCTCGTCTGCATGTTCTTCGATCAGTTCGGCAAAGCGCTGAATGATCCGACCTCGTAAACTGGGATGCATAGACCGCCAAGGGCCCTCAGTAAACGCTTTGTGTGCCGCCAGAATTGCGCGATCAGCATCTTCCGCGTTGCCGCGGGGAACCAGTGCCCAGGGCTTTGCGGTAAAGGGATTGACTGTTTCAATATATTCTCCAGATGCCGGGGCAACCCATTCACCATTGATATACATTTGAAGCTTCGGAAGGTCCTCAGTCGACATAATTCCTCCTGATTTACGGTCACACACGCCAGTATAATCACTGATTGACACGCCATCTGACCAAATTCTGCTTTTTACGATATTGTTATATATGGGAAATGATATCAGTATTAATGTCAATAGAAAAAGTTACTCGTTGAAAACGCGAATTTACGCGAATTCGAGCGTGGAAAAAGGCAGGAGAATCCGGAAAAGCGTGAGGCCGAGCAGGCGAGATGCGGGTGAAATGGACCGTCGAACGAAATTTATGTCTTGATTATGATATCATAATAGGAGAAGTCTGATAGTAGTTATGGCGATTTGGTGAGCGTATCTCCGTGAATTCAGACCCGCATCTTTACGAAAAAATTAAAAACGAGATCGATCGGCGCATCGAAAAACAGATATGGCCCGTCAATTTTCAGGTGCCTTCTGAATGTGAACTCGCTGCCGAATTTGACGCTTCGCGACCGACAGTGCGTCGCGCGCTGCGAGAACTCCAGGTCGCAGGTGCAATCATGCGTGTTCCACGTCGGGGTACTTTTGTGCTCGGACCACGGACCCAATGCGCAGTCTTCAATCTCGTCGATATTGGCGAGGAGATCATTGGTTCAGGTGGGGCGCACACCTGCCAAATTCTGGTCCATACGACGCTTGCAGAAGATGACCCGGCGAGAAATTTGCTGCATTTGGCTGCAAAGGAACCAATTTTTTATAGCCGTATTCTGCATCTTGAGGACGGAACGCCTATTCAGCTCGAAGAGCGCTACGTCAACAGCGCGGAAGCTCCCACATACGCAGAACAGGACTTTAGCGTTCGCGGTCCGGACATGTGGCTACAACGCGCCACAGAGATAACCTCAGTTGAAAATACAATACGCGCGATCAGAGCAGATGATGATGTTCGGCAATTATTGCAAATCGATTGCAATCAGCCCTGCCTGCTTCTGGATCGTTCAACATGGCGCGATGGCATTCCAGTCACTCGTAGTCGTTTTATCTATCCTGGTGATCGCTATCGACTGCGTTCTGCTCATGAAGCTCGAACCCATCGATTAGGCCTGATGTCCAGTTTTAGTAGTGTCCGCTAAAATACACAAGGGAACTGTAAATGAGAGATTTTATTAGCCTACTCAAAGAGCGCGGTGAATTGCTCGTCGTCGATCGCGAGATCGATCCGGCCCACGAGCTCGCTGCCGTCACACAGCTTGCGCAAAAGAAATGGGAAAAGCCCGTAATGTTCACAAACGTGAAAGGCACGCGGTTTCCAGTCGTCAGTAATATTTACAGCACACGTGAGAGAATCGCCGAAGTTATAGGTATTGATGCGGGCGATTTTTGCAGACAATGGAGCAGACTCGCATCGTTGGGTGCGTCGGAGATGGCGCATCCATTGCGGCTTGCAGCAGACGAAGAACTACCCGAATATGAAGATGTAAAATTATCGGATTTACCACTGATCACCTATTCGGATCGCGATGGTGCGCCTTACTTCACATCCGCGATGTTTATTGCGCGCGACCCTGAAACGGGAGTGGGCAACCTTTCCTATCACCGGTCCATGTATATTAGTGATAATGAGCTTCGCTGCAGGCTGGCACCTAGACACCACCTCACGATCTATCATGAGAAGGCCGAAAAGCTTGGAAAGCCATTGGAGGCGGCAATGTTGATCGGGACGCCATCTGCGGCATTCCTGACTGCGGCAGCGCCCTTGCCCTACGACGTTGACGAGCTGGAAGTTGCTGCGCGACTGCGTGGAAAGCCTATTCCAATGCGAAAATGCAAACATATTGACTTGGAGGTCCCGGCCGAAACGGAAGTGGTCATTGAAGGGCGCTTTTTGCCAAATGAGCGTCGGCCAGAAGGACCGTTTGGTGAGTTCATGGGATATTATGTTCCGGTGGGGCCAAATGCCGTTTTTGAAGTTCTGGCGGTGACTGTGCGCAAGGACGCCATGTTTCATTCTATCTTATGCGGCTCACCCGAAGAGGTCTTGACGCTTGAACTCTCCGTTTCAGCAAACATCTTCCAGAGACTGAGTGCGGCGTTGCCAGGAATAGTGAATGTCACTTGCCAACCCTTCGTCAATCACGCAATTATTCAGATTGAACCACAGTTCGAGGGGCATGCGCGTCAAGTCATGCTTGCTGCAATTGGCGCTGAGCCGATTTGGTCCAAGCAGATCACAGTCGTGGATAGGGATATCGACATTTACGATATGGATGACGTTCAATGGGCGATCCTGACGCGATGCCGTCCAGACAAGGATATGCTGATCATACCCGAAACACCTTCCTTCTATCGGGATGAGCAAAAGGATCATTGGGGACGCCTGCTTGTTGATGCGACCAAGCCCTGGGGGCGTGAGGCCGAGTTTGAACGTAAGCGGCTGCGTCTTGGGGATAAGGTAAAGGCTAGCGACTGGTTCAAGGGAGCTTAAAATCATGGCCCCGGCTCGCATAATCATTGGTATATCGGGCGCCTCCGGCGCCCTTTACGGAGTAAACGCACTCCGGCTTGCACGCGCATCCGGTGTCGAGACGCATCTAGTGGTCTCACGCGCGGCGCTACTTACGCTTCATCAGGAGATGGGAATTCAAAAATCTGATCTTACTAGTATGGCTGACATCGTGCATTCGGCATCGGATGTGGGTGCATCAATAGCTTCGGGATCATTTAAAACGATGGGCATGCTGATCGCACCATGTTCGGTCAAAACGCTTTCCGAGATTGCAAGCGGAGTGACGTCGACTTTGATGAGCAGAGCCGCCGATGTGATCCTTAAAGAACGACGGCGACTTGTACTTATGCTCAGGGAAACGCCACTTCATCTCGGCCATCTAAAATCAATGACTGCGGTAACCGAGATGGGTGCAATCGTTATGCCACCGGTGCCTGCATTTTATTCACATCCCGCTTCAATCGATGAAATGGTTAATCACTCTGTCGGCCGCGCGCTAGACTTGTTTGACATTGAGACTGGGGTCGTAAAACGGTGGCAAGGATTAAAGGCTCAGACCGATCAATGAAGGTCAACCGGCCGCGACGGGCCATCCGAAACTCATCTACCTAGCATCACCGGATATCACGGGGGATATGATGAAGCACAGTGAAGTCACATCGGGGCTTTGGTCATTCATGATCACGTTCTACACCCTGCCCGGAGCAGCGGAAACATTGCTTTCGTTGCAGGATGAGCATGATGTCGATGTGGTTTTGCTACTGGCGGTGCTCTATGCTGTGTCAACAGGAACCCGTCTCAGAGCTGGAGACATAATGAGCATCGATGCGGAGATAATGCGCTTTAGAGAAACTGCAATTATTCCTCTGCGCACTATTAGAACGCGTTTAAAATTGCTCCCTGAATTCCCAGCCGACAGCTTTGTGGTGGCACTCAGGAAAAAGGTGAAGCGACTGGAGCTGGAAGCTGAAAAAATTGAAGCTTTAGCGATCGCGCAGCTGTTAAAAAAGTACCAAGTTACAGAAGAGCCGATTACCGATCACGGAGTTGATAGTACGATCGCGGCCTTCTTTCAATTCATCGGGTATAGAAGCCCAGGCAACGAAGCTGCTCCGCTTGACGCCACCATGCAACCTTTGAAGAATTATCTAAGGGACATGAACGCACTCTGCGCGCACCGGCCGCTGTGAAAGTTGCTGAAAGCAGCTATTCATTTAGTCGAAAAATTGCCTTTTGGGGGTACGGTTTGCATAGATGCATGTCTTCACCTTGCCGTGAGGATTGAAAAGCTTTTGTATTGCGTATTTTGCAGAATGTTAGCAATTTTGTCCCCAGATTTCAGCTGTTTATGAAATTTGTTTCACAAGTAGAAACGCTTAGTTGCTGAGCGTCCCAAAAAGTATTAGCAAAAAGCTGCGTTTATATTCTTTTGAAAGAGAAAACCACATGAAGCGTCTGATCTTAACTGCGATTTTTACTGGTGTCACTTTAACGGCATCAATGGCTCAGCAGCCGACTCCTGAACAGATGGAAATGGCGTATAACGCTGCGCGAAACCAAGCTGGTGTCCTCAAGTACTGTGAGGAAAAAGGTCATATCGACGGCAGTGCGTCCGAGATTCAAACCAAGTTGCTAGCTCTTGTACCGGCCCCTGCGGACGTTTCAAAAGGTGATGCGGCTGAAGAAGTCGGAAAGCAGGGCAAGGTCGCGGTCATGGGTATGGAACAAGACATCGCCACAGCCGCAAAAGCACAAGGCATTGACGAAGCTAAACTTTGTGAAACAATGGCAAACGCACTTAAGCAGGCCGCAGCGAACCTTCCGCAATAAAACTTCTTCAAGCGCATTTACTTTATCGATATTCTGCAGCCCGTTTAGCCGAAATGCTGTACGGGCTGTAAGCATTTTTGCGCCTGAATCCGCGGCGAACAGGCGACTTTGGTGCTCGCCGCTCGTGACAAAGCGAAGAAGTGGCTCGGTCGGAAAGCCCGTTCGGATCAACTTAAGCTGAAGGCCAAGCCAACAATAGATATTAAAGCGGGACGAGCGGCAAAGCTTTTGCTCATTCGCTACAGCTAACTCACAGTATTAAGTCCGCAAAGGTGGGTAACATAACAAAAATGAATCCGTCGCAAACAATCGATTCATAAAACTCGTTAGACCTGATTGGAGGATTGGTAGATCCTCCGATTATGTCAAATTCAATGAATTTCTGCTTTCGAAAAATCGTTCCAGAAAGAAACATGAAGCGTTATTACTCAATCACGCTCACAAAGACGCTTTTTGACGAGTGGTGCATCGTTTGCATTTGGGGTCGATTGGGGGGTGGCGGTCAAAGCCGCCAATACACCTTCAAATTTGAGCATGAGGCACGCTTCCTACTCGAAAGGCTCGTCAAACGGCGCTACACGCGCCAATATCATCTGGCATGACTGAGTGTTAGTCAAAAGCGCATCCATTGATCTCATCGAGCAACAATTTAGCACGTCCATGAGTGGTGCTTTCTGAATACCCACCCAGTGAGCAATAAAGCGATAATTATCGCTAATGTGACCATTCCGACAGCGCCGTCGGAAGAAGAAAGAAACCATGTGAGCGCAGGGTGGTCACTCGTGGTGGTTTGATCAAACATATACCAGCGATTAGTGTTGCGCCCTCCGCTTCCTGAGCGAACAACTGAGCCGCCAATGAGGGCTGCCAGCCAGGGCCGTATGAGAGCGTTGAGAATGACGCAAAATATTAACGGGAAAATGACAACAAGCTTGTTAAAGGACGGACGCAGCTTCTTCGCCTTTGACCAGACTGAATGTGCGACTGCTGTTAATTGCTGGTGCGATTGCTTCATTTTAACGACCATCGACCTTTAAAGGGATCACACACTCTACAACCTTGCCTGGACCATTGACGCTTCGAACGCTTCCGCCCAGCCGATGGCAATCTGAATAGGGCCACAACGACAAAGGCAATACCGAACCGATCAGCCAACCCGCGAATAGTGGGGCAACCAATAATGAAACTCTCTTGATCATATTGAGATGATAGACCGCGGAAGAACAAGCTGCAGCTATTTTTTTGCTTTCCTGTAATGCTGGTTTTGCTATTTACCAAGCCGTCCCGGCAAAGCCTGTTGGCTCAATTCTCTCTGAGAGTTTGGCTTCTAAAGCCTCCACATTTGCATTTGAGAGGGCGTTGACTTTTGTCAGTATCATTGACTATTGTCAAAACACTTAACGAAAGAGCCTCAATGCCTGTCCGACCGAATGATCAGATCATCCACAAGGCCGCCTGGCTTTATTACACACATGGGCTGCGGCAAGACGAAGTGGCCCAGCGCCTTGAAATATCCCGTGCGTCGATTGCGATGTATCTTCGTAAGGCACGCGATATGGGAATTGTCACGATTTCGACCTCGTCGGAGTTGTTTTCCGACGACGTCCTGGCGCGAGAACTGGAAGATGCGACAGGCCTGACCACCGCTTGGCTCGTGCCAGAAGATCGTCAAGCTATGGATCCAACGGCTGAAATGCCTGTCGTGGCTGCGGCCGTTTTCCTAGAACTCCTCAATAAGGGCGACAGGGTAGGGGTGGCATGGGGCCGAACGGTCTACCACATTGCCGATGTCATGCCTTTCGCGGATCTTAGTGGTGTTACAGTTGTTCAGCTTTGCGGCAATCTCGGCGCACCTTATTCTTACCGCCCTGACCAATGCACCACAGAAATTGCGCGTCGGCTCAATGCGGAAGGTCTGAATTTTTATGCGCCGCTTGTACTTTCATCAGAGCGCTTAGCCGATGAATTGCGAAGTGAACCGGTTATCAAGGAGCAACTCGCGGCAATATCGGATTGTAATCTGGCGCTATTTTCCGTCGGTGGGATCGAAGACGACAGTCATCTCGTCAAATGTGGCGCGCTTTCTGCTGACGACATGCAGGCTATGGGAAAGAAAGGCGCGGCAGGAGTCATCGCCGGCCAGCTGATTGATCAGGATGGTAATCGGCTGGATTGCAATCATAACCGACGCTGCATTTCTGCCGACCTCGACTCCATACGTGCAATTAAAAAGCGCATGCTCGTCGTGCAAGAAGACAACAAATTTGAACCGCTCGTGGCCGCGTTGAAGGGCCGATTTGCCTCGCACTTGGTGATCACGACCTCTATGGCGCGTCGTATTCTGGAACGCTGGAGCAAGGATGGCGTGGACAAAGGTGCCTCAAGGGAGGGTTGAGCTGGCAATCTCTTGGTCCGGGATGCGGTCGGGCCAGTTTATTGAGACGCTAGCCAAGAATGGAAAATCTCTGGTGCGATGGCGAGACGGAAATTTCTCCGAAGATGCAAAAGAAAATGAGTGTTAGCCGCGATCTCGCGCTGCTGTGAAACCAGCGTGGGATTTCCCAACCAAGCGATAGACGATGCGCTGCCTCGCCAGAATGTTGAATTGAACTTCATTGCCGATCCGGCTGCTGCATCGAACAGTGTTGTTGTGCAACGCTTCCAAGCAGACGTTCAATCCCGGCGCTAAGTTCGCTTCCTACGGCGTGCCTGACGCCGCAATGCTCTTTCGCTCAAGTTGGGGGCGGAACAAGATTAGTTCAAAATCGTACGTTTAGGTCAAACGAACAATGCACTTCACGCGGCACGTAGCATTCGGCCGGTGCGCCGCAACGGCCTGAAGCCGTCTGTCATTTGCTGTTCTGCATCCCAAGAATAGATCCCGGTGAGGTTTATGTGTTCCCAACTGAGTGGCGAGACATGTTTCAATAACTCGTCTGGAATATTCCGGCCTTGTTGCCGCAAATGTGCAGTGGCGCGACTAAGATAGACGGTATTCCAGTAAACAATAGCACTGACGACCAGATTGAGGCCGGAGGCCCGGAATGCCTGGCTGTCGTAGGAGCGATCACGGATTTCACCCCGCTCGTGGAAGAAGGCGGCGCGTTTCAGCTTGTGGGCGGCTTCGCCCTTGTTGAGACCAGCCTGACAACGTCGGCGCAGCGCCGAGCTGGAATACCACTCGATCATGAACAGTGTGCGCTCAATACGGCCAAGTTCACGCAAAGCTTTTGCGAGTTCGCTGGATTTCGAGGAAGCAGAGAACCTTTTCAGGATTGTTGATGGCGCAACTGTGCCTGTTGTGATCGATGCGGCCAGACGTAGAAGGTCATCCCAATGTTCGAGAATGAGCGCGGTATTGATCTGTGCGCCGATATGGCTGTCCAGCGCCGGATAGGCGTCGGCTTTCTCGAATGTGTGCAATTTCCGGTCCTTGATGTTTCGAAGTCGCGGCGCAAAACGCTTGCCGATCAGGGCGAAGAGCGCAAAGACATGATCGCTCGCGCCACCGGTATCGGTAAAGTGCTCCTCGATCTCCAGAATCGTGTCGTGATCGAACAGACCATCGAGGACATAGACGGCCTCGCTCTCAGTTGGGCTGATTGGCAATATGCCGAAGTATCCGTACTGATCTGAGAGATGGCTGTAGAATTTCGAGCCCGGCTCACTGCCGTAATGCAGATTGATGTCACCACGTTTTGCAGCCCGGTCGCTGGCACGGAAGAACTGTCCATCGGACGAGGCAGTCGTTCCATCTCCCCAAAGCAGCGAATGCGGATGGGGCGCATGAGCGTCTGTTACACAGGCCTGCGCGGCCCTGTAGGTTTCGGATCGGGCGTGAAAGGTGCGCATCCATCCGATCTGGTGGGCACTGATCCCCTTCGACGCTCCTGCCATGCGTTTTGGTCCCAGATTTATGCCGTCCGCCAGAACGCCGGCGAGCATAGCGGAGATGTTTTGCGGAGCATCTCCCGTCCGGACATGCGTGAACTGGTCGGCAAATCCGGTCCAGTCATGTATTTCCCTGAGAAGGTCGGGCACTTCGATCAGCGGATACATTTCGCTGATTTCGACGTTCAGTTCATCGGCTGCAGCGGGAATATCGCTCGCACGTGGCGTCACGATCAGTGTTCCGGCATCCAGCCTGACGCCATCGAGCTTTCCATTGCGAGCGCGATAAACCAGGCGCTTGAGATTAAAGTCCATCATCTGCCTGACTTCCGCAAGCCATGCAGCACCATCGCCCTGAACTCCAAGACCGAGTTTGCCTTCATCTTTCATGGCGACAAAAGCAGGCTTAGGCATGAGATGTTCGTCAATCGGCCGGAACGATCGTCTACCATCAACCCAGACATCCCCCGAGCGTAGCCGATCGCGCAAATGGGCCAGAGTTGCAATTTCGTAAAGCCGCCGATCCGGCTTTCCGCAATCAAAGATGAGCTTTTTCTCCGACGAACCGAGATGACCGACCGGCACGCGATCAGGCAGAACGCGCTTCCCTTCCGCATAAAGCCCTCTGGCGGCAACGTTTGAAGTCAGCAGAATAGCGTGTTCCTTATTCGTTCGACCTAAACGTACGATTTTGAACTAATCTTGTTACGACCCCTCTTTGTCCGCATAATTTACGAGTTGATGCCAATCTGACATTGTATGCCTCAAGCATATTTCCCCGATATATAATTAATATGCTGGCTAAATATTAGGTATTAATATTTGCAGTGCCATCAAGTATTAATCACGTATTGGTAAGCATGACTTGATCAATAATAGAGGATCTTTACCAGACGCTGACCTAAGTAGTGGGGATATAATTGATGGGCTTCAGAATATTGGCTATGCTGTTTGGTTTGAGCGTGATCGGTACATATGATGCTGTTGCGGATGAGCATTATCCTTGCAAGCCAGCACCGGATATCAATACAGCTTGGTCGAAAATCCAGAGCATGGATAAGACCTATCCTGTGAAACGCTATCTTGGTCCATATACCTTTAACATCCCGTACGGTTATTTCACCGGTCGTCAGACGCCAGAGGAAGTAAATTGCCATCCTAAAGAGAGCAGCCTTGAATTTGCATTCTGGATGCCAGATTTGCGATTCCCAAAAAAAGATATGTGGTACGACGCAAATTTTCGTCCCAAAGAAGAAGGGCAAGCTCCCCCCGGACCACAGGACTATATCGTTAAGGTAATCAGCCTGAAGTATATAGACGAGGCCGCTGGCGAATCTGAAACCCCATCAGTTTGGTTTTCGAACGGTTTACCTTCTGATGAAGTTGTTCGTCTTGAGCGGCAGTATGATCTCCTTCATGTCATTCCTGAAAATCCACGCCTTTCAGAAGCTTATGCTGACCTGTCGAAACGAGATTACAAAATCTCACTGGATTGCACTTCGGTCCGCAGCGGGGCGGATAACCCAAGTTGCAAAACCTATTTGTATCTAACGGATCTGCATCTTGAGGCTTTGCTACTTATACCTGCAGACGCTTTGACTGATTGGAAAAATGTCAAAGACAGCGTTCGCTCATTGGTCGAACAATGGCGGGTCAAGTAATAATATTACGCATTCTCGATTTATTGAATTTTGAGCACGGAGTAGTTTTTATATGTCTGGCGAATTCCAACTCAATCCTGAGCAGCTTAGAAAGCTTAAAGAAATCACGAATGAAGGCACAGGGAACTTTGCGGACGGATATGATTATATGCGCCAGCAAATCCAGTCTCTTTGAAGATCGCCATGATCCGCTTGCCGCCGAGCAGGCGCTCAATATCGTAATCGATGAAATTTGGCATGAAATGTTGGGCTTTGCCGGCGTTGAAACCCACCGTCGTATCCTTGGCCTCGCCCACAATGCGGATTTTGAAACAATCGCCGACCCCGACCGTCGTGCCTCGTGCGAAAGCAAGGCTCTGAAGTTTGGGCGTCATCTCGCCGTCAACCGGCAGCGCATCCATAGCCTGCGGGATATCCGCGAGACGGTGGAACGACTTGAAAAGGAGGTTCTCGCGTGAAAGTTGGGGAACGTCACTACCAGACAATCTGGCTAAATAGGGATGGCCGATCCGTCGACATCATTGATCAGCGGTGGCTGCCACATGAGTTCCGCGTGGTTACGCTCAGGACCGTTGCCGACGTTGCGGTTGCAATCCGGGAAATGTGGGTACGAGGGGCGCCGCTTATCGGGGTTACGGCTGCGTACGGCGTTGCGATCGCTATAGCCGACGATCCGTCGGATACGCATCTTGACGCCATTTGGGAAGAACTCAATGAGACCCGTCCGACCGCAATCAATCTGCGCTGGGCACTCAATGAAATGCGAGAATATCTGCGAACCATTCCAGAGGCGGAACGTGTTGATGCTGCTTATAAGCGCGCTGCAGACATCGCAAAAGAGGATATCGAGCTTAACCGCGCTATCGGCGCAAACGGCCTCGATATCATCCGACAGATCGCTTCAAAGAAAAAGCCTGGTGAAGCTGTAAAAATCCTCACCCACTGCAACGCTGGTTGGCTTGCAACTGTCGATTATGGCACCGCGACCGCGCCAATCTACATGGCGGTTGAGGAGGGAATGCCGGTCGATGTCTATGTTGATGAGACACGACCACGCAACCAGGGGGCTTTTCTGACCGCTTGGGAAATGAACGGACATGGAGTTCCCCACACATTGATCGTTGATAATGCAGGTGGGCACCTTATGCAGCATGGCGATATCGACATGGTCATCGTCGGCACAGACCGTACCACGGCAAACGGCGACGTCTGCAACAAGATAGGGACCTATCTTAAGGCACTCGCAGCACGTGACAACGGCGTGCCTTTCTATGTCGCACTTCCATCGCCGACTATCGATTGGTCGGTACATGACGGCATTAAAGAAATTCCAATTGAGGAGAGGGCCGCAGATGAAGTGAGTTTCGTCCAAGGTCGGGCTGCGGATGGCTCGATTGCAAGTGTCCGCATCTCACCAGAAGGAAGCCCCGCCGCCAATCCTGCCTTTGATGTTACACCCGCCCGCCTCATTACTGGCCTCATCACGGAGCGTGGCATTGCGGCGCCTTCGCCTGAAGGCCTCAAGGCGCTCTTCCCAGAAAGGTGCTGAAAGGATGGTAGCGATAAACCGAGGCCAATCCACGACAGCCAGCCCTCACACTCAGCAATTGGGCTTCTTCCGGCATGGACAGCAGCTTACGGTCATACCAATTTCTTCTGCGGCGTATAGCCTTGTGAAGCGCCATAACTATGAAGGTCACCGATAAACTGCATTCGCTGGGAGGAATTTGTTAGCGGGGCGTTTTCTTGACGTTTCATCTCAAACATCCAGCCCCTCTGGACCGCCGTTTAATGAGATCTGCGCAATGACAACAGCTGATACCGCAGACCGCCGGAATTCGATCATGAATAACTCGCAAAATTCAAGTCTTCCGGCGGTGTTACCCGAGGGTTGTCAGAGATGGATTTGTCAAAATGCACCCCAACCCTGAGCGAAACCTCAATATCGGTATCACCCCGAACGTTTGATGCGACAACCGTATCGGTGCGTACTCCGCGCTTAAAGTTCTAGCTCAGCCGCCTGAAGACATGACGCGGTGGCAATGTTGCCGCAATTCCTCTGTCACAGGAATGGATTGAGCATCCGTGTTCAGCTCAGTGAGAACGACATCTTGTTCGAACTTCGCGAGTTCGATTTCGTCGAGATAGGCTGTGAGATTAACCCTGGCATCCTCAGTAATCGGATCCCAGGAACTTCCGAACTCCTTTTTGCATGCCACTGCATTGACGTAGGTTCTTTCCAGCGCGGCTCTTACATCTGGCTGATTTGCGAGCGCAGTTTGTGTCATGATGCAAATCAGTAAGATGCCTGACATCGTAAGCGTGTTTGTAAAGCTTTCCATTGCACTCCTCAGATAAAATTAAGCTGCAGACCGCCTTAACATGTTATTCAAGGGGCGTTAATCCTCCCCGTGATTTTTGACCCAACCCAATCACATTCTGTAAGAAACGCGTGCTTTCTGTCGTTGATCATCAACAGCATGCGTCTGGAAAACACCTTATCGCTCAAGGAAGTACCACAATACCGTGTGTGATCTTTATGTCCGATGTCAAATCTTCGTAAATGGCAACCTGCGGGAAACCTTAGGCCAAAAGCGCATCGCACCGCAAAACCGCAGTCTTTTTGCTGTCGCTTTTGGTTATGGCATAGAGCCGACCAACATCGCCTTAAGCCAGAAAGAATAGAACCAGACAGTAAACTCGTACGGAGATTTGAATCGGTAACTTCGCAGAACTCGACCGGAAAAGCCAGCCATAGGCAGCTACTCCGCAAGCAGGCGTCTTCTCTTTAATTTGACCCTAGTCACCAAGACAAAAATGACTTTGTCTACTTGGACTTCCAAACTCTGACTATTAAAACTATCAAAAATATGGGCAATTACTCGGGGTCGATAAGCGCTTGCTATTAATATAAAGTCTCAAATCATGTGCGGCCATCGGCATGCTAGGCATAGCTTCAAGATCACGCAGTTACCCAACCGTATCCATTTGCCCCATTTCTAGTATATGGAGAGCACCATGAGTAAATTAGAAGTACATACAGGACCTAATCTCAAGCACCACCAATCTCCGATCGATGTGGCAGTGATTGCCGAGAAAAAATTTTCCATAATTGAGGCATATGATCTATCGCCTGTTATTGAGCGTTATGCAAAAGATTTCCACTTGGACCGAGTTGTTGCTGCCGAGCATTTTATAGAACTGAAGAAGTTTCTATCAATTTGCGCGGCAAGCGATGAGCCAATCGGCATGGCAGGCCCAGTGGATGATGCATGGCATACATTCCTCATGTTCACACAGGAATACCAAGCATTTGGGGGCCAGATCGGGAAGTTCATCCACCATGTACCTGACGTAGATGATGAAGACCGGGAAGCCTCATCAACAGGTTACACATCATTCCTTCAAATTTACGAACTCGCATTTAAAGAATGTCCGCCCCCGTCAATATGGCCTTACCGCCGTACAGGGAATGGTCTTTTTGCCAGTACGTCCTGTGCAGGTTGCGGTTCACAAGGTGGCGGCGGTGCAAGCTGCAGTCACTGCAAATCCTGCAAGAAC
Organism: Brucella sp. NBRC 12950; assembly: GCF_030268145.1. Lineage (NCBI taxonomy): Bacteria > Pseudomonadati > Pseudomonadota > Alphaproteobacteria > Hyphomicrobiales > Brucellaceae > Brucella > Brucella sp. NBRC 12950. Next base: position 282,523 of record NZ_BSQC01000007.1, read on the forward strand.
GATTGATGTCTCTCTGAATTCCGTTGAATGAGTATCTTCTCGAAAAACAGGAGACCGCATGCGAACCTCTCAGCCCCCAGCCAATGATGACAGCAATGCGTTGCGGGACTGGAAAAGATTATTTATTTTTAGTTATCAGTCGTTAAAGCTGGATACGGTCGGTCGCGTACGATTTTTATTTGCGTTATCAATCGTTATTGCCGGTGTGGAGTCTTTTTCTCTCGCGGCTACGCCATATTTCTTTTCAAGAGCAGTTGATGTTCTATCGAAAAATAGTGTATCCCAAACAGGACTTATTCTTGTATTGATTTCAATAAGTTGCTTACTGGCTAGTAAAGTGGCGCGCGAGTTGGGCTGGCTTGTTTACTATCCAGCGGAGACGCAGTGGACCAATGCAATTCAATTGCGTTATCTCGATCACGTCCTGAATCTTCCTCTACAACAGCATCTTGAAAGTTCGACTGGTCATTTTGATGCCGTTCTTGGCAACGGACTGGGCGCACTTCGTATGATCTTGAGCGGTATCGTCACTAACGCGCTGCCACTTCTATTTGAGCTGACAAGCGCTTTGATCATATTCGGTGCGGTTGTATCGTGGGATTTAGGTGCATTGCTGACTATTACGATCTTAGTCTACTTTGCTCTCTTGTTCTGGGCTGGGGAGATCGTCGCCAAAAGACAAGCGGTCGCCATCAAGCTCGCAATTGACTCACAATCAAGTTCAACAGATATGCTGTTGAACGCAGAAGGGATTAAAACAAACGCGATAGAGCGTGCGATCCTCGAACGATATGATCGCTTAATTCATCAAGTTGCAGCGGCCTTTAATCTGTTTTTTTATGCGCGAGGGACACTCGGTATTTCGCTCATATCGGTTCTCATCACGGGATTCGCGACAATTACTTTTTTAGCATTAGGACGCTTCCAAACAGGTCAACTCACGCTTGGGCAATTGGTTCTGACAAACAGCTATCTCATTAGTTTGTTTAGACCTCTGGAAATAACGGGATTCAACTATCGGCAAATAAGGCAATCCCTGGTTTCACTGCAACCTTTCATGTATATTTTTGAAATTGATACGGAACAAAAGACGGGCATTTCGGTTGCCATCCACAAAGCGCCTTTAGTCGAACTTCAAAATGTGTCATTTCATTTTGATGAGAAGCGAGAGCTTCTTAAAAATTTAAGTGCCACGTTCGCACCGTCGCAAATTACAGCTCTCAAAGGAGCCTCCGGATCAGGAAAATCGACAATTGTACGATTGCTGGTAAGGCTTCTCTCCCCGACTTCCGGCACCGTTTCAATCAATAAAGCAAACATTGAAAATCTGCCTCTTTCACAGTTGCGCAGTTTTATTTCTGTCGTTCAACAAGATGCACTCATTCTGGATGAGGGTCTAGCGTTTAATATCGCTCTCGATGATAAAGCTGACGAGAAGCGCCTCAACAATATTATACATCTATGCAAGCTGGATAGTGTGGTGATCCGCCTGAACAACGACTTCAACGCACCAGTCGGTGAACGAGGTCGCAAACTGTCAGGAGGAGAACGTCAAAGGCTGGCTATTGCAAGAGCTTTGTATCGCGAGCCTTTAGTGCTGGTGCTTGATGAAGCGACAACGGCGCTTGACGCCGAGAATGAGGCGGCGATTTTCTCAATTCTTCAAAGCATTAAAGAGAACCTCAGCATCATCTTGATTTCGCATAATACGGAACATGTACGTATGGCTGATGCAGTTGTGGACTTGGACAGGCTTAGCGAAGACGGACAAGAACGCACTATTTTCCTTAACTCCATAAGGAAGTCAGAATGAGAGTACTTTTTTGCGGAAAATGGCCCCCTATTCAGGGTGGCGTATGCCGAGAAAGCTACGAATTCGTAGTGGCGTGTCTACAACAAGAGCATTCGGTGACAGTAATCACGAATGCCTCCTGTGTGGAACCCGGCTTCCAAGTTGCATTAAAGGGCAACGAACTTTCGGATCGGTTTACATCATTTGGAGACAGATTTCATCTCATAGACATAGGGTCGGAAAAATTCCCTTCTTATATACCCTATGTGCAGCCAATGATGTCATCCTTGCTTGGAGCGATATTGACTAAAGTCGACGATAATCCTCCAGACGTAATTGTTGGGTCCTACTTAGAACCCTACGGTATGGCCGCTCTATGCGCGGCATCATTTCACAGTATACCGACTTATATTCGTCATGCTGGAAGCGACGTCGGTGCGTTGGCTATCCACCCCTTACTTAAAACAGCTTATAGTCATGCATTGATTCAGGCCGACGGGATACTTAGTCACAATAGCGTTGAAAATAGAAAGTTTTTGAAAGCGCTGAATGTAAAAGATCAATATGTAAAAGATATAATATCAGTAAGTAATTTTGCGCCCTTTTTAAGCAATAAGTGCCTGGATATCGAATCCTATGCTGAAATAGCTCAAAACCATTATGCGCCTCCATATCTATCCAATATTGCATTTGATTGTCTCAAGTCAATAAACTCATCAAAATGGGGAAGTAGCGCTCCTACAATCGGAATTTATGGAAAAACCGGGCGCTTCAAGGGTACTTTTCAATTGATAGAAGCCCTACAGCAATTCGCCACCGAAGCCACCCCCTTTCGTTTCCTGATTGCTTTGGCGGGGTGGAAAGAATCAGTAGCCAAGGTTATTCAAGCGATATATAATTCCAATCTTCGAATGAGAGCCAGAATTCTACCGCCATTACCCCTTTGGAGAGTTCCCGAATTTCTCTCGTGTTGCGATGTAGTCGCTTTCCTAGAAAATAATTTTCCAATTGCATCACATACTCCACGAGTTCCTTTGGAGATCATATCAAGTGCAAAAACCTTGCTTGTCACACGCGAGCAGATTGAACGAATTTGCTTGGACAACATTCTAATCCACAATGACAATGCATTAATTGTAGAGCCTCCTTACAACGCGGCCGCTATCTATGAGGCTTTATCATCGTCATTGCAAAACCCAGCGAAAATGAGCGCCGTTTCCTCCAGAGCATCGATTGTAAGGAAGCTTCTCGGTTTAAAGAGTGATTGTAAATTATCGTTTGCGAACGATATGTTGGCTACACTCGAAAAGGAGATGCGTGCATCATCATCTCGCGAGCCGCCCATACCGGCGAATTGAGGCACGATGTGTGGATTTAGTGCGATTGTAGGCCCACGAAAACATGGTGAAATTGCTTCAATGCTCTCTGCTATACAGCATCGTGGCCCAGACGAGCAATCCATCATCAGGCAAGGAAATTTTGCTGTCGGAGTGTGCAGACTATGCGTTATCGGGGATCACCATGGGCATCAACCTTATAAAAGATCCGGTACTAACCAGTACTCTGTACTGAATGGTGAAATATATAACTTCAGGGAATTACAAAGATATCTAAAATTCGTGCCAGAGCCCGCTAAATATAGCGACACGGCTCTCCTCTCGGAACTATTCTGGCAAACGGGCCTCGAATATTTTCCGGAAATAGATGGTATGTTCACAGTATTGTTTTTCGATCGACACCATGTCTGGCTGGCGAGAGATGCTGTCGGTATAAAACCGCTATACTTGCATCGATGCCCTCGAAATCGATCGATCAGAATAGCCTCTGAAGTGAAAGGCATTTTAGTCTGTCCCGGTGTGATCCCTCATATGAACTTGCAAACAGTCTCCGAACTTGAGGTTGTGGGGTTTCAGATTGGCGAAGCGACCATCTTTGAGGGCATTACAGCCATTCCTCCGGGGTCTGTTTGGAGAATTTGTCGCCGAACATTGAATATGAAACGAGTATGTGACTTCGAAAATAATGCAGCCCCACAAAGCAATGACGACAAAGATCAACAGTTGCTTAATGCAATGAAAACAAGTGTACGCCGTCAGATTAGAGGTGTCGACAACCCTTTGCTTTCATTGTCGGGCGGTCTTGATTCCACGATTTTGGCCCACATAGGCAATGATATTCTTAATCATCCCCTTCAAGCTGTAATCGCTTCGCCAGCCGCAGATCATCCAGATACCGTTGCCGCAATGCGTCTTGTAACCGCTGGCTTAGCGCTACCAAACATCGCGCGACTTACCATTTCCAACGTGCTTAACAGTTTACCAGAGGCAATATGGGTAGAGGAAATCCCGTCGGGGTTGTCCGCCATACCAATGTTATTCGTTGCAAAAGTAGCATCGCAGTTAGGTTCGAAAGTTATTTTAAGCGGAGAAGGCGCTGACGAACTATTTTGCGGTTACAGCCAATATACTTTTGATCCTCGATCAATTGAAAATCTTCGAAATAATATCCGATTTTTAAAGGGATTTGGCTTTGGATCCGGCCAATTAGACGAAGTTGTTGAGATTGTAAGCTCATCATCAAATTCGAGAGATTTCATTATGAGGATGAGGAAATTATATTTAGGCGGTCAGCTTCAATGGAATCATCTTGCCCTAACTGATCGATACTTCATGTCGGTAGGAGTCGAATGTCGTGTTCCATATCTCGGTGCAGATGTACAATCTTTTTGTAGCACATTGCGTTCAGATGATTTCATCAATCCGAGCACTTTAGAGCAAAAGGTGATACTGAAACGTATCGCAATCCGTTTAGGCGGCCCGGCCGCTCAAGCTGCAAAAAGGAAAAAGCTCGGTTTTCCATCGGCGGTCCAACATATCGTTGATAATGCAATTAAATCTTGTCTCAGGCATTACAGACCAAACTATGGTCATGACATCCAGCGCATCAAACCTCTCACAGGGCTTGATGCACTGGTTTGGGATATACATCACGACATATTCATGAGAAATGGTGGGAGAAAACCAGGGCGCAATCTTTTGTGTGAGTTACTGGAGAGTGGATTGCCAAGCCGCTTCAAGGGGATTGGGTACTCATTCGTCTCTAGTTGAACCAATATTGATTTGATTGTGAGCTTGATCGTCTGGAATCTGATTACAAGAATCCTATCGAATTCATTGACATCCTCTCGCCGTGAAGCTGCCTTCGAGGTCGTTACTAAAATTGGCAAATAGCTCGATAGAGCCCACAGCGCGCACGGCTGGTCATTGATATCTTGCTACCCTTATCTAATGCGGTTCTGTGTGTTCCAGATCGCGCAGGGTGACGTTCATGGTCTTAAGCCCCACGAACGCCACGCCAACGTGTTTGCGTTTTAAATTCACTCACGCATGCGCAGGCATCAGAGGTGGTTCGGGAAATCCACTTAACAAGACGCAAGAAACTGTTCAGACAAACCGAACCACCTCTAAGTGCAATTGACGGCTGGTAGAACATTTGAAGTTGGCATAGAAATTTAGCGATTGGTTGAACCTCAGTAGAGGTTGCGGCGACAATATTTGTTTTAGTCATGCATCTATTTTCCGATAGATTGAGTGGAGCTTTCTATGCAGGAAGCGCCTGTGCTGTATTTATCAGTCTCTACCCTGAGTGCTTCCGGGAACGATTTGCAGGGAAATATTATGACCGACATATCTATTTCGGACGTTACATCATGGTTACGGCAAAAATTGGTTATGAACGACATTCATCTTGAACTGCACGTAAATGGCGTCAACAAAACTTTTCGCGGCTCCTCTTCGATCGGGGAGTTTTTCCTAAGATTATCGCCTGCCAGCTTACATTCGGCAGATGATATTGCAGACGAGATATCATTATTGGAATACATTTCACTTCATGCAGCGGCTCCTCTCGCTGTAAAACCCTTAAAAAATCTTGGTCGCGACGATTTCGATCATGAGGGATCCGTATATCATGCGATAGCGACCACAGTTGCACCGGGACAGGCGTTTAATGGTTCGGGGGTGCATTTGCACGAATTTGGGATATGTCTGAGAAGATTGCATTCTTTACCCCTCCCGACTGACCGAACCACGTATGCACCGATCAAGCATCTGGCCGATCATCATCGGCCTTCTGTGCTCAATGATTGCATTGCAACTCTTGAGGTGGTGCTAAGCAGTTGGGAAGCTAAAACAAGGCAGAAGTCATTGGAGGCTAGGGTCATATGCCACGGAGACGCCTGGCCGGGAAATGCCTATTTCCATCCAGCAGGTGCGACCCTTTTCGACTTCGAGTATAGCACCATCGACACCCCGTTGCTCGATATCGGAAATGTTGCATGGTGGTTAAGCGGACAAAAGACCGATGAGGTAGGAAAGAGAGGTTTGTGGCGTGGTTTTATTGACGGATACGCAGGGCCTGCTCAGACATGCAACTTGCCTGATTTCGCTACACTGCCTTATTTTGTATTCCAAGCAGAACACAAGTCACTTATGTTCCTTTATAAATATATCAGCCTTTCTGATAATGCCTTAAATACAGTCAAAAGACGAATGCAAGATTTAATCCGTTTATGGAGCGGATTTGATGGCAAAGACCATTATATATTTCCATCAAAACAAGGGGCTTCCGATTCTGTGTGATCCAGATCGCACGGATTGACGTTTATGATCTTGAGCCCCTATGAAGGCAAAGCCAATGTGTGTGCTGTGCAAAGTCACTCGCGCATACTCTGCGCCGTCATTGTTTAAAAGAGTTCTAATTCATTTTTGTTGCAAGATGGCAATTGTCTTACTATTGCTTGGCAATGATTTAAATCACCGGGTAAGCTGAGAGCTATCTAGCGAGCGAAGAAGACGAAAATGATCATTGACACGGGGGCCAAGAACATTTCCGGCCGTCTAATTCTGGCGATTTCTGTGTTTTCCGTCGAAACTTCCTCGATAATTGCTTTATGATGAACCCGTCATTTACCGAAATATTTCTGACGAAGCGCAAATCTTTGCTTTGGAGCGTGATGCGGATCGTCAAGGACCCGCAAACTGCTGAAGACGTTACGCAAGAGGCGTTCATGCGCGTAAGCAAGGCTGCCGAAGGAGGGACTATTGAGCATATTGAAGCATTCCTATTTCAGACTGCAAGGAATCTTGCGTTAAATCAAAAACGCCGAAAAGACCTGCGAGGTCGTGTTGAACGAGACGATATTGCTGCTGCGGACATTGCCAATATCCCTTCAATGACACCATCACAGGAAATGGATCTTATCCATCGCCAAAGGCTAAATCTCATCAGTGACGCGATCGCTAAGTTGCCGAAACGCACGCAAAATGTCTGGATTTTAAGCCGTATAGAAAAATGGTCCTATCCAAAGATTGCAGAGCACCTCGGTGTTTCGCCGAATACCGTATTTAATGATCTAAAGATGGCACATGCGCATTGTGTAGACGCCTTGGCTAAACTCGATCGCGAATGAGCGTTTCGAGATTCATGCGACGTAAAGCTGCTCATTTACTCAAGGTTTTTGAAATTTTTCTCACAATTTCTGTGAGATGTGAGCATCTGAACTGTCCCCTGTATAGAAGGGGCTACAATATATTTACTGGACTGGACGCTACCTGGTGAAAGAGAAGACAACGGTTAAGGCAACTCATGAGCCGGATTTTTCGCATAAAGATCCGGTGACGGATGCTGCTTTGAACTGGCTTTTTCTGCTTCAAGGGGTGTCTCCCAACAGCCCTGTCAAAGCAGAATTCGAAGCATGGCTGAACAGTTCGCCAGATCATCGGCGAACGTTCGAGCAGGTTTCCAAAGCCTGGGCACTTCCTGAAGCGGACCTGGTAGCTTTCCAATTGGCAAATTTCACCATTTCCAATCAACTTGATAAATCTGGCGCCTCCGCTAGCCCTGTTCACAAAGGCATTCGGCAGCGCCACCGCTTGTCATGGGCAATGGTTACAGCTGCAGCAGTCATTCTGGCAGTCGGTATCTGGCAATATCCTGCTCTCTTGTTGGAATGGCAGGCTGATTACATTACGGCCACTGGTCAAACCTATATCATCGTACTCCCAGATGGCTCAAAACTTACCCTCAACACAGCTTCAGCAGTTAAACTCGATTTCGTGGATAACCACCGTTCAGTTGAGCTGCTGCAAGGAGAAGCTTACTTCGACGTTGTCCCTGATCCGCTGCGTCCGTTCAAAGTGACCGCATCGTTTTCAGAAGTTGTGGTGAAGGGGACAGCGTTTTCTGTACGTAAAGATCTAACCCAGGATATTATCGTACTTGAGCACGGGAAGGTCGAAGTAACTAAAATGCCCGATCGCTTGATGCAGGCAGTACTGTTGCCCGGTGAAAGTATTCGCGCAACTTTAAATGACTTCTCGCCAGTCGTTAAAACCGATACCGGCGAGGCGCTTTCTTGGGTGAGGGGGCAGCTTAGTTTTAAGGACAGGCCCCTCTCTTCAGTGTTAGATGAGTTGAGCCGCTATTATCCTCATTCTATCATTACGCTGAATACCGAACTTGCATCAACGCGTGTAAACGGTCGATATAGGTTGGATAACCCAGAACTGGCAATTAGATCGCTCGTGACGGCTGCGGGCGGATCGGTAAGTCGGATCCCAGGCGGCATTTTAATCCTTCAATAATTTGTCATCTTTTTTTGTGAGATTCTGTTTGCTCGATTGTCCATTGTATATGGGCTGAAAACTAAGGTGATTTAGCCCTCTTGGAACATGAGGGACTGTAATGACGACAAGTGTGAGCAAAAAGCAGGAAATCAAAAGAAATGCGCTGAACAGAAGCATCAGTGCTAAACGATTAGCGCTCGCGCTTGCCAGCTCCGCTGTGTTGTCAATCGGCGTCGTTTTTGCTCCCTCTGCAACATATGCCCAGAATTCAAGCACTAGCCGGACGATGGTGTTTAGTATCCAATCCCAACCGTTGGCTGCAGCTCTATCCGAATTTATGCGTGTAACTGATTGGAATGTTGGCTTTACTTCCCAGTCTGTTGCCGGAAAAAAATCTAATGCCGTTAATGGTTCGATGACGCCTATTCAGGCGTTACGAGCCATGATTTCAGGAACCGGTATTAATGTTGAAACGTCAGGACCCTCAACTGTAGCTCTAGTTGTCGCCTCCGCTGCAAACGTAACGGATGAAGGGTTAGAAGGTACGACTGTCCTTAACACAATTACCGTTGATGGAGAAAGCCCGTGGGGGCCGGTCGCAGGCATCGTCGCGTCGCAAGCTGCGACTGCCACGAAAACTGGAACGTCGATTAGGGACATCCCGCAAGCCATTAATGTCGTAACCCGCGATCAAATGGATAAGCAAGGTGTGGAAAGCATCGTGCAGGCACTCCGCTACACGCCGGGTGTTGTGACGCAATATGGCGACACTGATGTCCGCTACGACTGGTTGACTATCCGTGGCTTTCGTCCTGCGCGTTATCTTGACGGGCTTCGGCTGCCATTTGGGGCGAGGGGATATTCCCAACCACGGGTGGAGCCGTTTGGTCTAGAGCGTGCGGAAGTGCTCAAAGGCCCAGCATCTGTGCTTTACGGGCAAGGCCTGCCCGGAGGTATGCTGAATATGGTCAGCAAGCGGCCGCAAGACGAGGAGATCCGCGAAGTAGAATTGCAATTCGGAAAGGATCAACGTTACCAAACCGCCTTTGATATTGGCGGACGGGCCAATGAAAGCGGATCCGTCCTCTATCGCATGGTCGGTGTTGGACGAATTGCAGATACGCAATACGACTATGTGACTGAACGAAAAGGATATATCGCGCCTTCAATTACGCTCAAACCCGACGAAAGCACCAGTTTCACTTTGCTTGGTCAGTATCAGAAGATCGACTCGAAGGGCGGGGGCGGTGCTCCAGCTCTAACCGCTAACGGTACTCTTTATACTGATACTTATCCCGAACTTCCGCGGAGTGCCTTCCTTGGGGAGCCGGGTTTCGACCGCTATGTGGTTGATCAGGCGATGATTGGGTACGAGTTTAGCCACGATATCAACGCAGATTGGACGATCAAACAGAATGCACGCTACGCCTATGTGAAGTCTGATAGTCAGCGCGTTGCTGCGGTTTGTCTCGCCGGGATGGCGTGTAACCCCGCGGCACTTTATCGTTACGCGTGGGCCTTCCCTGAAACCTCTCGACTTTTCACGCTGGATAATCAGGCAATTGGCAAGTTCTCCACGGGCGCAGCCGACCATACGATGCTGTTCGGTTTAGATTATTCCCTTGAGAAAAGCGAATATGACGAATCTCAGCTAGCAATCATCACTACTCCATTCAATGTTTATGATCCTGTGTTCGGTAGAACGCCGATCTCGCGACCTCCTACTGCAATGAATATTCGTCAGAACCGTTCTCAGGTAGGTCTCTACGCGCAGGACCAGGTCGAGTGGGAGCGCTTTGTGTTTTCGTTAGGTGGAAGGTATGACTGGGCCAGTACAGAGACGCGTACACGCAATTACACGACAACCGGCTTCAATGAAGCGACGGTTGATCCGAAGGACCGCAAATTCACCTGGCGTGCAGGTGTAGTCTATAATTTCGACAACGGCATGTCGCCATACGCAAGCTATTCGACGTCCTTCAATCCCGAAAATGGCACCGACTACGCTGGCAATCCCTTTCAAGCCACGACCGGTGAACAGTACGAAGTCGGAATCAAATATCAGCCGGTGGGAATGGACAGCTTTGTCACTCTCTCCGCCTATCAACTCACACAGCAGAACGTGCTCACCCCGGATCCACAGCATCTCAACAACAATATACAAACAGGTGAAGTGCGTTTACGCGGCTTGGAACTGGAAGGTAAAGCACAGATCACCAACGGAATTTCGGTGATCGCTTCCTATGCCTATACCGATAGCGATATCACCAAGGATAATGTGAAGAACGGGATCAGCAATCAAGGCAATCGATTGAATTTCGTGCCTGAACACCAGGCATCTCTGTGGCTCGACTATACGGTCCAATCAAGTGATGCCTGGGGTGGTCTTAGCATTGGCGGTGGTGCGCGTTACATGGGACAAACTTATGGTGACACGGCCAATAAACTTGATATTCCGTCCTTCACACTATTTGATGCTGCAATCCGTTACGATTTTGAAAAGGCTGATCCGCAGCTCAAGGGCCTCCAAGCATCTGTGAACGTCAGCAATCTGTTCGACAAGAAATATGTTTCCTCATGTATCGCGGCCACCGGCTGTTACTGGGGTGAAGGCCGGACCGTCTATGGCACTTTGAAGAAGAGCTGGTAGCGCTTTGGTAAATAAACATCGGCCAATGGGATTAACGCGGCGAGATATCATCGCCGCGCTTTGCTGTTCACCATTTGCGGCCCAACAGGCCTTGGCTGGATCAAGTGAAAAGAGAATAGTCGCACTTGACTGGGCCTGGGCTGAATCGGTTCTGGCATTAGGGGTTTTGCCATCAGCCGTCGCGGAGGCGCCTTTGTACCGAGAACGCGTTGTTGCGCCAGTCTTAGCGAATACAGTAACCGATGTCGGCTTAAGAAGTTGGCCGAATATGGAATTGCTTAAATCATTGCGACCGGATCTCATCCTCGCTCAGGCGGGCTACGGTCCATCGCCCGGCCAACTTGAGGCAATCGCGCCGACACTCTCTCTTCCACTTTACACCAATCAAAGAACCCCACTGCGCAATGCACAGGGTGGTTTGGCGGCAATCGCTATCGAATTGCGGCGCGAAACGGAAGCAAAAGCCTATCTCACACACGCTGACGCCACATTTGACAAAATCCGCAATCAGCTTCAGTCTCATGACAATCGCCCATTGCTTCTCATCAAATTCGCTAACGACCGCCTGATCGATATTTATGGTCCAGGTAGCTTGTTTCACGATGTGCTTTTACGTCTGGGTCTCGTCAATAACTGGGAACGAACTGGCAGCCATTGGGGCTTTTCAACGGTAGGCCTTGAGGCGATAGCCTCCTTTACTGATGCACGCGTCGTCATCGTAGAACCAGGACCGCCCGAAGCGCTGTTAAAAAGCGACCTCTGGCAAGCGCTGCCAATGGTCCGCATCAAACGCGTCACGTCGATACCGCCGACATGGGTGTTCGGCGGCGTTCCGTCTGCCCTACGCTTCGCTGACAACTTGGCAAAGGCATTGCTGTTCTCATGAAGCAAACTATGCTCAATCCTCTAAACTTGTTGTCCTGTTTGCTTGCCATGGCCTTCGCACTGACCTTGGTTGGGTTTCAGGGGCAGGTTCCATACATGAACATTTGGCACGCAATCTTCCATCCAGATCCGATGGCATACGGTGAGATTTATTTGCATTATTCTCTGCTTCCGAGGGTCATTGTCGCCTTGCTAGCAGGTGCTGCCCTCGGAGTAACGGGAACAATATTCCAACAAGTGCTTCGCAATCCTCTCGCCGAACCAGCGACGCTGGGGCTGCTTTCAGGTGCACAACTCGCGATCATAGTTGCATCTTTGTCGGCGCCGGCCCTCACACCTATCCAACAGGAGCACGCTGGAATAATTGGCGCGTTTGCGGCTCTAGCAATCGTGGCACTTCTAGCAGTGAAGTGTAATTTCGCACCCACGACACTTTTGCTTATCGGGATGGTCGTCACCTTTGTCGCCAGTGCCTTCTCTGTCATTTTAGCGCTATTAAACCATGACTATCTACGCTCAGCATTCATCTGGGCAAGTGGTTCAATCATTCAGAATGATTATTCGACAGCAGTTGCTCTTTCCGGGCGGTTGCTCTTCTTCATTCCTCTGCTTGCTTTATTGGTGCGTCCGCTCACGGTTGCAGGTCTCGAGGATTCTGCCGCGCGAAGCTTGGGTTTACCGATTGACGCTGTGCGAATGCTTTCCCTTTTGCTAGCGACTACACTTTGTGCACTCGTTGTCGCCAGATTGGGCGTAATTGCATTTATCGGCCTTGCCGCACCTCATTTGGCTCGGCTTTCTGGGGTAAGAACGTTTAGAGGTCGTTTGATCTGGGCTCCGTTGTTCGGAGGGGCATTGTTGCTACTGGCCGATTCACTGGTCGTTGTAGTTGCCCGCTGCATCTCTGAAGTGCCCACAGGCGTTGTGACTGCGCTATCCGGCTCGCTGCTGTTGTTATTGCTTTTGAGAAAGCTACCAGCGACCCTGCCAGCTCAAATAGATACTTCACTGCCTCGACAACAGACTACCCTCCAACCTTATAAGACCATAATCGCAACGTTAACGGTTCTGGTCATCGTAATAGCGTTCTCGCTTTCGGAGCATTTTTTCTTCGATACCTTGCCTTTGAGAGAGCTTGTTAGCGCTCGTTGGCCACGCGTAATTGCGGCCGGAAGTGCAGGTGCAATGTTAGCGGTAGCGGGCACCATATTGCAGTCAATGACCGGAAACCCGCTAGCAAGTCCTGAAGGTCTTGGAATAAGTGCAGGTGCCGGGCTTGGTGTTGTCGCCGCATTTATTCTCGCAGGTGCGTCCCCGCTCGCATCACTTGGTGGCGGGAGTATCGGGGCATTGCTGACACTTTTAGTCATTATCAGCATTTCACGGAAAGCCAGTTACGCCCCTGCAGTCCTTTTGCTCGCTGGAATAGCAATCGGAACTTTTGCTTCGTCGCTGATCGCATTTATTGTTGCTAGTGGCGACCCGAGGGCGGCATTGATCCTCGTCTGGTCTATGGGGCCAACGTTCAGAGCAAACGCTATAATGGCTTCCACTGCGGGAGTGATCCTCCTATTGGCATTGCTGTTACTGCCGATGTTTGTACGCTGGCTCCAACTTCTTCCTCTTGGAGAGGGCTGCGCACGCTCTCTCGGGCTTTCCCTACCAGTCTCGCGGGGTTTTCTTCTGGTTTATTGTTCAGTTCTTACCGGTGCCGCCACACTAATCGTTGGGCCACTCAGTTTTGTTGGGTTGATGGCGCCACATATTGCAGCCACACTCGTCCCTCGACATGTCTTGCCTAGGATTTTTTCAGCTGCAGCAATTGGGGGGATTCTATTGATTTTTGCAGACTGGCTTGGTCGTACAGTAAATTTCCCGTACGAAATACCTGCAGGGGTTCTAGCAGCATTCATTGGTGGGCCATATTTTCTTTGGCGCTTGGCGAGAAGCAGTGTTTGATCATCCCAAAAAATCTCGGCCGCAATTTTCTGCCGCCATAGTCCAGTTATTGGAAAGAGTGAAGGTCAGATTATTTTTGGCTTACACAAATAAAGACATCTCAACGGGCCAGGAACCAGTGCGTCGATAACTCTTGAATTAGACGAGAAACCTTGAAAGGACACAGATGCTAATAGTCTAAGATCTCTCGCGAAGTAGCGGAATAGAAGAGCGGAGCACACTCAACTCTACCGATCAAAACACGGTCGAGCGCTGAACCGAGTGTGATAAAGCCTAACCCCAGGGCGTATTGGTTCCGCTTCTTTCAAAAACCAAGGCGATGTCTTTCGTGTTCCGCATCTAGTTCTAGCTTCAATTGTAATTTCTATTTGATAACGATTTTATCTCTCTCGCCTTTCCAGTTTCCGATGACTTGCTTGCTCAGCAATGACACGGAAACATGCAGAGTGTGTAGTGTTTATGATTTGCCGATCTAGCCTACTAGTACCGACGATCAAATGAGACGTCCAAGCAAATCCGTCAGAGGGGTGGAGAGGTTCCACGTTTGAAGACTTGGTCGTCGATGAAGTCAGTGTCAAAACGTCTTCTCAGTCACCCTTTGTTAGATTAAATTCCGGGGATGATCAGTATGATCTAAAACGAGGTTGGATACGCCCAACCTGCCGGAGATTGCGCGATGATCCAGTCGCAGCTTTCCCTATTTTGCGGGACTGGAATGGCTCGCAGATGATGATATCTAGTCAGAGGACCAATATCGTTCATTCATTGCAAATGGTGTGGCTTTGATTGGTGGTTCGCGCGCTGAGCTGGTGGACGGCGTCTCAGATATTGGCAGCATTCCGTCCACCACGATCAAAATGAAGCTAAAATCAGAAAGATAGTTATCATTTAGTTCGGCTGGAGCGGATGCTATCCAATTGACCAATTATCACCGCAATACCAAAACAAACTGATCCGAACCCGAAGGATATTGTGCCCAATATTAATCGTTGCGTTGTTGGCGCTCCAACGATGAACAGCAGACCGATCAGAATTTGAAGAACCGCAAGACCATAAACCACTCCTTTCATTTGATTGCTGCACAGTCGAACTTGATTGAATCGATTTCACCGGCCGCTACATTGTATTCACTCACCTGCAAGAAAGAGCAAATATAGATTTTCTCCTCATTTTGCAGAAAGACATAGTTTCCGGATGATGATTTGATTTCAAATCCTTGCTCAGCAAGGTCAAGGATGGTCGGCTTTCTTTCAGCATTGGCGCTGTATGTGATTGCCAGTAGAATCCCAGTTGCAGTGAGTAAGCTCTTCATCTTCTTCCTGTTTAAAGTTATGGTCTCAATGGGTTGCATCATGTCTAACCAAAGTCACAATACTGATGGTTGGGCGGCATTCAATAGCAAAATAAGCCGTCTCGCCAGGCGGAATGCTTGGGTGCATGTGCGATGGCGATCGTCGTGCGCCGCTTCAGCGTCGTTGCCACCGATGATGTTGTTCAAGGTGAAGAATGCTGGGGCTCAAATAGCGTGCACCATATTGGCGATCTCGACCAGGTTTCTATGCGTTTTTCTTTCGGCGATCTCCTTCAACTCACTTACGCCAACGGAAGAACAGAATGCCCATGGGGTTTATTAGTATGAAGCCAGTAGCTCTGGCAACAGCGGCTATTCTTACGAGTGGGGCTTATACTCGGGGAGTGAAATGATAATTCTTCGGTAGGTTCCGTTTTTCTTCTTCCGACAAGCACAAGAAACAAATTACGGTTTCGATCATATTTGGCTTTTAATGCTTCCCTTTTGAGGATATTTCCGTGAATTTAAGAAGGAACTACGTCAATGCAGCGTTAGCGTTTTGCGTTGGCTTCTAATCCCGGGGGTTGCACAAAGCATGACCGAAATTCCTCCACCTGGACCGATCGGGGCACTAGACCGACTGCATCGCTGGATGAACGGACATAGAATACGGCGAGCGGTGGTTGTAGTTGTGTTCTTCATCGTGGGTTGGGCTTCATTGTTCGGTGGGTGGATTGCGGTTGCGATGCTGCGCGGATCGACTGAACGCAACGCCGGTGCCGTAGCGTTGCTATATGTCATTATCCCCTTCCTTTCGGTTGTCATGCTTTTCGTATTACAGCGTATGGCCTATCGCCGGTTTTGGGATGATGATCGCAACCGGTCTCTCGGGAAAAGCACGAAGGACTGGGCTCTTGAGATCAATACTGCACCGCCAGCACCGCTCGTTGACTGGCCGGTGACGTTACGGATCCGCCACACAATTTTCTATGCGCTCGCCATTTCAGGTTTGCTGTTTAGTTTTATGCCCTATCAGCACCAGCTCGCAGTTTTGAAATTCATGGTCAATATCAGTTCTGGTTCGGCGACATTACGACAGTTGCCGGAATTGTTGTTCGGGTATCTGCCTATGTTCTTTTTTGCGCTGTGTGCAATAATGTTAACACATCGCCAGCAACGGCGTCGTGATGCAGGTTTGCTTAGTATTCGGGAGCGGCTATTGCTTCGGGCGGAGATAAACTGGCTCATGTCGTTCGGTGTTGCGCTTGCTAGCGTCATACTTTTGAGTCAGCTTTTCGGGAGTATGATTGTTTCCCGTCTCTGATATGCCTGGAGTAGGCTCGCGCCAATGCGATTACGCTTCATGGTGACGTAGCTGAGCTTAGCTTCACTATGTTAAATTTTACAGCGTTTCCTAAGTCTCGAAAACATCATAACCGTAACCATAACCTGCCTGACGACAGATCGGGAGCAGCAGAGATGGCGAATGAACCGATAGGAGAATTCATGCCTTCAGGGGCTCTGGATTCAGTACTTGGTTGGTGCAAAACGAAGACCTAAAATTTTATTTTGCAAAGTTGCATTTTTCAAGATAGTAGCCTGCGGAAACTACTCCCAAGGCGGTCGGGCCATCCATTCCTTTCGGATCATCTCGATAAATCTCCGCACTTTCGGCGAGACATGCCTGCGTGTAGGATAGACGGCAGAAATAGGTTGTTCGTCTCGGTAGAACTCCTGCAGTACGGGCAAAAGCCGTCCTTGCCTGATATCTTCGCCGACGAGAAAGGCGCCAAGCTGAACGATGCCAAGACTGTTCAACGCGGCGTCGCGAATTGCTTCGGTGTTGTTGAGCCTTAAGCCTCCTTGAACCGCAATCTCGCGCAGCTCTCCCCCTATCTGATAACGCCATGGCACTGACGAATTTGCGTAGGTGAACACGATCTTCTGGTGAGATTGAAGATCGTCGATGCTCAATGGGGTTCCATGCTGTTCTATATAGGCTGGCGAGGCGCAGGTGATAAAACGGTGAGGGGCCAGAATTTGGCGGATCAGACCGCTGTCAGTCGGTCCGCCAATACGAATTGCGACGTCTATTCCGTCACTGACGAGATCGCAATAGTCATCCGAGAATGTGACGTCTGCTTCTAGATCTGGCCACTGGGAGAGGAAACGTTGAAGCACTGGCAGGACATGCAGTCGACCGAATGCGGTGGGAATGTCGAGACGAAGTCGCCCTTTCGGCGTTTGATTGCGCTCAGCAAGTGTCGCCTCTGCGTCATCAACCTCGCAAAGGATACGAAGAGCGTGGTCGTAAAACAGTCTGCCTTCCTCTGTCAGGCTCACACTCCGCGTGGTTCGATGGATAAGGCGTGTCGCGAGATTATCCTCAAGCCGAGCGATACTCTTTCCAACCGCTGAACGAGTGATGCCTAGCCGGGCGGCAGCCTGCGTGAAACTTGCCGTATCTGCTACACGGACAAATGCCAACACATCTCCAAAATGATCGAGCATTGTATCCAAAATGTCCCATCTGTTGCGAATGTAACCTACTTTATAGATTTATCAGACCTAGTAAAGCACTTCATCTAGAGCGGCGAGACTTACTCACCCTGAGATGAAAGGAAACTGATTTGGAACTAATAGCGGAGCAAACCCTCAAGGAGGGAGTCCGAAGATGGGCAGCTGTCTATGTTGTGAGCCTCACAACGTTTGCAGTCGTGACGACGGAAATGCTACCGGTGGGCCCGATCACCTCGATTGCAGAAGCACTGAATATTTCAGTCGGTTCCGCCGGGTTGATCGTCTCAGTCCCTGCAATTCTTGCAGCCTTCTTTGCGCCTTTTGTAGTCATTGTGGCAAGCGACATCGACAGGCGGCATATTCTTGCAGGTCTACTTCTTCTACTGACTGCAGCAAATATTGCATCTGCCATCGCACAAACGTTCCTATGGCTGCTTTTAGCGCGGACCGCAGTCGGGATTTGTATGGGCGGCATATGGGCAGTTGCTGGTGGACTTGCGCCGCGGTTGGCACCCACTCAATCGGCCGGATTGGCGACGGCAATAATCTTTGGCGGTGTCGCAGCGGCTTCGGTAATTGGTGTCCCGGTCGGCACAATGATTGGGGATTCCTTCGGTTGGCGATGGGCATTTGGTGCGATGGCAGTATTCAGCGCGATAGTCCTTTGTCTTAGCTTGTGGGTCCTACCTTGTCTGCCTGTTGCTCAATCTATTCGCCCCTGGCAGTTTATTGCTGAACTAAAGCGTTCGTCAGTTCAATTCGGATTGCTTCTGACAGGGATGCTCGTGGCAGGGCATTTCATGGCCTACACGTTTATCACCCCTGCTTTGCAGACAATTTCTGGGGTTTCTCCTGAATGGATCGCCGGACTACTATTTATCTTTGGGTTAGCAGGAATTATCGGAAACTTTCTTTTAGGCACTATTGCCGGAAAATGGCTCGGGATTGCTCTTGGCACAATTGCTATCGGCCTATTGACTGCAATTCTTGGTTTTGCGGCTTTGGGCGGGACACCTGCTCCTGCAATCAGCCTGCTCGTGTTGTGGGGCCTAGCGTATGGTGGGGTGTCCGTCACTCTACAGTCGTGGATGATGAAAGCCGCACCATCGGCCATTGAAATTGCGACCGCACTTTTTGTCTCGGTCTTTAACATCGCCATCGCAACCGGATCGTTCATTGGCGGTCAGACAATAGACGCCATCGGTCTTCGGGCAACTTTGTTTATCTCGGCTATTTTTCCCGCAGTAGCGCTGCTTTTAATGCAGGCTCGTCAATGGAGATACTGAATTGAAACATGACGTTTTCGAACTCGGCTGCATCACGTTGCAATCAGGGAGACAAATGGCCGGCGCGCGACTTGCCTACAAGACTTATGGGTGTTTAAACGAAAAGAAAAACAACGTTATCGTCTATAATACCTCCTTTGCAGCTACGCATGAGGATGCAGAATGGCTAATCGGTATAGGAAGGGCGCTTGATCCCAATAAATACTTCATCGTTGTACCCAATATGTTCGGTAACGGCCTTTCAAGCTCACCCAGTAACACACCAAACGCAAAGACAAATGGCGGCTTTCCACACATTACAATCTACGACAACGTCAAACAGCAATACCGACTGTTACGGGAGAGGTTCGGTATCGATGCGGTCCACCTCGCCATAGGATGGTCGTTGGGTGGGGCGCAGGCATTCGAATGGGCTTCAGCCTATCCTGAAATGGTGAAACGTCTCTTCGCGTTCCAGAGTGCCGCCCGTACATCGCGGCACTTTCATGTGTTCTTTGACAGTGTGAGGGCGGCCATCGAGATGGACGCCAAGTTTTGCAATGGCGTCTATTCAGAGCAACCAAATGCCGGTCTTCGCGTCGCGGCTCGGATTTACGCCGCATGGGGTTTCTCTCCTGCATTTTTTCGCCAGCGACTGGACGAAAAAGCACTTGGTTATGCATCACTTGATGATTTCCTTGTAAGATTCTGGGAGAATTGGTTTTTAAAGCGTGATGCAAACGATATTCTTGCTCATTTATGGACGGGGCAGCGTGCAGATATTAGCGCAAATGAGAAGTATCAGTTCGATCTCGACAAAGCTTTGGGCGCGATAAAGGCCGACACTATCATAATGCCTTCATCCAGCGATCTGTACTTTACCGTCGAAGATGCTGCTCGGGAAGCGTCACAAGTCCCTAATGCGGAATTTCGGATTTTGGAATCCCACTGGGGCCACGTTGCAGGCGAAGGATTGAATGATGCTGACACGGTATTCATTGAAAGCGCAATTAATGACCTGTTGAGAAGATAAATCGGGCCCGATACATCGCCTAGATCACGCTAGGTTCTCGAGCTATGGCCACCTGCGACACTATTCAAATTAGGGGTGCAGGTGGCCATTGTATCGGCGAATTCTCCTTTGATCCTATTGGCGATATCTTAGCGGGCAATTGGTGGTAATCTTGGTAGCGTACTAAGCGTGCCCACCCGGCGTTTGAGTGACGTGGACCGGGTGATGCATGCCACGCCATGAGGCCGGCGGATCTGATAACGGCAGTCAGCCCTAGTCTCTCCGAGAAGCCTCGAGGGGCAATGTTACCCGCCCGCATCTCCGGTCGTCATCTGAAACATATTTGCTACCGAAGTGGGCGGTGTTTTCCCATCAACTGCTTCTCGGAGCAGGGCATGAGAAAACATGCTCAATAATCCCGGGAAGCAATCGCCAAACACCTTTTCACCGGAGTGCGATATTGTTTCATTCCCAATAATATAATAATAAATTGGGAATTGATCGGCGAAGCTTTTAATTTCATTATGTATAGTCGCATCGCCCGCGACCAAGTTTACGAATAAAATCGATAATAGATTTTGATAAAAGATATTGAGTCTCTTCGTAAGAACAATAATATTTGGATATCTGCGCCTTACACATTCACGCGTATATATTTTTAAATAATATATTTTGCTATTATCAAAGGGTGGGCGAACGTAAATAATGCATCCTTACTAAGGAGTTGCTAAGTGGTCAGCCCTAAGACGATCGAACAATGGCGGCAAGCGCCGCGCCTCAACACGTTTGCATGCTTCTTCAATAATACGGCAACTGGCATCGCCGGCGCTCCTGGTCTCATGAAACCTTCGCCGGACAAGGGCCTCCTTCAGTACGACATAGATAGCCTTGTGTTCTGGGATAGCCATCGCCAGCTTTGGGGACATTTTGACAGCCATTACTTCGCAAGCATACCATTCCGTGTGGAAGAGGAGTGCCGTCTCGGATCGGCAATACTTGCCTACGCTTTGGAAGCCTGGGCGCGCACCAGGCGAGGAGCGACAGTCTATACTCTTGGCGCTGGAGAGGGCACGTTCGCGCGTACGCTGGCGAAGCTTGGTGATGGTCGCCTCAATACCCTCTGCTGTAGCCCGACAGCCGGCAATCGCGAAAGTTTTTACGCAAATCGAGGAAGTAGCAATGCCCATTTCTACTATGGCCCTTTCTTCGATCTGACCGAAGAAAGCTATTGGAGTAATGTCGATCTTCACCCGTTTCGAGACGGTTTTGATGTCCTTTTGGAAGACACGACATTTCAGATGTACGGGGCAGACCGTGACAACCAACTGGCCTTCGTGGTGCCGAGAATTCGAGAGAATGGCTTATTCATTCAAATTCAGAAGCTCTCACACTCTAAACGCGAGGAATATGATCGTCGAGAGCATCAGAAGGATGAAGAGTTCAAGTCTCGTTTTTTCACCCGTACACAGATTGCATCAAAAAAAAGCGAAATCCTGAAAACCATGTCGAACTATGAAGTTGGGCTGGAAGAAACGATAGCAGCGCTGAGGCAGAATTTTCGTTTCTCCGTTGTTACCTGGAACAGCGGAAACTTTTATACGATCGTTTCCTCCAACTCTGAGCGGTCATTGAAGGATTTTGTCAATGGGATGATTAGGCCGGCAATTCCCGCCGAATTTAGTTACGAGCAACTACCTTTCACCTTGCTCAACAACGCAGAAACTGGGCCCAATGTTGATTGGTCATGGCGGCCGGCAAGATCAGTCGGCGAGGAGATTGCCGAGGGGCCGGTATCATCACAAAGATTTCAGTCGAGATGATAGTTCGCTCGCGCCGCCTGTTTCTTGCTTGCATGTTCTTTTTCAGTGTTGGCCGCAACGCCTTCTTTGTTGCAACGGCCTGGATTATGCTGGTTGCAACCGACAGCGTTCGCGCCGTTGCACTTCTTCTGATCGCCGGCACAGTGACTGAATTCGTGGTAAGCGGTCCAACCGGAATCATCGCCGACCGATGGAACAGACAAGTAGTCTGTATTGCTGCCGACTTGGCGAGAATCCTTGTTGTTGCAATGCTGGGTATTTCACTTGCGGGAGGGATTAGCTCAAGCGCGCTCTACATCGGGGTGATATCATATTCTGCCGCTGATCGGCTCTATATGACTGCGATCCAGTCCATCGTGCCATCGATCAGCCCCCCTGACCGACTTGTCTCCTTCAACGCCTGGTCCTACGTTGGCATGCAGACGGGTAACTTCGCTGGTGCGTTTGCCGTCGGTCTCCTTCTCGATTTGATGTCTGATCGCTACGTATTCTGGTCGATTGCCCTTTGCTTCATAGCATCCACGCTGTTGATGCAACATTTACGGAGAGCCATTCGCACAACGCAGGGTCGGCGCAGCCATCAAGTGCCGGTGGAAGCTGAGCATGAGACTGAGGGCGTGGCGCAGATCTGGAGAATGGGCGCACTTAGAAACCTTGCGATCATTTATGCTCAGATCTACACGACTGGCATGTTGATCAACACCTTGCTCTCAGGCTACGTTCTGCGGGAGATGCAGGGAACGTCAATCGAGTTTGGCAATCTCGAAGCCGCCTGGGCAGTTGGATCTGTTGTCTCTGGCATTCTTCTCACGACCGCCTATTTTCGCACTCCAACAACGGGAGCTTTGCGATATGCGCTATTTGCGGCAGCCACCGGGATGTCCGCATTCTACGCAGTACCGTCGTTTGTTCCCGCAGTCGCCCTCATTGCGGCCCTCGGTGCCGTCTACAACACCTCGAGAATCCTGATTGACGTCGAAATTCAGCGTACCGTCACTCCTCGTTTTCTAGGGCGCGTAAAGGGAGTGATCCAAGCCACCTGCATGGGTTTTGGCCTAATAGTTTACGGGCTCGTCGCAGCGCTTGGCGATTCCATTTTGCCTTCAACAGCTTTCGCAAACTATGGGGTTTTCATGATTGTAACAGTAGTTCTCCTGTCTTTGTACGCGGCATGCCGACTGCTGCTGCCACTAGGAAAGCGTCCTCTCTTCGATGAATAGATTAACTCCACAGGGTTTAAATCCATGTTCAAAGGCCAGTGCCGTAAGCGCCCTGTCGTACCTCATGCCAAAAATTGCCCCGTTCTGGACGCGGCCGCTGACCGAATATGCCCGGTTTGTTTATGATGTAAGCCAACACGATGTTAAAGGTGGTGATCGCACGAAAGCCATGTCGCTACTTCAGGCCTGTATCGAGCATGCAGCCTTAAAGGCAGGTTTCGATCCACAACAAGCTCTTTCTGCACGGCAACAGCTCAGCGATGCGCCCATTATGCAGACGGGGCCACATTGCCTCCTCGCAATCGAGCCAGACGCCTTTTACACACACCTTTTCGGGTTGATGGGTCTTAAAGAGCATGCCCGCCACTGGCATATTTCCTACGCAGTTTCGACCGTAAAATTTGTCGAAAAAGCCAAGAAAGGTCCTGGCTGGTTGCACTTGGAACATGAACCCGTCAACATCTTCGGCCTGACACGCAGCCGGATGGTGCCATATAACGTATGCGCGCCTGGCGGGCCATACAGGTTTGCGTTTTCCAGCCGCCAAGGCGAGGCGCCTGCAAATCGCTCCGCCGCGCGATTGAACGGGTACCTGCCGACTGAAGAGTTTTCGTCAGGAGCAGAGGCTTTAAAGGCGGGGAGCCTAGCCATCTGGGATCGTTGGTTTCCATCGGGTTTCAACTTCCTTCAGCTCGATGACATCGACGTCGCTGATTTGGTTGCTTCGCACCTAGCGGATCGGGATTCCTGGCTTGCTCGCTGCTATGTCGGAGATGGTGCATTCGCATCTCGGCTGCTTGCCGAATTGGACATTTTGAATGCCGGACATTGGGCTGGCTGGATCAGGAGGACAACAGATCTTTTCTGGGGCATGGACAGCGGCAGGATCCTTCCGCTTCGCCTGCAAGGTGGGGCCCTCCTCAGCGAGGCCCAGCCAGGCTTTGTAGTAAAATTCGATGTCGCTAGCCTGCGCCGTGCGCTAGGCGAACGGCGCTTGGTGCCCAATATGGTGACGGCCTTTTTGGTCACTTCGATCTTGCCAGGCGTGAGAACTCTCGGCGGAAGCAGACAAACCATCTATCTGCCCTTGATGCGTTATTTGATTTGGCGAGTGATGAAAGTTCTTGGGTTCGGTTCGTTCGCAGACGAACTTAAAGCGGATGTGATGCCTTGTTTATGGGGACACCGAGTTTTACGGCCTGCGGAGGTGGATCCGTTTGCCGAGTTGGAACAGGCTGGTTGTGCGATGCACATTGCCGAACGGCTAGGTAAGCAGCCACTCATACTTGCATGTGGCTCGCTGGCCAGCTTTACCGAGGACCCAACTTGGGCAGATCTAATAGTCGGAATTGAGGATTCTCTTGTTCAATCAGAAGCAGCAGAATGGACGCTTAGCTAATTCACAGTGCTACCCTCAGGCGAGCAAAGAGCACTATGAGTAGCCCCTCAATGGAATTATGAAGGCAGGATTGTTATGGCGTCGAAACGACATCAATCATCCCTCCGCCTGGCCTATCAGCTCGTTGAATGACAGTTCTATGCTGTGTACGGCCTTGCTTTGCAACGAAAAGCAGTAATACCAATCCACATGCAGCCAATAAAGCGCCGACATAGCCGCTCGCAGCGTAACCCCAGCCAAGAGCAATCGCCATTGATGCCAACCACGGGCCGAGTGCATTGGCGATGTTGAAAGCTGCGTGGTGACTTGCCGCGGCCATGGTTTGCGCATCACCTGCAACGTCCATCAAGTAGGTCTGAAGGGGTAAGCCCAGTGATCCGGAAAACCCGATGAAAAACAGACAAGGCGCCATCAACCAGAGATTATGAACGGTGAAAGGGTACAGAATTAGCATGACCAAGGCTAGCAAAAGCAGCATTGCTGCTGTCCCGAGAAGGTTACGATCCGCTATTCGCCCAGTGATCCAAGTGCCGCTCACCATCCCGGCCCCGAAAATGACGAACATTAACGGCTCGGCCCAGTCTGGAGCGCGGGTGACTTCCTGCAAAGTACTTGCAACATAGGTGAAAACTGAAAATAGGCCGCCAAAGCCAATCGCTCCAACGCTCAACGTTAATAATACTTGCTTGTTGCCGAGTGCGGCAAGCTCACCGAACGCGCCTGTAGGGGACGTCGACTTTGTATTAGGAGCAAGAAAAAGCACAAGAATGGCTGTCATAAATGCCAAAAATGCAGCAAAGCCGAAGGCAAATCGCCAGGTTAAGTTCTGTGCGATGAAACTCGAACCCGGAACTCCCAGCAGCGTGGCGAACGTTAGCCCAAGCATCACCATCGAGACGGCCCAAGATCGCTTGTTTACCGGTACGAGGGATGCCGCAACCAGGGCTGCAACCCCAAAATAAGCGCCGTGTGGCAAGCCCGCAAGGAAACGAAGAGCCACAAAGGTTGGATAGGTCGTCGCAAATGCAGCGGCCAAATTGGCAGACGCGTAAAACCCCATCAAAGTAATGAGCAGAGCTTTCCGAGGAAATTTTGAACCAAAGGCTGCAAGAACAGGTGCTCCGATGACGACGCCCAAAGCATATGCTGAAATCGCATGAGCAGCCGCCGCGGGATCAACATTCAGATCGCTTGCGAAGTAGGGTACGAGAGACATAGCGGCGAACTCTACCGTTCCAATGGAGAAGCCCCCTAACGCAAGCGCAAAGATGATCATCCCTGCATGCGTGCGATCTATCGTTATATCGTGAGAATTTGCGTTCAATTTTTTCTGTTCTACATTTGGATTGTTGGTCGTCTTAAGTCGATCGACGTTCGGTGTTTTACTCTCGCTCGCCCTGACGGCGCTGATGGCATGTTCGAGCGGAAAATGATAGCGAACGCATCCGTTTTGCAGCAGTTTCGATCTATCCGACGATCAAATTTATGCGATACTGGAGCGCATGTGGTACCCCCTAAGCTCCGATCGCAATGTGATGTGATCACTTAAGCCTTAAGCCACTACGGGAAGACCTGCCAAATCTGGCCAAATGCGGCAATATTGCAGAGGGACAAGGAGTGCGTTCAGGTAAACGTGTCGGTTCGATGATGGTATCGGAAAAAGAGCAGTGCATAATGCCACGCCCAGGTCGAACAGACTGGAAACATCATTCCATTCATTGGCATACTCTATCCCGTTCGAGTTCTTTTGGGCCGAGATTTTCGAACATGACGCCCTGCACATTCTAACGAGGCTTTCATTTTCAAATTTAAGTCGCACGCGTTGGGTTTCTTGCTGACGACCGCCGTAACCGCGCATTCCACCGACGCAATGGGTATTCGCGAAGCCCAATCCGATCAATACGAAACGCGGCAAGTTGACATCAGCATGAGTTTTTATTGTTTATTTTTCTATTTACAACAGCATTAATATTTGTTTTTATTATCTTGCCTCCATTCTATTATATAAAAGGAAAATATATAATAGTTATATATAGTAAGATTTCATTTCTAAATGACAAAATATGAATATAAAAATAATTGGAGAAAATAAATGACCAACTCAAATACATTGCGTCACCGGCCTCTACAATTCGGTGGGGGAAAAGCTATCACGGGCATGATAGGTAACTATTCGGCGTGGGCAAGTGTCGGTTTAACATCTGCAACCGATCCAATAATCCAAGAGTTCACCACTTCCTGGATCGTTCCAACTTCCCCAAATCCAGGCCAAAAAACACTTTTTTTATGGAATGGCCTGCAGTCGGATAGTAACCGCGCAGGACTGATCCAGCCTGTACTAACTTGGGATCCCAATGAAAAGAGCTGGAACGTGTCTTGCTGGTACACTAAGGACGATAAAAATTATGTCAGAGGCGATGGTGTCTCAGTAGTGCCAGGGGAAAGCTTACAAGCACGAATATCGTTCGTTTCTCAAACGGAAAATGCGTATACATATACAATGGAATTTGTTGGCTCTAAGTTTGCATCAACGAAGGTAACAGTTGATATGCCATCTGCCATGAACTTACTCCTCGAATGCTTTGAGCCTTATACCGATGATTGGCATGATCTTCCACCTGATGAGCTCGTTAGAATGACAAATATAAATGTTAAACTTGTTCCACAAGGCAATTTTCAGCCAAAAATCAATAACCTAAAATGGAATTTTTATAACAACGGTATTGTTACTCCATCCGGCAAAAACGGTGCCGTCATTAACAATAGCGCCATTTTTGGAGAAATAGACTTTTACTTTAGATAGTTAATAATGAATATATGGGGCAAAGATTTTTTGCGTATCTTTGATTTGCTTCGTTTCTCAAAATGAACCGAAAATACGTATTCTGTATGAAGGAGCAGACCGGATATTCTAAAATCCTGTCGGAACAGATGAAATGCTATTTTTCCATCATTTGTCCTAACTGGCATAGTACATCTTGCATTTTTTGCGGCTGAGAAGAGTCGGTGCGTGCCGTAGTGGGCCTATACGACATACATATGTTTACCGTCACAGCGTGAGTCCTGTTTTTTTACATGATAGGATTTTTCGGATTTTCTGGCTTACATAAACTCCGCCTGAATTCCTGTTTCTCGGGCGATATTTGCTGGCGCTTCAATGAAATCCGAGTCTGATGCCACAAGTGTACGAACCCCGATTTTCTGAAATATACTAACGGCAAGCGCCGCTATTTCGGCAACTCTCAGGGCTTCACATAGGGTCTGCTGTTGTTGGAAAAGCTATCCCAACTTCATCATCCCTATGGTGAGGGTATCTGATTATGCAGCTTCCTGCAAAGGGGAAGCTGACACTTCAGCGGGTGTCTTGAATCCAAGACACTTGCGCTGGGTTGCGTTGAGATCATGGGCGAGGGCAGTCAACTGAGCCAGGCTGACCTCATACGCATTTGCTGCTCGATCGTATCGATTTCACGCAGCCGCAATTCCTTGGCCAGACAATCTTGCAAAGACACGGCATTTGGGCTGCGGAATACTGGCGCAAATATTGTCGATGTTGAGCTCATAAAGCGCGGGACCAAATTGTGTCAGGCCACTTTGTTCGATCTTCTCTTAACCGTGGGTCGTACGAAACACGGGCGCCAGATGGTTAGGGGCTCGGGCCATAGCCCGATTGTGGCTTGATAAAAGTTCCGGATTAGAGTGCTATGGCATTTAGGCAGACCATAGCGCCGTTGTCTGTCAGGGTAGCATTCTTTGAATCGCATACCCTTTCGGCCTAGGGCCTTTTCAGTTACTGTTTTGTTTGTGGTGTATCCAGCTAGCGCAATCAAGATAGTTTGCTGGATCAACGCGTCCAAATTGTGGGTCCATCGTTGTTACTCTTGCGCGCTCCAAAACAGCATTATACATTCGTTATCGGCGTTCTAAATGACAATCTGATTATTAAGATCGTTGAAACGCAGACAACCTACCATCAGCGGCAGCGGATTGAATTTTCTTCGCGATTTCTTTGAGGAACGCGGGGCTGACCGCGCCTAATGGACGGGTGCCATCAAAGTCATATGGGTGATCAAGATCGACGAGATTATATTCATCAAGAATAATCCAGCAAGGATAAGCCAATCCGGCCCGTCTGCATTCAATCTGGTTAAAGGCAAGAGCTATGCGGCTGGCGTCTGGCTCCTGTGAGGTGATCGGAAACAGGAACAACCGAGCGGGATTATCCGGCGTGCGAATGACGATACAAACCGGGCGCGCTTTCCGACCGGATTCCTCGCCGGTTTTTGCCTGCCACTTCCAGAGATAGAAGAACCTGACGATCTGGCCGCGTTCAAGCATCTGTGTCACTTTCATTTATGATCGCATCCAGTCCGTCCATTAGTTCGCGGTGTATATGATCCGGGGCATCAAACAGACCGTAAGCATCTGCTTGCGGCTTCCCCAGAAGTCGGCGGTAGGCATCCGCTGTAACGATAACCAGCTTTTCCTTGCCGCGTTTCGTGAGAGAAACCGGCTCGATCAGTGCTGTTTCCAGTATTTCACCGGACAGGCGATTCATGTCAGAAAAGGTGAATTGCTTCATAATGGTCGCTCCTTTAATTACGTAATATACGTTTTTCAGGTATTTTATGCAAGTTTTTATCTTTACTACAGCGCCTTGGAGAAGCTATCCCAAATACATCATGCCTATGGTGAGGGTATCTAATTAAGCCGCTTCCTGCAAAAGTTTAGCAAAAACCTCGGCGGGTGTCTTGAATCCAAGACACATGCGCGGGATTGCATTGAGATTGTGGGCGAGGGCAGTTAACTGAACCTGGCTAACCAGCGTTAGGTCCGTGTTGCTGGGTAAATACCGTCGAACGCGCTTGTTGATGTTCTCAATCGCACCTTTTTGCCATGGTGAGTTTGGGTCGCAAAACGAGCTTGTTGCCCCCATTCCATCCTCCAAAGCCCTATTCCCCATAAACTCGAAACCACGATCAAAGGTAAAACTGCGGCGTGCATGATAAGACAGCGCAGCAAAGGTCTGAATGATTTTGTTCATGATAGGTTTAGAGTGCCGACTGCTATTTTTAATGATGACGCAATAACGACTCTTGCATTCAACAAATGTCATGACATTGGCTTCTCCAAGGTGTCGATCGAAAATGACCAAGTCACCTTCCCAATTGCCGAATTGCAGACGATTGCCAATAAAATCAGGACGTTGATGAATACGAAATGCTTCTGGAATGCGGGAACTGCGCGATCGTCTGGTGCCGCGTGGGCAGCGTTTTGTTCGCATCTCAGCCAGGTGTTCATACAGCTTCAGGGCATATTCTTCTTTTGAATAGATGAAGCGATAGATTGTTTCGGCACACAGACGTATCGCGCTCAGGCCAAGGCTAATTAGTCGGCCGCAGATCTGTTCTGGCGACCAATGGGCTTCCAATTGTTCAATGACAAACTTGCGCAGCTCTGGGTAACGTCTGAGCTTGCGCAACCGTGTTCTGCGGTCTTTGCTGATGTTGTCGGCAACAACGCTATGATAGCCATTATAGGGGGCTGAACAAGCGCAGTCAAAAATAGTACGCTAAGCCCGAACGAACGATGAATTTGCGTTCCGCTCGGGTCGAAACGATATAGTCGGGGCTACTTACGCTGTGCGAATTGACACTCTTGGATTGCTTTGCAGGTCCGCCGATCAACTGGGCGATAATGGATACTAGAGGTCTACAGTGAGTTCATAAATGCCTCGCGCAGCGAGCACCGTCTTTGAATAAGTAATCCGCCGTATGTTCGTAAGTTCCCACGCTAACCATCCCTCTTCAAAATAGTTCGCGCAAGCTGCGGCCATATCGGTATGCAGAAACGGCGTGACAGATGCGATCCTCACGATGGCAACAGCTCTACCGTCTTGATCCTCTTCGCCATCTGCTCGTAGGAATCCATCATTTTCAACGATCAGTAGTTCTTCGTCGGGCCGAAGGCTTGGAGACTACCGCCTCACCTCAAGCGTTTTGAGACCGCGTACGATTTTCAGTCCGCTTGACGCGACAATTGATAAAGCCTTCAAACTGCACCCCTTCGTGCATACAGCAGTTTGCACACTTCTTACTGCCTGTCCGATACCACAGCAACATCCCCACGGGCACGACCCTGATCACTTACGTTGTCATTCCGACCTAGCCGGAATTAACTCTAAACTCATGCAGCACGCAACAATCGGCCGGTGCGGATGTTGGCTTGGCAGTGGCGTTGCTGACATATAAAGCTGCGCCTTCTCAACTGGTAGATATTAGTGAGAAGACCAAATTACCGCCATTACCGAAACGGGACATTGTTTTTGTCTCAAGTGTTACCGGTGAACGGGCAGCGTCAGTGTTGCGCCGCCTCGTTCTTGCATTTCAGGCTTTGTAAAAAGGGTTAACCACACCGCTTGCGTCTCAGTTTAAGCAACCGATGTTTCATGCAAATGTTTCCATTGCAATTGGGTGCTTATGTTGCTCAGGAAGGTTGTCGCCACGCGCTTTTTTGGTTCGTGGCCTGGCTGCTCCTGAATTTCATGATAGGTTACAATAGCGCCATCAGCACCTTCATATATAACAGACATATTTTCGAGGGTAATTTTCAGCCCTGATTTTGCACCGGCCTGTGTTTTAAAAAAGGCACTGATTTCAGGATAGCCAAGCTCTGAACCGCCCATCGTGATCATTGTGAAATCTGCTGAAAAACCGGCCATGAGTTTTTCATAGAGTTTAGCACTGTTATCGGCGCCGCTAAACCAGTCCTCAATCATGCTGACTGTGTTGCGGATAAGGCCAAAATACATATCGGATTGTGTCATTGTGAATCTCTTTTGCTTAGGTTTGGGATTGAAGATTGGCAAGAATTTCACGGTTTGGTAGCCGCGCGCATATGGCGAGCGGGATCAAAGCAGTCAGGGCGATGATCAGAAAACAGCTATGGAAAGCCTGTATCGCAGCTTTGGACTGAGACGGGTCGGTTACATCAGTAACAGCGTGCCAGGATAAAATGGCGCTGAGAAACAGAGACAGAAGAGCGACGCCTAAACCAAAGGCCAGCTGCCGGTTGATGTTCCAGATTGCGCTGGCATCTGCCAGATCGGATGCTTGAACCTGTATAAAGGCAGTGCTTTGTGCAGTGCTGCTACACAGACTGCCGCCGAAGCCCATAAAAGCGAATGCAATCATGAACAGCGAATATTGGTCTGCACTCTGTGTTTGAGAGAGCATAGCAATACCGCAGCCTTGCAGGACGCAACCCATCATAAACAGCGGACGTGGCCCGCATCGATTATAGAATTTTCCGGTCAGGCTGATGGCAATAAATGAAGCCAGCGACCATGGGAGCATCAGAAAACCGGTATTTGCGGCTGTCATTCCCAGTACCGATTGAAGATAAAGCATTGTAATCATACTGATGCCAATAAACACACCAGGGATCAGCAAATAAACAAGCATTGATGTTCCCATCAGGAGATCAGCGGTTAAGCGCAAATTCAGGATGGGCTGTGGTTTTTTCAGGCTGAGGCGAATGAAGAGGGCGATAGCTGCCAGCCCGGCTAAAACGCTAAGTGTTCCGTTGTAGAGCATTCCTTGATCGGCGAGTTGTGACAGGCCAAACAATAAAAACACCAATCCGAGTGAGCCGGTAAGAAAGCTGAAGAAATCAAATGGCGGAATAGGGCTGGTATGCTGGTTATCTGTTTTAAGCCAGATAAGGGCAAAACAGAGTGTTAAAAGTGCTAGTGGCAGGTTGAGAAAGAATATCCAGCGCCAGCCAAGGTAATCAACAATGATCCCGCCTGCCGCAGGCGAGAGAGCCGGTGCGAGTAAGGCAACGAGCATGATGACCGAAGACAGGCCGGCCCGTTCATCCGGCCGGTAATGCTGATATGTCAAAGTCTGGCCAACCGGAATAAGCAGGCCACCACCCAAACCTTGGAATACCCGCCATGCAATCAGGGTGTAAACTGATCCGGCCATGCCTGCGCCCGCTGTAGCAACTGCAAACAGCGTCAGCGACAGTCGCAATATGGTTCTGGCGCCGTAGCGTTTAGATAACCAGCTGCTCAAAGGTATAATCAATGTCAGGCCGAGAATGTAGCCCGTGCCAATCCAGCTAAGTTCTGTCACCGTTGCATTAAGATCGCGTGCGATGAGCGGATAAGCAACACTCGCGACAAAGAGATTAATAAGGTCCAGAAAGAAACCCAGCAGATAAATAGTCGCGATTTTAGTCCGGTATGCCATGGGATCTCCTTACGAAGACCCGTCTATACGCCTTATGGTAATGATGATAAGCCTGACAATTCTGAAATAAATAGCAGAATAATTTTGACAATAGGCACTGTTCTCATGCT
Organism: Brucella sp. NBRC 12950; assembly: GCF_030268145.1. Classification (NCBI taxonomy): domain Bacteria; kingdom Pseudomonadati; phylum Pseudomonadota; class Alphaproteobacteria; order Hyphomicrobiales; family Brucellaceae; genus Brucella; species Brucella sp. NBRC 12950. The sequence goes on from NZ_BSQC01000007.1 coordinate 315,327, forward strand.
CAATTTACAACGGGTCAATATTTTTGTGACGGTTGTTGATAGCGGATCATTTACAGCAGCGGCGGAGCTGCTTGGTCAGACGCGGGCGGTTATTAGCTTTAATATCAAGCAACTTGAATCTGATCTCGGCGTATCACTGCTCACCCGAACGACGCGGCGTTTAATGCTGACTGAGGCCGGGCAGAGGTTTTACACACACGGGCAAAGACTGCTGCAAGATGCCGCTCTAGCTGAGGAGGATGCGCGGAGCGGGCATCAGGAACTGAACGGGCTGTTACGGATTTCAACCACGCTCGAATATGGGGTCTACAAAATCGTTCCTGCACTTGCTGCATTCTCTCAAATGCACCCGCAATTGAAAATACAACACAGCGCATCATCTCGACATGCTAATCTGGTTGCAGAGCGTTTTGATATTGCAATACGTCTGGGACAGATCGCAGATACCGGGTATCGCGCGGCTCTGATTGAAACATTTTCCATTCTTCCGGTCGCAGCACCGGATTATCTGGAAAATCGAAATGTTCAGGAGCCATCCAGTCTTCATGAGCTTAAAGCTTTAAGGTGGATGGCACATAGCCGTTTGGACACACCATTAATCTGGAAGGTTGAAGCGCCAAACAAAATTCAGGAAATGCTCGATATGCAAACTCAGGCAATGATAACGGCAGATAGTTCTTCAGCGTTGCGGGAGTTCGCTTTGCGCGGCGCCGGAGTGGCATTGTTGCCTGAATGGTTGGTCGCTGACGATATCGCTGCAGGGCGCTTACTTCATCTTTTGCCTGATTTTCGTTTTCCAAAACAAGCGGTGTCTGCGATTTATCCGAATACACGTCATATACCGGCAAAGGTCAGAGCTTTCATTGATTTCTTGAAAAACATTGCTGTATGATAAAGTTTCTGTCTGCTAAAGCAGAGCCAGTCGAGCGTTTTTGTCATGCTGTGAGGTCATGCTGAAGCGCGACTTTTGCCGTTTGAGCTTACGCATAACGATGTCTGTTTGCGACTAATTTTTGCCGAAAGACTTCTGCAGGCGTTTTGTACCCCAGACATTTGCGTGGCGTATTG